>JBJMVX010000297.1:0-9016 GCA_045810445.1 Massilia sp.
CCACGTATGCAGCGTTCTTCAGTGCCGCCTCGTACGAAGCGGCATGGGCTGGTTGTGCACCGGCCAGAAAACAAGCTAGCAGACAGGGTAAGAATTTTTCGATTTTCATATTTTCCACATAGGATGTAAACGCGTCCAACCAGCTTGAAAAACGTTCCTGATCAGCTGAACAACCCAAGTAGGAAGACTGACGGGGCGAATTTGTCGATGAAGCGCGAAGCAAATGTGAAGTTCCGGCACGCGTGGAGTGCTGCCAATGGCAAGGAAGAACGTGATGACCAGAACATCAGGTATCAACGTGGGGGACCAACATTTAGTTCAGGTCAGAAACGGCGCCTAGCTTATCAGAAATGTTAGATAAAAGATATTTGTCTTTACGGAAGCAAAGATTTTCATGAAAATACAACAAGCAAAAGTTGCGCAGTATTTCTCGGAGATCGTCGTGCACTGGACAACAAGACCGGGCGGACTGGTGCTGTGTCAACTCCCGGCCTCCGCGCCACCTGCCGCCACTTCAATGTCATTGACGGAGCAATATTGAAACAACTTTTATGGCTAATCGCAGCGCTGGTTTGCACGCACACCCAGGCGGCTCCATGGCAGCCGGCCCAGGGCCATCAACAAATTCCCCTTTGGCCTGGCGCGATACCCAATGCGAAGTCCGGCGCTATCCCCGAGGAGGCCACGACCGTGCGCGACGAAAAGCTCATCGGGGGCAGGCCGTGGTTGCAGGCATCGGACGTCACGCAGCCAACCATGACGGTCTACTCGCCAACAGGGGTGAACACTGGCGCGGCGGTGCTTGTTTTTCCGGGCGGAGGTTATCGCGTTCTGGCCATGGACCTGGAGGGGACCGAGGTATGTGACTGGCTCACCTCAATCGGTGTCACCTGCGTGCTGCTGAAATATCGTGTTCCCGGTGCTGGTCCACATTGGGATCCGGTACGCAAGGTACGCGTCATTCCAACAGTGCTCACCGGGCTGCAGGATGCGCAAAGAGCGATGGGGCTGGTTCGGCATCATGCGCTGGAATGGAAGATTGATCCGAACAAGATCGGCGTACTGGGGTTCTCGGCCGGCGGCCACCTGGTCGCGGCAATCAGCACGGATTTCAAGCGCCACTATGCACCCGTGGACGAGGCAGACAAGACGAGTAGCCGCCCTGATTTTGCGGTGACGCTGTATCCCGGGCATCTGTCGATCAACTATAAAGCGGACCTGTCACGCCTCAATCCCACGATTCATGTCAGCAGTCAGACCCCGCCTACCTTCATGATCCACGCGCAGGACGATCCGGTCGATCCTGTGGAGTTTTCGCTTCTCTATCATGCGGCCCTGAGCAAGGCGAAGGTCCCCGTCGAATTGCATGTATTCGCAGAAGGTGGCCACGCATTCGGACTGCGTCAGACCACGCTTCCCATCACAAAATGGCCCGCGCTGATGGAAACCTGGTTGGGAACGATAGGAATGATCCCGGCGAAATAGCACGAGGCAGCCAGACACGGCGATGTCGAAATTCTTTACAGATAGTCCCCCAGCCTGATGGGAAATCACGTCCTTTCCCCTCGTAAATACGCAAACCGCATAACTGGTCTGAAATTTGCTTGTATGGCTGCTCATACTTTGAAGGGACTACGATGAATTTCATGCAAAAAGCTTTGTTGATCACTGCCTATTTCTGTGTTGGTGCAGCAACTGCAGCGCCTACCCCAGTCAGTTACGACATGCTCAACGGGAACACTGGAAGCTATACGTACTGGGATGACAGCTACACCGGTAGCGGTTGCACCACCTGCGACAATGCGGCCCTGACCGGCGGCACGGGTCAACTGACCGATGGCATCATCGCCACCGACAACTGGTATGTGACCGAGGCGCCTAGCGGCCCCGGCCCGTACCTGGGCTGGACCCTGGACCCGACCATCACCTTCCACTGGAACGCAACGACCAGCGTTAATTCGGTGACTTTCTATCTGGACGATTCTGATGGTGCCGGTGGTGTCAGCCCACCGCAGAGCATCACGGTCAATGGCGTCAACTATCTGGTGGCCGACCCAGCTGGACCGGCACCATTCTCGTTCACCGCGAGCGGCTTCGCCTTCACGGGCACCGATCTGGTCGTCACGCTCTTCCGTTCGAACGGATGGGTCTTCCTGAGCGAAGTCGATTTCGCCGATGGCGTGAACGTGCCTGAGCCGTCCAGCGTTTTGTTGTTGATGATCGGTTTGGGTGGCCTGGCGGCGGTAGGTCGGCGCGCAAAGCGCTAAGCCGTTTCAGCTACACATCAAAGCCCCCGGTGATCGGGGGCTTTGTCATTGTGGGATCGCATGCGCAGCTTGCGCCACGATACTGGAGCATCAAGTACCAGTGGCCTGGACCGGGCAGCGAAGTCGACCGGCGCGATAGATTTCAGATAACTCGTCCGCCAAGCCTAGCTCTGCAGCGAATTGTTCCGGGATACATTGGCCATGCCGTGAATAGTCCCACCATCCTGCCCTCAGACTGCCATCACTCTTTCTCTTCGCGACAAATAAAACGTCTTTTGCCTTGTTCCCCGCAGGAATACCTCCAATTCTCATGACGATCGCTTTGTCGTCCTTACGCATTTCCCCAATATAGACTTCAATGACGGTGATTGTCGCGCTCACCTTTGAGCTCAAGTCAATGACGCCTGGGGGCAGCGCGGGCCGGTCGTCGTCGAGAAAAGCCAGCGCATCGATGTTGGCGCGAAAGACAAGGAGATCCTTATCGGCAGCGACGGCAGGGTTCACCTGTCCCAGACTGAAAACCAGGCAAAGTAGGCAGAGTGTTCTCATCATTGTGCTCATTGGGGATATTCGGATGCGTAATGAAATCAGCATTTTTCGCATCAGGACAATTTCGTGCCCAAGGGCTGGCGATGCCTTCGAGGGTCCTCACTGCTGCCTTGCTCGACTTATCGATGCGCTCCCTCACTGACAGCGTACCAATATACCGCGATACCGCGTCGTCACAAAGCACTCCCGCGAACGCGGGAGTGGGATCCAACAATTTACTGTCCGATCGTGTACGTCACCGACACGGGCGACGGCGTAAAGATCGAAGGACTGTGACCGCCCACATCGTCATACGAGAAGCCGTATGCCAAGCCGTTAAAGCTGTGCAGGTGCCAGAACTTGGTGAAGAAGTTGGCGGTCTTCCCGGCAGGGTAGAAATAATCGGCGTTGTACCAGCGGTCCGATGGCTGCTCGGCCACGTGGCGGTTCAAGGCCGCGCAAATCTGCGCCTGCAGTTGCAGCTGCTTGTCGTGCTTGGGCGTGTTGGGCGAGGTACCGGTGGCGTCGTCCAACACGCCGTTACCCAGCATGACTTCCGTGGTGGTCGGCTTGCCGTAGATTTTGTAAGTGTCGATACCATCGGTGAAGGTGAATACATCATCGACCCCAACGCGCCCGGTGAAGGTTGGCCAGTCGCCCACTTTCAGCACCAGGTTCTCGTTGCGGTACTTGTTCCAGATGTCGCTGATGTAGGCATCCAGGTAGGCCGCGTTTTCGCCGCGCGGTTTGTCCTGCGCGCCAGTGGTCACGTTCAAGCCATCATTGAAAGTCCCATGCGCTGGCGCCATGATGCGATAAGGCGCGTAAGGTGCTTTGGCCAGGCCGACAAATTCAGACGGTGTCTCGAGCATGAAGCGGGCGAATATCTGGTCGCGCGTTTCCGACAGCGTTTCACCAACCGTGGCGTCATAACCATCGAGACCAGTTACGCGCAGCTTCAACGGCATGCCGAAAATATCCACCCGGCTGGTGTTCACGAAAATCCCCGGATAGTCGCTGGCCGGGCGTGGGCGGTTGATGTTGAATTCGCCGAAGTCAAACGTCGTCCCCAGATTCGGGTCCGTGCTGTTTTCCAGGTCCGGGCCTGCGTAGCCGGTCTTGCCGTTGATGTCGCGGTTGATCTGCACCAGCACCGGTTTGCCCACGCTCATATAGATACGCGCCGATTCAATCGGTGCAATGGTCACCGACTTGGCCTGCGCCAGGCTCACCCCGTAGTTGGCATAGCCCTTCTCGCGACCGGGCACGGGGATCACGTTGTCCGCCTCCGTCACAGGCACCAGATTGCCTGATTGGTCAGCGCGCACGTATTCGTGGGTATTCCAGTCCTTGCCGATGATGAGCCAATAGACTTTGTCGTCCGTGTATTTGCCAGCCGTGCCGTTGACGACATTGAAGGTCGTCCTGCCGTTCCAGGTCGACTCCGCATTGTTGGAGATCGTGTAAGTGCGCGTGACAATTGGCGAATCCACGCCGCCTTTGGTCGCCAGTGCCTTGATCGTAAAGGTGTCGCCAAACTCCACTGACTTGGCGAGCCAAAGAGCGCCGTTGAACTGCGGCGAGGTGCGCGTCGGGGTGCTGCCATCCTTGGTGTAATGGACGGTGGCGCCTGGCGTTGCGGTCAAGAGATTGACGCCGATCTTGGTCGCATACGTGCCCGATGCATGCGAGAAGGTGGGAGCCGCAACCGTGCAGCCACCCGGCGTCTGGGTGCATGCCGCTTCGATGTCATAGGTGGCGCTGGCGCGGCGCGATTGCTGCTGGTCCGGACGCACCGCGATGGCGTTGATGGTCACGGCGCTCGACACCACCACGGGCGAGCCGCTCGCATACAACTTCGAAGCGATCGTCGGGGAACTGCCGTCGGTGGTGTAGTAGATCTTGGTGCCGGCTACCGAGCCTGCAGGCAGCGTCAGCGTCACGTTCTGCTGTACCGGGTAGACGCCACCGAGTGGCGAGAACACGGGCTTGGCGACCGGGCTTGGGCAGGCTGCCGAATCCGGCGCGTCGTCGCCGCAGATGACGTAGGTGTACCACGGCGTGTCCTTGTTGCCACCGGTCGGCGCCGAGTAGGTGAACATGTACGAGATCTTTGAACCGCTCGCGACCGGGCTGATGGCCGGCGCATTCCAGCGTTTCAATACGCTGTCGTAGACCATGTTCTCGTCCCGCTGCGCACCCTTTACGCCATCCTTGCTGGTGACGTAGGAGTGGGCGATGGCGGTGGTCGGGGTCCAGGTTGGTGCAAACCAGACCTGGGCGGTGGCGCCGTCTTCAGCTACGCCCTGGGTGAAGCTGTCGCCGTTGCTGATGTTGATGGTGTAGCTGGCTGACGCACTGGCCGAATCATTCATGCCGCTCTTCTTGGCCACGGCCACCAAGGTGCTGGTGCTGCCCACGGCAATCGGTGCAGCATCCGAGTATGTCTGCTGCGCACCGCCGTTGACGCTGTAGTAGAGCGTGGCGCCAGCCGTGCCGGTCGACAGCCGCACGGTCTGCGCCGAGCTATAGCTGCCACCTGCGGGTGAGAAGACTGGCGTGGCCACGGTCTGCAGCACCTGCGTAATGTTGAAGGTGGCCGAGGCCACTGCAGAATTGTTCATGCCGCTCTTGATGCCAATCGCCTTGACGGTGGCGCCAGGTGCGGCCAGGCTGAAAGCACCGCCGTACAGCGGCGAGCTGGCGGTCGGCGTCGAGCCATCAAGGGTGTAGCGAATCGCGGCTCCGGCAGTGCTGGTGGCCAGCGTCACGCTCTGGGTGCTGGTGTACGACCCGCCATTCGGTGAAATGCTCGGGGTGGCCACGGTACCGGTGCTGACGCTGCGATTCCAGGTGTAGCCGGTGGCGTCGCGCGCGCCAGTCGAAGTCATGTAGGTAAAGCTGTAGCTCACTGCTACCGCAGCACCGGCCGTCACCGGCACGGTCACTTCATGGCGGTTGCCCACGTAGGTCATGGCCACGTTCTGCTGGCCGCCGCCGTTCAACACATAGTGCACGTCAACCCAGTCGGACTTCGGCGTGCGCGCGAACCAGATGGTGACGGAGCCTCCATTGTCGGCCACGCCCTGGGTGAAGCCGCTATCGGTGCTGCCGATGGTGTAGGTGGCGCTGGCCGTGTCGGAATTGGTCATGCCTGACTTGGTCGCCACAGCACTGATGGTACTGGTGGCCGCGACGGAAATCGGATTGGGGCACACGCTCTGCGCGCCGCCGTTGATCACGCATTGCAGCGTGGCGCCGGCGGTGGCGCTACTGACCGTCACCTGCTGGGTTCCGCTGTAGCTACCCGCCGGGAGTGAGAAAGTCGGCGTGGCGACCTTGCCCGCGGTACTGGCCGGCGGCACCACCGACGAAGCAGCCGGCGAATCGTAGGCCAGCCCGTTCTTGGTATAGGTGAAGGAATAGTTCACCGTCTGGCCCACTGCGGCCGGCACGCCCAGTTCATAGCGCGCCCGGCCCGTGTTGTAGGCCATGACCACGTTTTGCTGGGCGCCGCCGGCGACGTTGTAGTGGGCGATGCTTTGCGTAATGGCGGCGCCCTGGAACCAGATGGTGGCAGCGCCATTGATTTTGTCGACACCGGCCGTGTAATCGGCGGCGCGCGCTGACTGGCCAAGCGCCAGCAGCAGCATGGCGGCCAGGGCGAAGATCAGCCTTCGCGTGTGATCCTTGAAATTGCTAAACATGTTGAAGTCTCCGTATTTTTTCTGTTATGGGAACTGCGTCCTGACTGGCGATAGATAAGCGGTCGTGATGGTCTCCTTCATCGGGTGGCGGCTGCCGTTTGGCCAAGGCGCGGCCTGGCCTGCCATGGCGGCATGCATTTTAAAAAGCGGGTGAAACGCGAACGGACTGACGACGGGGCCGCGCGCGCGGCTCCGGTGAAGCGCAAGATCAGGAAGTGGCGCTAGCGGCGTACGCGCCGCGTCGACTCCCGTACTACCAGTTCCAACGGCGGCGCGGCGATATCGGCCGCTTCGCCATCAATGAGGGTGAGCATGGCCCGCGCTGCCATCCTGCCAATGTCGTACACGGGCTGGCGCACGGTGGTCAGCGGCGGCATCGAGTAGGTGGAATTGGGCAGGTCGTCAAAGCCGACCAGTGAAATGTCTTCGGGTACGCGGATATTGCGGCGGTACAGCGCCAGCCTGGCGCCATAGGCCATCTGGTCGTTGGCCGCAAAGACGGCAGTAAAATTCTGGCGCGATTCGAGCAGCTGGTTCATGGCCAGCATGCCGCCGGACTCCATGAAGTCGGCGCGCATGATCAGTTCCGGCACCATTTCGGCGCCGGCTTCCTGCAACGCGGTCTGATAGCCGCGCAGGCGTTCGATGGCGTCGGGATGGTCGTCCGGACCCGAGATGAAGGCAATGCGCGTGTGGCCCAGTTCCAGCAGGTGATGGGTGGCCTCGCGCGCGCCGCTGAAGTCGTCCACCGACACGCTGGCCAGCTTGGGGGCGGACAGATTGCGGCCCGTGACTACGATTGGCAGGCGCTGCGCGTATTTGAGCAGCTGCTGGTCGGACAGGCGGCCAGTGAGGATGATGACACCGTCCACGCGACGCGCCTGAAGCAGGCGCATACGCGCTTCTTCCTTCTTCAGATTCCAGTGGCCGCTTACGAACAGGGGCGAGTAGGGCGTGCCGGTCAAGGCGTCTTCGATGCCGCGCAGGGCTTCGCCGTAGAAGGGGCTTTCGATGAACTGGGTCAGCACGCCGATGGTGTAGGTCTGGCCCATGGCCAGGCTGCGCGCCATCAGGTTGGGCTGGAAGTTAAAGCGGGTGATGGTGTCTTCCACCGCCTGGCGCTTGTCGTCGCTGACCTTGGCCGTGCCATTGAGGATGCGCGAGACAGTGCTCGGCGAGACGCCAGCTTCACGGGCGATCAGGTCGAGGGTCACGTGTTCTTCAGGCAGGGTCGAGGTCGAGGCCATTGGCTAAAAATGTAAGGTGCAAAAACAAAGGGGCCCCATGGATCGGGGCACATCTCACGCAACAGAACAACAACTCGCTCGCGCATTGCTACAAAGCGCCCAGCGCGATGTCACTTCATCGTCGTCCTCGCGCAATACCACTACAACGTCGTCCCCGCGCAGGCGGGGACCCATGTTCGTCGCGTCCCACTACCGCCAACTCGCATCAGCGTTGCTATGGGTCCCCGCCTTCGCGAGGACGACGGGACACGTGCTATGGCTCCCGCTTACGCGAGTACGACGGGACACGTGCTACGGGTCCCCGCCTTCGCAAGGACGACGGGACACGTGCTATGGGTCCCCGCCTTCGCGAGGACGACGGGGCAGTTGCAACGGGCGAGAACGACAGCATCTAATCACACGAGTTGGTGGAATATACGCCCCTCATGAAAGCGCTGTCAACAGTTTACTTTTGGGGTTTTCCCTATGAAGCACTGCAAAGAAAACGGTAATTATGCCTCGGCAACTTCGATGATTTATGAAAGCGCTTTCACATTCATGGCCGGCTCACAGAACCCTGGCGTAAGTTCGCCGTACCAGCTCCCGGTCGCCAAAATCGTAGTGCCACCATTCGCTGTTAATGCCGACGAAGCCAGCAAATGCCATCGCGTCGCGCAGCAACTGACGGTTGCCCACCTGATCCTGTGTCAGCGTGCCGCTGGCCAGGTGCGCCGACTCCAGCGCGGGATGCGACAGTTCACTCAAGTCGTCAAAGCGGGTGCCCATGTCCAGCTCCTTGCCCGCCGCGTCCAGCAGCGTGATATCGACCGCCATCCCAAACGAATGGATCGAGCCGCGCGCTGGCTCGGCCAGATACATGCGAAGGTTTGTGCCGTCCAGCGCGTCCCACAATGCCTGCTGCACGCGCTGCGGACGCAAGGCGTCGAGGATCAGTACCTTGTACCCGGGCCTGCGCGCTGCCAGCCAGGTCACCACCTTCTCCAACGCGGCAGCCGCATCGCGGTGCAGCCAGGCGCAGTCGAAGGGCGAATACAAATCTCGCCCCACAAAATTATCGCGACCCGCGTAGCGCAAATCCACGGCAATGCCCGCCACCGACGACAGCGGGCGAAACGAGGCCTGACTGCCGATGTCTTCGATGCCAAAGCTGACCATCAGAACACCGTCCTGGCCAGGCAATGGCGCGCTGCCGTGCCGATGCTGGCCGCAAGCTCGCGCGCGCCGTGCGAGAGAGGCGCGTGCGCTGCCGTCAGCAGATACAGTTGCA
>JBJMVX010000298.1:0-23317 GCA_045810445.1 Massilia sp.
ATTGGCCGACGGTGGATTGGTCTTGATCGGCACGAAGATCACGCCTGGCCAGCCGATACGCGCTGTCGTTTCCGGCATCAGGGCCACACCCAGGCCCGCACCCACCATCGCCAGCAGGGTTTGCGGTTCCGACGCTTCCTGGAAGATGGTTGGCTGGAAGCCAGCTTTCACGCAGCACTGGATCAGATAGCGCGGGAAGGCCGATTTGTCGAGCGCCAGCGTGAGCATCGGCTCGTCGCGGATATCGGTCAGTTCGATGTAGGGCTCGGTTGCCAGCGGATGGTGTTCATTGACCGCTACGCAGACGTTCTCGCGAAAGCACAGCTCCTGCTTCAGGTGATCGTTTTTCAGGTCGTCTTCATCGAGCTTCGGTTCGCGCCAGAAGCCGACATCGATCTGCTTGGCGCGCAGGGCGTCGTACTGCACGTTCGGGCCCGATTCGTGCAGCGTCCAGGTCACACGCGGGTATTTGGTCTGGAATTCTTCGAGCAGGCTGGGAATCGGTCCCCACATGGCCGAACCGACGATGCCAACCCGTAGACGTCCCACTTCGCCGCGGTCGATCTGGCGGATGGTGTCGATCGTCATGCGCATCTTGGCCAGCATGTCCGACGCTTCACCCATCAAGGCCTTGCCGGCGACCGTCAATTCGAAAGTACGCGTGGTGCGCGCGAACAGGCGCACACCAAGTTCGCTTTCGAGCTTCATGATTTGCTGGCTTAAGGGCGGCTGCGAGATATGCAATCGCTCGGCAGCGCGGCTAAAGCTTTTTTCTTCGGCTACTGCCAGAAAATATTTGAGCTGTTTCAGGTCAATCGACATGGTGGGGCTTAAATGGGTTGCTTGCCTGGTAGCGCGCGCAGCGCCACCGCCAGCTGTGCGCCGATCAGCGCGTTATGCTTGACCAGCGCGATATTGGTATTGAGGCTGCGTCCTTCGGTCAGTTCCTTGATCCGCGAAAGCAGGAAGGGCGTGACCTTTTTGCCGGTAACGCCGCCCGCTGCAGCCTCTGCCAGGGCCTGCTCGGTGATGCGATCAATTTCTTCCTTCGGCATCGCGAACATTTCCGGTACCGGATTGCTGACCACAACGCCGCCATGCAGACCGAGTTCCCACTTGGTCTGGATGAAGGCTGCCTGTTCCAGCGCGCTGTCCAACTGGAAGTCGGCCTTAAAGCCGCTGTCGCGCGTGAAGAAGGCAGGGAAGGCCGCCTGGCCGACGGACAGCACCGGTACGCCATGCGTTTCCAGGTATTCGAGCGTGAGGCCAATGTCGAGGATGGACTTGACCCCGGCGCAGACCACTGCCACGTCGGTGTTGGCCAGTTCCTGCAGGTCGGCTGAAATGTCGAAACTGGTTTCAGCGCCGCGGTGCACGCCGCCGATGCCGCCAGTGACAAACACGCTAATGCCAGCCAACTGGGCGCAAATCATGGTGGCAGCGACCGTGGTGGCGCCCAGGCGGCGCGTGGCCAGCACATAGGGCAGGTCACGCCGGCTCACTTTCATCGCCTCGGGCGAGGTGCCCAAGAGCTCGAGCTGTTCGGGCGCCAGGCCCACGCAGATTTTGCCGTCGATGATGGCGATGGTGGCCGGCACGGCGCCCGCGTCGCGGATGATCTGTTCGACTTCCTGGGCCATCGTCACGTTCTGCGGATACGGCATCCCGTGCGAGATGATGGTCGATTCCAGGGCGACGATGGGTTTGCGGGCCGAGCGTGCGGCCGCCACTTCAGGCGAAAACTGTAAGAATTGGTGCATGATCAGTCCTGGTAAAGCGCGTTGAAGGTCTGCGGGGCAGCCGGTGCGTTGTCAAAGTTGTGGATCTCCGAGAGGATGTCCGCACTGAGATAGGGGCACACGGTTTCTTCGCATTCGAGCGTCATCGCGGACAGGCGCAAGCCGCGCCGGCAGGCCAGCAGCAAATCGTCACTGCCATGGAACATGGACCAGCATACAGCGGCCGAGAATGCATCGCCCGCACCGGTGACATCGATGATGTGGGCGTCCGGCGCTTCCAGGTGGGCGATGCCGTGTGGCGTGGTGTATACAACACCAGTGCCGCCGCGCGTGACGATCACGTCCTGCGCGCCTTGCGACTGCACCAGGCGGCAGGCAGCGAGCAGTTCGGCTTCGGTTTTGAGCGGATGGCCAACCCGGGTTTCGAGTTCGCCCTGGTTCAGGATCAGCAGGCGCAGGCCTTGCAGGTCCTGGGGCAGGCGCGCCATCTTCGGCTGCGACACGGCCACGATGATCAAGGGGATGGCGTCGCGGCGTGCGTCTTCCAGCAGGGTGGTCAAGGTTTCCAGCGGCAGATTCATGTCCGCCACCGTGAGTGCGCCTACTGCGCGCTGCGGCTGGCGGGTAGCGAGAAACTCGGGCGTGAGCGATTCATACAGGGCCATGTCGGCCAGGGCCAGCATCATTTCGCCATGGTCGTCCAGCACGGCAGTGTAAGTGCCGGTGCAGATGCCTTGCAGCTTCAAGGTGCCGCGCGTGTCGATGCCGGCTTTTTCAGCGTGGGTGAGCAGCGCCTGGCCGGACGAATCGTCGCCAATGACGGTGATGAGGGAAACGGGCGTCGACAAGCGGGCCAGGTTTTCCGCGATGTTGCGGGCCACGCCGCCGAAGGATTCGTCCTGGCGCGCCGGATTCGAGGTCCCCATGCGCAGGGTGCTGTTCGAGCGCAGCTTGCGGTCCAGGTTGGCCGCGCCCAGGCAAACGATGGGGCGGTTATCGGGCAGCACATAGGCGCGTCCCAGCAAGCGGCGATCGCGGATCAGGCCAGCGATGTAGCCGGCCACCGCAGAGCGGGACAGGCGCAGCTGCACAGCCAGATCCTGTTGCGAGATGAAGGGATTGGCACGAATGAGTTCGTACAGCTGGTCTTTTTTGGAGAGGTCAGTCACGGTCGCCGATCAATTAAACAATTGTCTTCGATGGTAGACAGATGTCCAGCTTGTGTCAATCAATCATTCATTTGTACTATCGACTATCTATTATCCGCTGTTGCCAAGACCCAACACCAGATTCCAGTTAATTATATGAATTCCAAATAAATAGGCAAGAAAAATGGTATTTGCCATACATATAGCCCCTCATGCATAGTTATAATACTTAACAAGAGTCACTTGCAGCTGCTGCCGGCAGCCCGCCAGACCCCGCGCTGGCAATGCTGGCCCCGCCCTTACTCCACTTTTCGCGCATCGAACAAGGAAAACCGTATGTCCAACAACACGCCATTTGAAGCCGCCGACATTATCCGCGCCCGCAAACCCGGTTTCACGCCACGCGTGGCCATGATCCTCGGCTCGGGCCTGGGCGTATTGGCCGAACAGATGCAAGATGCGGTGACGATTGGCTTTGAAGAACTGCCAGGTTTCCCGATCAGCACCGTGCACGGTCACGCTGGCCAGCTGATCCTCGGCACGCTCTCGGGCGTGGAAGTGGTGTGCATGAAGGGCCGCGGCCACTTTTACGAAGGCTATGGCATGGGCGTGATGACGTCGGCCGTGCGCACCTTGAAGCTGCTCGGCTGCGAGATGCTGTTTGTGACCAATGCGGCCGGTTCCCTGCGCACCGATGTCGACGCGGGCAGCCTGGTGGCCATCACAGACCATATCAACTGGCTGCCTGGCACGCCTATGGTGGGCCCGAACGACGACCGTTTCGGTCCGCGCTTTTTCAGCATGGCCAATGCCTACGACAGCGAGATCCGCAACGAGATCAAGGTCACCGCTGCCGACAAGGGCATCAAGCTGCATGAAGGCGTGTTCATCGCCTACCCGGGTCCGAACTTCGAGACCGCCGCAGAAATTCGCATGATGGCGCGCCTGGGCGCCGACGTGGTGGGCATGTCGGTCGTGCCGGAAGTGGTCTCGGCCCGCCATTGCGGCCTGAAAGTGACCTGCGTGTCCGTCATCACCAATCTGGCCGAAGGCATGTCGCCGTTCCCGCTGTCGCACGAGCAGACCCTGAAGTACGCTGCCATTGGCGCCAAGGACCTCGTTGCCCTGATCCTGGCCTACCTTGATCGCCTGTCCAAACAAGCTCGCGCTGCGGCTTAATTGGCCTACACTGGTTTTTACGATTCCTTTTTGACGAGCTGACCATGTCCCGCGCATTCATCCTGTTGCTTGACTCCTTCGGCCTGGGCGCGACGCCCGATGCCCACACCTTTGGCGATGAAGGCGCCAACACCTTTGGCCACATCGCCGCCTGGGCTGCCAAGCAAGGCAAGCCGATGGCGCTGCCGAACCTGGAAAAACTGGGTCTGGCGGCGGCCGCCCAACTGGCCAGCGGTGAATGGGCCGACGGCTTCGCCAAGCGCGATGGCTTCACCGGTGCCTACGGCGCGGCGCGCGAGCGTTCCACCGGCAAGGATACCCAGAGCGGTCACTGGGAAATCGCCGGTGTGCCCGTCACTTTCGACTGGGGTTACTTCCCGCGCGAAGTGCCGTCCTTCCCGCAAGTGCTGACCGACGCGCTGCAGCAGCAGATGGACCTGGTGGGCTTTCTGGGCAATTGCCATGCATCGGGCACGGAGATCATCAACAAGTTCGGCGACGAGCATGTCGCAACCGGCAAAATCATTGTCTACACCTCGGGCGACTCGGTGATGCAGATCGCCGCGCACGAAGAACACTTTGGCCTGGAGCGCCTGTACGCCGTGTGCGAAGCGGCTTTCGAGCTGGTCAAGCCTTACAACATCGGCCGCGTGATTGCGCGTCCCTTCCTGGGCGAAAACGGCAACTACCGCCGCACCAGCAACCGCCACGACTACGCAGTCCCACCACCTGCGCCAACCCTGCTTGACCACGTCAAGGATGCCGGCGGCGAAGTGGTTGGGCTTGGCAAGATCAGCGATATTTTCGCGACCAAGGGCATCTCGCGCGTCGTCAAGGGCGCCGACAACATGGCGCTGTTTGACGCCCTGTTAAAGGTGACCGATGAAGTGGGCGACAAGTCGCTCACCTTCGTCAATTTCGTGGACTTCGACCAGGCGTTCGGTCACCGCCGTGATGTCGCCGGTTACTCCAACGCGCTGCACCAGATGGACGAGCGCCTGCCCGAATTCATGGCCAAGCTGAAGGACGGCGACCTGGTGGTCATCACTGCCGACCATGGCTGCGACCCAAGCTGGCCAGGTTCGGACCACACGCGCGAACACATTCCGATGATCTTCTTCGGCCCTGGCATCGCGCCGCGTGCGCTGCCCATTTCCGACACCTTCTCCGATATCGGCGCCACCCTGGCCAAGCACCTGGGCGTGCAACCACTTTCCAACGGAACCAGCCTGCTATGACCCACAACTCCGCATTCAAACGCAATGAGGCAATCGGCCTCGATCTCGGCTGGGTCAACCAGATCAAGGTCAATCGCAACGCCTCGGACCGACGCGCCGCCAGCCTGGCAAATCGCCGCACCGTCAAGAAGGAATACCAGGCCGCGTGGCTGATCAAGGCGCTGCAGTGCATCGACCTGACCACTCTCGGTGGCGACGATACACCGGGCCGCGTCGAGCGCCTGTGCATGAAGGCCATGCGTCCACTGCGCACCGATCTGATGGAAGCGCTGGGCGTGAGCGGCATTACCACCGGCGCCGTGTGCGTGTACCACGAGATGATCACGCCAGCGGCCAAGATTTTGCAAGGCCGCTTGCCGATCGCTGCCGTGTCGACCGCTTTCCCGGCTGGTTTGTCGAGCATGGAAACGAAGCTGCGTGAGATCGAATTGTCGGTTGCCGCCGGCGCCACCGAAATCGATATCGTCATCACCCGCCAGCACGTGTTGACCGGTAACTGGCAAGCGCTGTATGACGAGATGCTGGCCTACCGCAAGGCCTGCGGCGAAGCGCACGTCAAGGCGATTCTCGCCACGGGCGATTTGCTGACACTGGAAAACGTGGCCAAGGCCTCGTGGGTGTGCATGATGGCAGGTTCCGATTTCATCAAGACCTCGACCGGCAAGGAAGGCGTTAACGCCACCATCCCGGTCGCGCTGACGATGGTGCGCACGATACGCGAATACCATGAGCAGACGGGCTTCCAGGTCGGCTTCAAGCCTGCCGGCGGCGTGGCCACGGCCAAGAGCGCGCTGCAATACCTGACCCTGATGAAGGAAGAACTGGGCCGCGAGTGGCTGGAGCCGCACCTGTTTCGCATCGGCGCTTCGAGCCTGCTGACCGACATCGAGCGCCAGCTCGAACACTACGTCACCGGGAACTACTCCGCGAACCATCGCCACGCGCAACCATAACCATTACCGGATTCGTCATGCCAACAATTAACGAGATTCTTCAGACTATGGACTACGGCCCTGCACCCGAGAGCACCAAAGAAGCGCAAGCGTGGCTGGACCAGCATGAAAGCCGCTTTGGCCTGTTCATCGACAATGCATGGACGCCGGCTGCCGACACCTTCGCCTCGACCAATCCGGCCGACGGCAAGGACCTGGCGCAGATTACCCAGGCTACCAGCGCCGACGTGGACCGCGCGGTGGAAGCGGCGCGCCGCGCCCAACCTGGCTGGGTTGCCCTCGGTGGCCATGGCCGTGCGCGCGTGCTGTACGCGCTGGCCCGTCTGCTGCAAAAGCATGCCCGCCTGTTTGCCGTCATCGAGACCCTGGACAACGGCAAGACCATCCGCGAAACGCGCGACGCCGACCTGCCGCTGGCCGCACGCCATTTCTACCATCACGCAGGCTGGGCCCAGCTGCAGTCGGAAGAATTCGCTGACTACCGCGCCGTGGGCGTGGTGGGCCAGATCGTGCCCTGGAATTTCCCGCTCCTGATGCTGGCCTGGAAAATCGCACCAGCGCTCGCAGCCGGTAACACGGTGGTGTTCAAACCTGCCGAATTTACCTCCCTCTCCGCACTGCTGTTTGCCGAAATCTGCCAGCAGGCCGGTGTGCCCTCTGGTGTGGTCAACGTCGTCACGGGCGACGGTCGCGTGGGCGAAGCGATGGTCAACCATCCTGGCATCGACAAGCTGGCCTTTACCGGTTCGACCGAAGTTGGTCGCCTGATCCGCAAGGCCACCGCAGGCAGCGGCAAGAAGCTGTCGCTGGAATTGGGTGGCAAGTCGCCCTTCATCGTGTTTGAAGACGCGGACCTGGACGCTGCCGTTGAAGGCCTGGTCGACTCGATCTGGTTCAACCAGGGCCAGGTTTGCTGCGCCGGTTCGCGCCTGTTGGTGCAGGAGTCGGTGGAAGAGCGCTTCCTGACCAAGCTGCGTGCCCGCATGGACAATCTGCGCCTGGGCGCACCGACCGACAAGTCGATGGACATTGGCGCCCTGGTCGATCCGATCCAGCGCCAGCGCATCGAGGGCCTGGTCGAAGCGGCGCGTGCCGAAGGCTGCACCATTTACCAACCAGCCTGCGAACTGCCGGCCAATGGCTCGTGGTTCCCACCGACCTTGATCACTGGCGCGTCCACGTCGGCCGGCATCGCCCAGACCGAAGTGTTTGGCCCCGTGCTGGTGGCAATGAGTTTCCGCACCCCGGTCGAAGCCGTTCAACTGGCCAATAATACCGTCTACGGTCTGGCTGCCTGCGTGTGGTCCGAGTCGATCAGCCTCGCGCTCGATGTGGCACCGCAGATCAAGGCTGGCGTGGTGTGGATTAACACCGCCAACCAGTTCGACGCCGCTTGCGGCTTCGGTGGTTACCGCGAATCGGGCTTTGGCCGCGAAGGCGGCAAGGAAGGCATGTTCGAATACATGACACCCTTGTCGGAAGACGCGCGTCCGGCGGCACCGGTGGTGGAAGCAAAAGCCAAGGTCAAGGCCAGCGAGTCGGGCGATCCGTTTGCCATCGACCGCACCGCAAAGCTGTACATCGGCGGCAAGCAGGCCCGCCCTGACGGCGCCTACAGCCGCGCCATCACCGGCGCCAATGGCGCCTTCCTGGCCGACGTCGGCGAAGGCAACCGCAAGGACATCCGCAACGCCGTGGAAGCGGCGCACAAGGCGTCCGGCTGGGCCAAGGCCACCTCGCACAACCGCGCGCAGGTGCTGTACTACATCGCTGAAAACCTGGCCATCCGCGCCGACGAATTCGCCGCGCGCCTGGCTGCCATGACCGGCAACAAGGATCCGCACAAGGAAGTGCAGGCCTCGATTGAGCGCCTGTTCTACTATGCTGCCTGGGCCGACAAATACGACGGTTTGGCGCACCAGCCGCCTATGCACGGCATCACCGTGGCGCTGAACGAACCGGTTGGCGTGATCGGCATCATCTGCCCGAATGAAGCACCTTTGCTGGGCTTCATTTCGCTGGTGGCGCCTGCGCTGGCGCTGGGTAACCGCGTGGTAGCCGTGCCATCGGAAGCCTTCCCGCTGGCCGCGACCGACCTGTATCAGGTGCTCGATACCTCCGACCTGCCAGGCGGCGCGCTGAACATCGTCACTGGCAGCGCCGACGAACTGGCCAAGACACTGGCCTCGCACTCGGACGTGGATGCGGTGTGGCGCCACGACGGCTCGGCTGCCGGTTGCGCCGAAGTTGAACGGCTGTCGGCCACCTCGCTCAAGCGCACCTGGGTGGGCGGCGGCAAGGGCCGCGACTGGTACGACACCAAGCAGGCGGGCGGGCGCGCCGTGCTGGCGCATGCCAGCCAGGTCAAGAACGTGTGGATCCCTTACGGGGTGTAAGTCAAGCAAGGCAAAAGCGCATGAGCGGGACCCAGGCGGTCCCGCTCATGCGTTTTTGTCCGATCATTTTTAGCAGCAGTATCAGAATCTGGAGTCATCATGTTTTTGAATCAGGAAATCGTCCGCAAGAAGCGTGACGGCGGCGCACTGAGTGCCGAAGAAATCCAATTTTTCGTGCGCGGCATTACCGATGGCAGCGTCACCGAAGGCCAGATCGCGGCACTCGCGATGGCCGTCTTTTTCAACGACATGAACATGGATGAACGCGTTGCCTTTACCCTGGCCATGCGCGACTCGGGCCAGGTCATGGAGTGGCGTTCGCTGAACCTGCCTGGTCCCGTGGTGGACAAGCATTCCACCGGTGGCGTGGGTGATGTGGTGTCCCTGATGCTCGGCCCGATGATCGCTGCCTGCGGCGGTTTCGTGCCCATGATTTCGGGCCGTGGCCTGGGCCACACCGGCGGCACGCTGGATAAATTCGATTCCATCCCTGGCTACTGCACGGTTCCAGATCCAGAGCTGTTTCGCACCGTGGTCAAGGACGTGGGCGTGGCCATCATCGGCCAGACCGCGCAACTGGCGCCGTCGGACAAGCGCTTCTACAGCATCCGCGACACCACGGCGACCGTGGAATCGGTGGCCATGATCACCGGCTCCATCCTGTCCAAGAAGCTTTCCGCAGGCCTGGACGCGCTGGTCATGGATGTCAAGGTCGGCACCGGCGCCTTCATGCCGACCTTCGAAAAATCTGTGGAGCTGGCCGAATCGATTGTCACCGTCGGCAATGGCGCTGGCACCCGCACCTCGGCCCTCCTGACCGAAATGAACGAGTCGCTCGGCCCCGTGGCCGGCAATGCACTGGAAGTGCGTCTGGCGATGGACTACCTGACTGGCCGTTCGCGCCCGGCGCGCCTGCACGAAGTGACCATGGCGCTGTGCGCCGAGATGCTCATTTTGGGCAAACTGGCCGTCAACGAAACCGAAGCGCGCGCCAAGCTGCAGGCCGGTCTCGATTCGGGTGAAGCCG
The DNA here is from genome assembly GCA_045810445.1 of Massilia sp. GTDB lineage: Bacteria > Pseudomonadota > Gammaproteobacteria > Burkholderiales > Burkholderiaceae_D > Telluria_A. The sequence goes on from JBJMVX010000298.1 coordinate 9,681, forward strand.
CCGAGCGCTTCTCGCGCATGGTCGCCGCACTGGGCGGCCCGGCCGACCTGGTCGAGCGTCCAGACGCCTACCTGGAAAAAGCACCGATCGTGGTGCCGGCGCCAGCGCTGCAAGCAGGCTTCGTCCAGAGCACCGATTGCCGTGGCCTGGGTCTGGCCGTCGTCAGCCTTGGTGGTGGACGGCGCCGTCCGGAAGACGCGATCGACTTCGCCGTTGGACTCACCGGCCTGGTGGAACTGGGCGACGCGATTGCCGTCGGCCAGCCGCTGGCCATGGTGCATGCGCGTACCCAGGCAGCGGCCGAACAGGCGGTGCGCGAAGTGCAGGCCGCCTACCAGATTGGCGCCGTCAAGCCGGCCGCCAACCCTATCATCTACCGTACCATTCGCCCGTAATCGGACCTGCACCATGAAATACGAAAAACTGATCGCTGAAGCCTCCGCCGCGCGTGCGCTGGCCTACACGCCTTACTCCAACTTCCAGGTGGGCGCCGCCCTCGAATGCAAGGATGGCCGGGTATTTCGCGGCTGTAACGTGGAAAACGCCTCGTATGGCCTGTGCAACTGCGCCGAACGCACCGCGTTTTTCAGCGCCATCGCTCACGGCTACAAGCCGGGCGACTTCGCCGCGATTGCCGTCATTGGCGCTACCGACGGCCCGATCGCACCTTGCGGCGCATGCCGCCAGGTGATCCTGGAATTGGGTGGCAACGACCTGGCGGTGGTCCTCACCAACCTCCATGGCGACGTGCTGGAAACCACGGCGGCCGGTCAACTGCCCAACGCCTTCGGTGGCTGGGACCTGAAGAAGTAAGTGTTGAAAAAAGCCATAGACGTTCAGGCCGCAGTGGCACTTGCGGCCACCCAGGCCATCGCTGCCCGCAGCCAGGGCACCTTTGGCGTGGGCGGCGTGCTGCTCGACCAGTTGGGCAATGTGCTCAAGGCCCTGCAAAACAATGTGGTGCGCGAGGGCTTGATATTCGACCCGACCGCCCATGGCGAGCGGCAGTTGATTGACTGGTATTTCGCCGAACGGGCCATGGGGCGCGAGCTGCCGCCGCCCGAAGAAATCACCCTGGTCACCTCGCTTGACCCCTGCGCCATGTGCACCGGCGCGATCCTGGAGGCAGGCTTTAACGTGGTGGTGGCCGCTGCCGATCCGGAAGCGGGCATCGATCACAATGGCCGCTTCGATTTTGCCAGCTTGCCCGAGGCCCTGCGCCCTGTGGCCGCTGCGCGTTTTTACTATCCCGCCGTGTTGGGCGCATCCATTTATGCGCGTACCAGCGCGGGCAGCTCGCTCAAGTCTTTTTTCATCGGGAAGACCATCGCCGAACCGACTCAGGCCCTGTGTTCACTGGCGTTCGAGGCAACCCATGACAAGGTGCAGGAACTGCTCACGCGTGACGTGGACCGCAGCGAGTTGAAAGACCCTGCAACGCTCCCGGCCAATCATCCCCTGCTGCGCAAACTGAAGGTGCTCTATCCCGATGCGCTGTCCTACCGTAGCGCGCCGCGGCGCCCGGACGCGGGCCTGGCGCCATTTTTGCGCAGCGCCATGCAGCAGGATCTGGCCCAGGGCGGGCAGGGTGATGCGGTGGCCTTGCTTGACGGCTTTGGCAATCTGCTTCTGTGCGCGCCCGGACGCCAGGCGCAGTCGGGCATCTGCACCGCATTCATGGAATGCACGCGCCGCTATGCGCAACTGCGCTATAAATTGATGCATGGCGCGACGGCGGCCATCCAGGCCGAGGTGCGCAGCTATCTGGCCCACCCGCGTGATGGAACGTTTGTGTTTGCAAGGGGGCCGGACGCCAGCGCGGCCAGTTTCATGAACCTTGGCGCCTATGGATCGACCATGGAAGGGCCGCTCCCGGCTGACAATCCCCACCAGTTCCAGTACGTGCTGCCATCCATGCCAGAGCCGGAACTGGCGCAGCTGTGCGCAGCCATGCCACCCCTGTACAGCGAAAACATCCGCATCAATCCTCAGCAAGTGGCCGACCAGGCACTGATCGCCGCGCTGTCATGAATTGTCCAGGCAGCGCGGACTTACGTTACCGGTGCCAGCATATTCGCGTCGCGCGTGATTTGCCATTGGCCGCTGCCGTTCTTGCGCAAAATGGAGAGGGTGTGGCCGCTGCGTTTCATGGGTGGCTTGCCCTGCCGTGAAGTGACCGTGACGCTCAGGCGCGTGCGGGTGTAGGCCATGTCGCCGCACACGCTCACTTCATCCACCTCGCTTGACGAATCAATCGCGTGGTCGCGCAGCACGTTGCGCAGGCTGTCGGCAAAGGCCTCGCGTCCCTGCATGGGCGGCTGGCCAGCGACCAGGAATACCACGTCGGGCGCCATCAGCTCCAGCACAGCGGCGACGTCCCCTTGGCGCGTCGCTTCCAGCCAGCGCGCAATCAATGCCCGTATGGCCTGTTCGTCCGCGCTCATGCGGCCGCCGCGTCGGTTTGCATCATGCCGATGATATTTTCGTCCGGGTCCTTGATGTAGGCGAGCCAGCCAATGCCTGGCACCGCCATCTTGGGCAGTGCCATGCTGCCGCCCGCAGCCAGGGCCCTGGCCACGCAGGCATCGACATCCTCGACGTCCACGGTGATGACGAAGGCATTGCAGGGCGCGTTTGGCGAGGGACGGTCCCCCCTGCGCTGCATGAGGCCACCGTTGATGCCCGGCTGGTCGTCGGCGCCGGTATGGATCATCCAGTATTCGCCACCTTCCCATTTGTTGAAGGTCCAGCCAAACAGCTTGGTGTAGAACTCGATCAGCGTGGAAGGATGGGATGCGTGGATCTCGAAGTGGACAGCGCGGGCCATGGTGTGCTCCTCGAATCAGGCGAAGGGATCGTAGGTACCGATGCTCCAGACGTGGTTCTCGATGTCACGACAGGTAAAGCCGCGACCACCGTAGTCTTCGTCCTTGATGGGGAGGATGATCTCCACGCCAGCGCGCTGGACCTTTTCGTAGACCACGTCCGCGTCGGCCACGATCATGCACACCGTCTGCGTCTGCAGGCCGCCAATATCGTCCGGCTGGGTGACCAGCGCGCCGTAGGCATTGTCGGTGCGCCCGGCGGAACCGAGCATGATCATGCCGTTGCCAAAGGAAAGTTGCGCGTGGGTGATGGTATTGTTGTCGCCTGGAACAACAAGCTGCTTCTGGAAACCGAAGGTCTCACATAGCCACGCGATGGCTGCCGGCGCGTCGCGATAGCGCAGGCAGGGAATGACATTGGCGCGCGTCGCTTTTGGTGCGATGGACATAACACTCTCCCGTCAAGAAAAGGTAAGCCCCCATGGTAAAGGATATTCGCGCACCAAGGCTCACATTTGCTGAAACAGGTGGGCGTGATTGCGGCTCACTTCCAGCGCCGTGGGAAAGTTCTTCACCTTCAGCATCTGGCGCCCGCGGTCGTCGCGCGTGACTTCGGCAATGGCGTCGACCCGCACCAGGGTGGAACGGTGGATGCGCCAGAATTCCTTGGGATCGAGTTCGTCGGCCAGTTCCTTGAGCGTCTTGCGGATCAACAGTTCGGCCTGCGCGGTTTGCACCAGCGTGTATTTTTCATCGGACTGGAAAAACAGGATTTCACGCGTGCTCACCATGCGCAGGCTATTGCCCACCTGCGCCTGAATCCAGCGCAGGTACTCGGTTTTTGGCGCGCCGCCATGTTCGAGCAGCTTGGTCAACTGCTCAAGCTGGGCACCTATGTCCTGGGGCGTATCGGCCAGGCGCCGGCGTAGACGCTCACACGTCATGTGCAGGCGTTCTGCCACCACGGGCTTGAGCAGGTAGTCCATGGCGCCCTGCTCAAAAGCGTCGACCGCATACTGGTCGTAGGCTGTCACGAAAACGATGTGGCAGCGGTCATACAGATGGCGCGCCGTTTCAATGCCGCCCTGGCCGGGCATGCGAATATCGAGGAACACGATGTCCGGGGCCAGTTGGGCAGCCAGCGCCTGCGCATCAAGGCCATTGGCCGCTTCGCCGACGATGGCCAGGTCTGGCCACACTTCGAGCAGACGGGCGCGCAACTGGTCGCGCATGGGCGCTTCGTCGTCGACGATCAGCGCACTGACAGGCTTTGCGGGGGATGCCATTTACTGCTTCTCCTGAGTCGAATAGGGAACGCGGATCGAGGCCAGTGCACCGCCATCGAGGGGCGCTTCGATGACCAGCTCGGCGCGGGTGTCGTACAGCAGGCGCAATCGCTCGCGGATATTGGCCAGGCCGACGCCATCGTCCGAATGCAGATTGAAGCCGACGCCATTATCACGCACATCGACCTGCATGGTGCCATCGATCAGGGCTGCCTTGACGTGGATATGGCCACCTTCGATTTTCGGCTCCAGGCCATGCTTGATCGAGTTCTCGATCAGGATCTGCAGCATCATGGGCGGGAAGGGCGCGAACTCGAGGTAGTCGGGGATATCGAAGCTGACTGTCAGGCGCTCCTTCATGCGCGCCTGCATGATGGCCAGGTAGGCGCGTGATAGCTGCACCTGGCGTCCCAGCGTGCCCCCGCCCGAAGCGCGCATCTGCGGCAGGGTGGAGCGCAGGTATTCGATCAGGTGCATGTGGATCTTGGCAGCCTGCGGCGGATCGGTTTCAATCAGTTGGCCGATCAGGGCCAGGGTATTGAACAGGAAGTGCGGCTCAACCTGGGCTTGCAGGGTCGCCAGTTGGGCTTCGAGCAGGCGCCGCTCCAGCGTGGCCACGTCGGCCTGGGCGGTGGCATCCTTGGCCACCAGTTCCGCCTTGCGCTTGCCGCCGGCCAGTACCTTTACGCCGAAGGAGAGCAGCATGAACCACACAGCCGGCTCCACCACCTTGAGCATGACGCCAAAGGCAAACACCAGGAACCAGGTGATGTACAGCTGACGCCATTCCACCAGGGCGAGCCAGTCGAAGAAGCTCCACCACAGCACGCGGGCTTCGGCCAGCGTATCGCGCAGGAAGTCCATGATCTTGTTGAACTGGCTCGCTTTCACGATTTACTCCTGGTTCTCGCCAACGTCCTTGTACGGCGTGGCCTTGGCGCGGTGGTTACGGTAGAACATGGTGCCAAAAATCAGTTTGATTGCCATAAACATGACAAACAGGAACAAGGCCAGCGGCACGATGGAAATGGCGAAGGCCAGCAGCACGCAGGCCACTGCCAGCGCCGGCCAGGACATGGTGGCCACGGCGGCGGCGCCATGGCGGGCGGCCTTGGCGATGGCGCGGCCCATGTCGGTCAAGGTTGCATAGAAAGAATCAAAGGTAGCGTTGTTCATGGTGGCTCTCCGGTTGAATTTGATGGAGTCACTGTAACAAGCGCCTGCAGAGGCGGCTATTAGCGTCCGACGAAATGCATATTTTGGGGGCTGGCCGGTTGCAGGTGGGGACTAATGGTGCGCACGGATGAAATCGGGCAAGACAAGCTTGTCGGGATGATCACTGGCGTGCTTCCCAATCGCGTTTGAGCAGGCCGTAGAAGGCGGTATCGCATATTTCGCCATTGACGATCCAGCGCTCGCGCAGCAAGCCTTCCTGGCGAAACCCCATGCGTTCGAGCACCTTGGACGAGGCGTCATTACGCGGGTCGACGTCGGCTTCGATGCGGTTCAGGTTCAATTCACGGAAACCGTAGTCGAGGAGGGCGCCCATGGCTTCGCCGAGGTAGCCCTTGCCCCAATGTGGCTGGGTGAGGGCATAGCCGATATCGCAGCGACGGTTTTGGTCGACGAAGGCATACAGGCGAATATTGCCAATCACTTCGCCACTCGATTGCAGCGTGATGGCAAAGCGCAGGCTGGTGCCACGCTGGTATTCCTCCAGCACGGTGTCAATGGCGCTGCGGGCCTGGGCGATGTCGGTCCAGGGCGCGCTGCTCCAGTAGCGCATGACTGCGGGGTCGGAGAACAGGGCGAATTGGGCGGCCGCGTCGTCGGGTGTGAGCCAGCGCAGGGTCAGGCGTTCGGTGGTGAGGGTGGTAGGGATGAGGTTGGGCATGGGAAGAGGATAGCAGTATCTGAAGGCACGCGACCCATACATCGCCTCAAGGCGCCACAGGCCGTTTCGGCTCCCACAACTCGACCTTGTTCCCTTCCGGGTCAAGCAGCCAGGCGAAGCGTCCGTTGGGATCATCGTCAGTGCGCTTTAAGATTGCTACACCCTTCGCAGTTAATTTAACGATCAAGGCATCCATATCATCGACCGCATAATTGATCATCATGTCGCTGGTCGACGGCGCGAAGTACTTGGTCGTGGCCGGAAATGCAGTCCACACAGTCATCGGCGGATGTTTGGGCGCGTCGTAGCGCAACATCGCGCCGCCCCAGCTCTCTATGGGCATGCCCAGCACATCGCGATACCAGGCCGCGAGCGCCTTCGGGTCTTTCGCTTTGAAGAACACGCCGCCAACGCCCGTGATATGGCCAGGAGTTTCTGGCGCTGCTGCCAGGGCGAGTGAGCAGAGGAGGGCGCCAAGCGCCAGAGTCGCCGTCGTTCGCATCAACATCATCGTGCTCCAATCCATGTGAATGAGACAAGCAGATTAACACTGTCGCCGTCATACGCCAACGCATGCGCTGGCGCCCTTCTTCGTCATGGACAGCGCGACGAGGTGGCGGTAGACTGCACGCTCGATTGACCGCCCATCTTCCCATGACACCTTCCATCCTTACCTTGTTGTTTGGCCTTGCGGGCATCCTGGCCAGCGTGCTGATTGTGGCCCCGCTGGCCAGGCTGTTGCCCAAGGCTGTCATGCAGGAGTGGGAGGACCACATGGCCGATGGATTGGACGTGCGCGCGAACCCGGTACCGGTTGCCGACTTTGTTCTCTCTCGCAGCCTGCAGAGCTTGCTGCTGTTGGCAAGTGCCTGCCTGTGCCTCATGGCGTCGGCCTACGGCGGTTCGCTGATTGACGCAGCGTATTTCAGCTTCTATTTCCTGGGTTTGCTGCTACTGGTGGCGATCAATCTCAAACACCAGTTGCTGCTCGATATGCCGGTCTATATTCTGATGTGGGTCGGGCTGCTGCGTGGCGTGGGCACCGAGCATTTGCCCGGCTACGTCCTCGGGGCCGTTGCCGGCTACCTTGTGCCACGCTTGCTCAATACCTTCGTGCGGATTAAATCCGGCAAGGACGTCATGGGAAATGGCGACATGAAAACCTTCGCGATGGCAGGCGCGTGGTTCGGGCTCGCTAGCCTTCCCTTGCTGTTCGCTGCGTTCTTTGTGTCGGGTTTTGTGTTTAGCATCTGCGTCGCGGCACGCGGCATCAAGGGCAATGTGCCGACCGGATTTATGCATTTGGCGGGATCCCTAAGCTGCTTTTTGTGGCCTGTCTTGCAGCATTAAGTGGTGCCGATAATTTCAGCTATTGGTCATTGAGCAGTTCCTTGATCTGGGCGCGATGAGATGCGAGCGAATTGGAAAGCAGGTTTTTCGCGACAATCCGGAATCAGTTTTCTCGCTACTGCACGCCCACACTGTCCTTGCGCAAGCGAGGACCCATACCACCTTCGCCCAATGGCAGCGCCACCGCCGACAACACCATATTCGTAATCATCTCTTCCGCATCATCGAAGTCCTTTTTCGACAGCTGCTTGCGGTTCAATACCAGCACCATCTGCGTCGAAAAATCCGCATACGATTGCGTCATCGCCCAGATCGCAAACAGCAAATGCGTCGCATTGATCGGTGCGATCCGACCTTCCTCGATCCAGCGCTCGAACACTTCAATATCCTTGCGCAGCAGCGGCACGACGCGCTTTTGAATCTGCTCGCCATAGAGCTGCGCGCCGCTGATTACCTCCATCGCGTACACGCGCGAGGCCCACGGCTGCTCGCGCGAGAAGCGCAGCTTGGCCTGCACGTAGGCGCGTAGCACATCGCGCGGGTCCTGTGCCGGATCGGCCAGTGTGTCCATCCGTTCCAGCCATTCGTCCAACACGCCGTCCAGCACCCGCTGATAGAGAACCTGCTTGGTCGGAAAGTAGTACATCAGGTTCTGCTTCGACAGCCCAGCATTCTCTGCGACGGTGGCGATCGACGCGCCTTCGTAACCGTATTCGGCAAACACACGCACCGCTTCGGCGACGATGTCGGCTTCGAGCTTGTCGCGATTGAGTACGCGTCGCTTGGTCGTTGCAGTGCGCAAGGCGTTGGCGGTCTTGGTCGTGGCCATGGTCTCTTTCAGCGTAGCGATTGCAGGAAGTTGCTCAGTGCCGGCGCGTCGGCGGCGTAGGCGGCGTTAAAGCGGAACCAGATAGTCGCCGGTGGCCCCAACGTAAAAAACTCACCAGGCGAGAGCAGAATGCCGGCGGCCAGCGCGCGGTCGGCGATGATTTTGCCGTTCAATTCCGCATTGGGTGCGATGTCCCAGCCTGCACTGACAAACATGCCACCGCGCGGCTTGGCCAGCGGCGTCATGCCGGCGTCGCGCAGCCGGTCCGTGGTGCGTTCACGCGCGGACGCCAATTGGTCCACCAGCTTGTCCACCATGCGCTTGTAAGGCCGCGCCGAGAGGGCGTGATACACCGCCCGTTCATTGATTTCCGACGTGGTCAAACCGGTCAGCATTTTCACGCGCAGCAGTTCCGGGGCCAGCGAATTGGACGCGCAAATGGACCCCACCCGCAGCACTGGCGACAAGGTCTTGGAACAGCTGCCAACCCTAATCACGCGCCGCAGGCCGTCCATGGCGGCCAGCGATGCTTCGCCACGCGCGGCCAGCTCACGGTAGATGTCGTCTTCCACCAACCAGAAATCAAACTGTTCGGCCACGCCCAGCAAGCGGTGCGCCTGCGCCTGGGACAGCGAGGTGCCCAGCGGGTTTTGCAGCACCGTGTTGACGAACATGAGTTTCGGCTGGGTCGCTGCTGCCTGCCTTTCCAATTCCAGAAAGTCGATGCCCTGGTCGCCGCGCGGGATGCCAACGGCTATGCAGCCATGGTGACGCACCAGCGACAGCAGATTGCTGTAGCCGGGGTCTTCGACGAACACGGTGTCACCCGGCTTGGTCAGGGTGCGCAGAATCAGGTCAAAGGCGTGGGTGGCGCCATTGGTCAGCACAATCTGGTCGGGGCCAACGTGGAACAGGTCCTCACCCAGGCTGGAAGCCATATGCTGGCGCAGCGTGGGAAAGCCAAGCGGGTGGCCATACCCCCGCAAGCGGTTGGCCGGAATTTTCATCGCGTGGCGCACCGCGTCGAGGATGGTGTCCTCGCCATACCATTCCGGCGGCAGCCAGCCCGCGCCGACCGGCAGCGCGTCCGACACACCCGAATAGAGGTCGGGTGTGAGGGCGTCAATGGCGCTTGGCGTGGCGTGCAGCGCCAAGGCTTGGGGCGCTGCCAGCGCTTCGCTGCGCGCCACAAAGAACCCGGAGCCGCGGCGCGAGGACAGCAAGCCCAAAGTCACCAGCCGGTCATACGATTCGACGACGGTAAAGGTGCTGACGCTGTTGCTTTTTGCGAACAGGCGTACCGAAGGCATGCGGGTTCCCACCCGCAATTCACGCCGTGCGACCATGTCCGAAATCGCGGCCACGATCTGGTCGACCAGGCTGCCGCGACGGCTTCTGTCGATCTCCAGCACTGGCCAGCCCGAGCCCGCTTGCTCCATTCCACACTCCCTTTGCGGCACTGCACAAATCTGTATTGTTTGCGCCACCAATACGGTTGGCTGGTTTTGCGATTTGTGTATATGTGCCATAGTTGTCCTGCTGACTATTATGGCATCATCATTTTGCCAACTGGTAAATTATTTTTTTGCTTGTCAAAACTTTGGAGTGTCCGCATGAACGAGTCCAAACCCGAATCAATGTCATCGTTTTGGATGCCATTTACGAATAATCGCGACTTCAAAGCCAACCCGCGTCTGCTGGTGTCGGCCGAAGGCATGTACTACAAGGATGTGGATGGCAATTCCATCCTCGACGGCACCGCTGGTCTGTGGTGCGTCCCTTGCGGTCACGCGCAACCGAAGATTACCGCCGCCATCCGCGAAATGGCCGGCCAGCTCGATTTCGCACCCACCTTCCAGATGGGCCACCCAGCTGCCTTTGAACTGGCTGAAAAACTGATGGATTACACCGGCCACCGTTTTGGCCACGTCTTCTATACCAACTCCGGTTCCGAAGCGGTCGACACGGCGCTGAAAATGGCGCTGGCGTATCACCGCTCGCGCGGCGAAGCAGGGCGTACCCGCCTGATTGGCCGCGAGCGCGGCTATCACGGTGTGGGCTTTGGCGGCATTTCCGTCGGTGGCATTGGCGGCAACCGCCGCACCTTCGGCCCGCTGCTGCCTGGCGTGGACCACCTGCCACACACGCACAACCTGGAAAAGAACGCCTTTACGCGCGGCGAGCCGGAATATGGCGCGCACCTGGCCGACGACCTCGAACGCATCATCGCGCTGCACGATGTATCGACCATCGCGGCAGTGATCGTGGAGCCGGTCGCAGGTTCCACCGGCGTGCTCATTCCGCCCAAGGGCTACCTCAAGCGCCTGCGCGAACTGTGCACCAAGCACGGCATCCTGCTTATTTTTGATGAAGTCATCACCGGCTTTGGCCGACTCACCACGCCGTTCGCTTTCGATTACTTCGACGTCGAGCCGGACATGGTCACCGTGGCCAAGGGCCTGACCAATGCCGCCGTGCCGATGGGCGCAGTGTTCAGCAAAAAGCACATCCACGACGCCTTCATGGATGGCCCGGCCGGCATTGAGCTGTTCCACGGCTATACCTACTCTGGCCATCCGCTGGCCTGCGCGGCTGCCCTGGCGACCCTGGACGTGTTCAAGGAACAGAACATCCTGGCGCACGCGGCGTCCATGCAGGATTACTGGGCCGATGCAGTGCATTCGCTCAAAGGCCTGCCGCACGTGATCGACATTCGCACCATCGGTCTGATTGCCGGTATCGAACTGGCGCCCATCGACGGCAAGCCCGGTGCGCGTGCCTTCAATGCCTTCAAAAAGGCGTTCGCAGAGGGCGTCCTGATTCGCACCACGGGCGACATTATCGCGCTCTCGCCACCGCTGGTGCTGGAAAAATCGCACATTGACGAATTGTTTGGCAAGCTTGCCTCCGTACTGAAAAACCTGGAATAGATGATGAGTAACCTCGATACCATTACCCACTACATCAATGGCGCGACCGTTGATACGCAGAGCGGCCGTTACGCCGACGTGTTCAACCCGGCCGTTGGCGAGCCTTGCGCGCGTGTGGCGCTGGGCACCGCTGAGGAGGTCGATGCCGCTGTTGCCGCCGCAGCCGCTGCCTTCCCGGCCTGGTCGGCCACGCCGCCGCTGACGCGTGCTCGTGTCCTGTTCAAGTATCTGCAACTGTGCCAGCAGCACACCGACGAATTTGCCGCCATGCTCACCCGCGAACATGGCAAGACCTTTTCCGACGCCCAGGGCGAAGTCGCGCGCGGCATCGAGATGGTGGAATTTGCGGTCGGTATTCCGCAACTGCTCAAAGGCGAATTTACCGACCAGATTTCACGCGGTATCGATGCCTGGTCGATGCGCCAGGCGCTTGGCGTTGTCGCCGGTATTACGCCATTTAACTTCCCTGTGATGGTGCCGATGTGGATGTTCCCGGTCGCTATCGCCTGTGGCAATACCTTCATCCTCAAACCGTCCGAGCGCGATCCATCGGCCTCGCTGCTGCACGCCAGGCTGCTCAAGGAAGCCGGCCTGCCGGATGGCGTATTCAACGTCATCCAGGGTGACAAGGTCACCGTCGATGCGTTGCTCGATCACCCGGAAGTTCAGGCAATCAGCTTTGTCGGCTCGACCCCGATCGCGGAATATATCTACGCACGTGGCACTGCCAAAGGCAAGCGTGTGCAGGCACTGGGCGGCGCCAAGAACCACATGGTGGTGATGCCTGACGCTGATATGGACATGGCGGTCGATGCATTGATTGGCGCGGCATTCGGTTCTGCGGGCGAGCGCTGCATGGCCATTTCGGTGGTGGTTGCCGTCGGCGACTCGGGCGACAAATTGATTGGCGCGCTGGGCGAACGCACGGCTGCGCTGAAGATTCGTGATGGTATGGCTGCCGACGCAGAAATGGGTCCGGTCGTCACGGCCGCCGCCAAGCAGCGTATTGAAAAACTGATTGGCGAAGGCGTGGAGCAGGGCGCGACGCTGGTGGTTGACGGTCGTAATTGCAGCGTTGTAGGACGCGAGAACGGCTTCTTCGTTGGCGGTACGCTGTTTGACCATGTCACGCCAGATATGACGATTTACAAGGAAGAGATTTTTGGCCCTGTGCTGTGCGTGCTGCGCGCGCCGGACGTGGCCACTGCGGTCAATCTGATCAACGCCAATGAATACGGCAACGGTGTGGCCATCTACACGCGCGACGGCGGTACCGCGCGCGAATTCGTACGCCAGATCCAGGTGGGGATGGTGGGTGTGAATGTGCCCCTGCCGGTGCCGATGGCCTTTAACAGTTTTGGCGGATGGAAGAAGAGCCTGTTTGGCGACCATCACGCTTATGGACCGGAAGGCGTGCGTTTTTACACGCGCCATAAGGCGGTGATGCAGCGCTGGCCAAACACCGCTAGCGCTGGCGTGGAGTTCGCGTTCCCGCAGATGAAGTAAGCGCTGCGCTTAGCTCGTCGTCCTCGCGCATGCGGGGATCCACGTTGAGCGAATGGAGTATGGGTCCCCGCTTACGCGAGGACGACGGGTTGGAGGTGGTGGCAATAATGAGAAGCGCCACGCTGGCGAGAAAAAACGTTAACTCGTCGTCCTCGCGAATGCGGGGACCCATTCTGAGCCAATTGAGTATGGGTCCCCGCTTACGCGAGGACGACGCTGTTAAAAGCACGAGGACGACGCGCTTAAAAGCGCGCGGACGACGGGGTTGGAAGTAGTGGAAATAACTAGAAAATACTTGGGACGATCATGATTGAATCTCTAAAGCACTTGCCGCAAGCAGCTGGCAGCAACAGCGAACTGGCGGAGCACTTCACCGACCTGGCGCCAGCACTGACCAAACGCCAGGCGGCCATTGAAAGCGCACGCTGTCTGTATTGCTACGATGCGCCTTGTACGCGCATCTGCCCATCGGAAATCGACGTGGCCAGCTTCATCCGCAATATCCATGACCAGAACATCAATGGCGCTGCGGCCGTCATCCTGAAGCAGAATATCCTGGGCGGCAGCTGCGCGCGCGTCTGCCCAACTGAAATCCTGTGCGAAGACGCCTGCGTGCGCAATCACGATGAAGAAGGCCAGCCGGTCAAGATCGGACTGTTGCAGCGCCATGCGCTCGACAACGCTACCTTCGCCTCGCATCCCTTCGCGCGCGCCCCATCCACCGGCAAGAAAATCGCCGTGGTTGGTGCAGGTCCTGCAGGCTTGTCCTGTGCGCATCGCCTGGCCATGCTGGGTAACGATGTCGTCATTTTTGAAGCGCGTGAAAAATCCGGCGGCCTTAATGAATACGGCATCGCCAAATACAAACTGACCGGCGACTTCGCGCAGCAGGAAGTGCAGTTCCTGCTCGATATCGGCGGCATCGAAGTGCGGCATGGCCGCGCCCTTGGCGGCAGCCTGAAACTGCGCGAGCTGCATGCCCAGTTCGACGCCGTGTTCCTGGGCCTGGGCTTGAAC
>JBJMVX010000299.1:0-4637 GCA_045810445.1 Massilia sp.
GCTCCACCTGCGGCATCCATCCCTTCGCGGAAGGGGTGGATCCCAAAGGGAACAAGATGGCCGCCATCAATATCAACTGTCTGCAGGATGTCGACCTGAGCAAGGTACCCGTGCAGCATTACGACGGCCGCAATAAAGCCTGACAGGACAACTATGCAATACATGATCTTGCGCCGCGCCGACCGGCACACCGAAGCGGCTCGTCTGCCCGGCAATGAAATGCGTCTGCTGTTTGCTGCGCTCAAACCAAGCCGGAACGCCGTGCGGCTGACCTTGGACCATGGCAAGGCGACCTTGCTGGAAGGACCGTTTCCAGAGCCTGCCGAGATGATCGCCGGTTTTGCCGTGGTTGATGTTCCCAACAAGGACGAAGCCGTAGCCTGGCTCAAGCGCTGGCCCGTCACCGATCAGCCAGTGGAGCTGGAAATTCGCGAGAGCGGATGTCCGGGTGGCTGCGCCAATATCGATGCGGTGGACGATCCGAATGCACCAGGCAAGCGCTTTGCCATCCTGCTGCGCTCAAGCCCCGATCTGGAACACGAAGTGCCGGTGCCGGAGGAGCGCTTGCGGACCCTGGACGCGCACAATGCCGTGCAGGCGCAGGCAGGCGTGCTGCTTGCTGGCGACGGTCTGCGTACCAGCGCACGTGGTGCCCGCGTCACTATCTCCAAGCAAGCGTTCACGGTGGTCGATGGTCCGTTCACGGAAATCAAGGAAATGATTGCCGGCTTCTGGCTAATCCGGGTGCTCACGATGCAGGACGCAATTGCCTGGGCCACCCGCAATCCTTATCCGAGCGGGCCGCGTGTGGAAGTGGAAATTCGCGAGTTGGAAAGCGCGGCCGACCAGGGCGCGGGCTTGCCACCTGATGTAGAGGAAGCCGAGCAGCGCATCCGCGCCGAGCAGTTGGAAGCCGGCATGCGTGCGCATTTCACGGCCTAAGTCCACGCTGCAATGAGCCGGGGCGAGACCGACCGCGTTGCCGCTGCCGTGTGGCGGATGGAGGGCGCGCGCATTATCGGCGCGCTGGCGCGCATGTTGCGCGACGTGGGCCTGGCCGAGGAATTGGCCCAGGATGCCATGGTCACGGCGCTCGAGCGCTGGCCAGACAGTGGCGTGCCCGACAATCCCGCTGCCTGGTTAATGGCCGTGGCCAAGAACCGTGCCCTGGACCATCTGCGTCATCAGCAGCTGCACCAGGCCAAGGAGGGCGAGCTGACCTGGGAGCTGGAGACGCGCTTGCAGGATGTGGCGCCCGACCTGGAAGCGACGCTGGATGACGACATCGGCGACGATGTGCTGCGCCTGATGTTTGTGGCCTGCCATCCGCTACTGTCGACCGAGGCGCGCGCGGCGCTGACGCTGCGCATGCTCGGTGGCTTGAGCACCGAAGAAATTGCCCGCGCCTTTCTGGTGTCGGAAGCCACCGTGGCCCAGCGCATCGTGCGCGCCAAGCGGACCCTGGCTGAAGCGAAGGTGCCGTTCGAGGTGCCGCAGGCGGCGCAACTGGGGGCTCGCCTGGCTTCCGTGCTGCAGGTGATCTATCTGATTTTCAATGAAGGCTATGCAGCCAGCGCGGGCAGCGACTGGCTGCGCCCGACCCTGTGCCAGGAGGCGCTGCGCCTGGGTCGCGTGCTCGCCGAGCTGGCCCCGCAGGAGCCGGAAGTCCACGGTCTGGTGGCGCTGATGGAAATCCAGTCCTCGCGCGCCCGCGCCCGCGTGGGGCCCGGGGGCGAGCCGGTGCTGTTGCTCGACCAGGACCGTTCGCGCTGGGACCAGATGCTGATCCGGCGCGGCCTGGCAGCACTGGAGCGCGCGGCGCAACTGGGGCAGGGTTACGGACCATATGCGCTGCAGGCGGCCATTGCAGCCTGCCATGCGCGTGCCATCACGCCGGACCAGACGGACTGGCTGCAAATCGCCGCACTGTACGATGGCTTGGCCCAGTTGGCCCCTTCACCCATCGTGGAGCTGAACCGGGCGGTGGTGCTGGGCATGGCTTACGGACCGGCAGCGGGATTGGAGCTGGTCGACCGTCTGGCCTCGGAAGCGGCCCTGCGTAACTACCATTTGCTGCCCAGCGTACGCGGCGATTTGCTGGCAAAACTGGGGCGGGTGCAGGAGGCGCGGGTTGAGTTTGAGCGCGCTGCCGCGCTGACCCAGAATCTGCGCGAGCGGGCTCTGCTGCTGGCGCGTGCCGAGGCCTGCGGCTGAAATGTGATACGCTTTTCGGATGAAAAAACTCATCCGTTATTGCCTCTCGCTGGCGCTGGTCGGCACCCTGCTGAGCGGTTGCGCCAGCCTGATCGGTCCCCGCGACATCGAGCTTCCCCTGAGCAAACTTCAAAGTGGTATAGACCGCCGCTTCCCCCTGCATAACAAGGCGCTGGAATTGCTCGACATCGAGCTCAGCCGTCCGCTGGTGAGCATGCTGCCCGAAAACGGGCGCATCGCTCTGACCATGGAGGCGCTGGTGGCGCCTTCCTTCAGTCACCAGTCCTGGCACGGCAGTCTGGTGCTGTCGGGGCGGCTGTATCTGGACGTGGAACGCGGGCTGGTGTTGATGGGTGAACCCCACGTCGACCAGTTCCAGGTCGACGGCGTGGACGAAGCGCGCCAGCGCCAGTTTTCCAAGGTCGCCAATGTGCTGATGAAGAAGGTGGTGGCCGACGTTCCGCTCTACCATTTCCGCATGGAAGACCTGCATTATGGCGGGGTACAGTTCGTGCCGACGCGCATTACGACCAACGCGGCGGGCCTGCTTGTTTCGGTCGAACCTGCAAGGTGATTTACAAATATTTTGCTTGTCGCATGGCAACAACTGTCCAGAAATACAGCATTGCGAGCCCAGGGCTTTGCGTGCAAACTTGAAGCTTCCTGGTTGCATTTGTACGGTGTCCGCCAGGTTTGCGATTTATCAAAAGCGTCAATATTCCACTATCGTAATCTTGCTGTAAGTCTTTGATGTGCTGCCATTGCTTGGGGGTGAATCTTGGGTACCGTACAGGAGAGTTTGCAGGATAAGGAGGCCGTTGCGGCCCCCGCTGCGGCGTCGGCGCAGGCGCGTACACGCCACAGCCTGGCGCCCAAGGGCTCCTGCTGGTATTGCGAAAAACCCTTGGATGCCGTACGCCGCTTTTGCGGCAAGGAATGCGCTGATGCGTTCGACGAAGAAGCCGAATTCAACGCTGACGCGATTGCCAATCCGCCCCGCTAGATCCCCGCGCCGTACGCAGTTTCCCCCAGCACTTTGAGCGCTTCCTCGTAACGGAAGCCGTGGACCGCTGCCGCCACTCGCGCGAGGGTGGCCTCGCCCAAAATCACTTGCAGGCTTGCGCCCGACGCCTCAAGCAGGTCGACGGCGGCGCCGTCTCCCTTGTTCAACAATTCGATCAGATGGGCCAGCAGGGCGGCGTCGCCCAGCAGTGGCCGCGAGGGCAGGTGGACCGCCATCCCGCTGGGCGGACTGCCGTCGATCAGCACGTCGAGCAGGTGCAGCACTTTTTGAAATTCCGGGGTCAGGGAGGCCAGCAGTTCGCGCTGGTTGGGACCGTCCGTGCGCAGGGCTTCTTCCAGCTCGCAGGCGCGCAGGTGCAGGCCATGCGCACCGATCATGCCCGATGCGCCCTTGAGCGTGTGCACCATGCGGTGCGCCAGCTGGCGGTCGTGGGCAGCCAGCGCTGCCCGCATCGGCACGGTCCCCTGGCGGTAATCGTTGCGAAAGCGCTTGAGCATGCGCGCGTACAGGTCGCGGTCGCCCATGACGCGCTCGATGCCATCGAACACGTCGACGATGTCGCGGGTTTCCGGATCGGCGCGCAACTCCGTGGTCGTGGGTGCTTGGTCAGGCGGCATCATCTCGCTTCGCTTCGCTAGCGTTTCCGAGGGCGCCAGGGGCCGGCCTGGTTTGACATCGTTCCCCACATTATGGCGCGGTCGTGAACGACCAGGTCCGGGTCAGTGGCACGCCGTTGATGGCGCCGGCAAAGCTCACGTCATAGGTGGTATTGCGGCCCAACACAGCCAGGGGCACAATCGCCGCAGCCGAAGCTGGCGTGTGGGGATCGCTGTTCGGGGCCAGCAGCTTGACGCTCAGGTCGCTGCCGCCGTGGGGGCGGATGGTGAAGCTGCTCACGCTCAAGGTGACGTTGATGTCGGCGTGCACGCTCACCGGGTAGCCGACTTCATTGGCGCCGTCGACCGGGTCAGGTGATTCGAAGTCGCTGAAGAAATTGCGCGTGACGTTGGTCTGGCCGCTGACCGGCCAGGTTGCCACCTGGCCCAGGCCCAGGCCCGGCGGATAGCCGTTATTCGATGTGAAATTAACGGTGAGGTAGTAATACCCATTGGAATTGGCCGCACCCGCGCCGATTTCCTTGAATTTCGGCTCAAAAATGACAAAACGGTGGTAAATCGCCGTGATCAATTCTTCGGCCAAATATTGGCCTGACGCGCTGCTACTGGCAGAAATGACTTCGCCATAAGCATAGCCGCCGGTGAAGGTGTAACCCACATGGGCCAGCCTTTCCAGGGGCGATACGCCGGTAAAGCCGGACTTGCCGGGAGTTTCTTCGTGCGCGACGGTATTGTTGATGCGCTGGTAATCGGAGTGGTTCTGGGCCGCGCTATCGATCAGC
>JBJMVX010000300.1:0-20803 GCA_045810445.1 Massilia sp.
AGCCGGGCCAGGACTTCTTCCCGCTGACCGTCGACTACATCGAGAAGAGCTACGCCGCGGGCAAGATCCCGGGCGGCTTCTTCAAGCGCGAAGGCCGTCCGTCGGAGAAGGAGACGCTGACGTCGCGCCTGATCGACCGTCCGATCCGTCCGCTGTTCCCGGAAGGCTATCTGAACGAAGTCCAGGTCATCATCCACGTGCTGTCGGTCAATCCAGAGATCGATCCTGACATCGCCGCCATGATTGGCGCCTCGGCTGCCCTGTGCGTGTCTGGCGTGCCATTTAACGGCCCGGTTGGCGCTGCGCGCGTCGGCTACGCCAATGGCCAGTACATCCTGAACCCGACCACCACCCAGCTCAAGACCTCGCAAATGGACCTGGTTGTTGCCGGTACCGAAACGGCCGTGCTGATGGTCGAATCGGAAGCGGACCAGCTGTCCGAAGAAATCATGCTCGGCGCCGTGGTCTTTGGCCACGACCAGATGAAAGCAGTCATCGATGCGATCCATGACCTGGTACGTGACGGCGGCAAGCCGGAAGTCGAATGGACCGCGCCACCGAAGAACGAAGCGCTGATCGCCCGCGTCAAGGAATTGGCCGATGCCAAGATCAACGAGACCTATCAGCTCAAGGACAAGGTCGCCCGTACCGCCAAGCTGAAGGCCACCTTCGCTGACGTCTACGCCGCCCTGAAAGCCGACGCTGAAGCGAGCGGCATACCGGCAGCGGACAACGTTGACGTTGGCAACGTGCTGTTCGATATCGAAGCCAAAGTCGTGCGTTCGCAAATCCTGAACGGCGAGCCACGTATCGACGGCCGCGACACCCGCACCGTGCGTCCGATTGAAATTCGCACCAGCATCCTGCCACGCACCCACGGTTCGGCCCTGTTCACACGCGGCGAAACCCAGGCGCTGGTCGTGGCCACCCTCGGCACCGCGCGCGACAGCCAGAAGATCGACGCCTTGATGGGCGAGTACACCGACGACTTCATGATGCACTACAACATGCCTCCGTTCGCCACCGGCGAAACCGGCCGTGTTGGTACCCCAAAACGCCGCGAAATCGGTCACGGCCGTCTGGCCAAGCGCGCGCTGATCGCCGCACTGCCTAACCCGGAAGACTTCAGCTACTCGGTGCGTCTGGTGTCGGAAATCACCGAATCGAACGGTTCCTCGTCGATGGCGTCGGTCTGCGGTGGCTGCCTGGCACTGATGGACGCTGGCGTGCCGATGAAGGCACACGTTGCCGGTATCGCCATGGGCCTGATCAAGGAAGGCGGCAAATTTGCCGTGCTGACCGACATCCTGGGCGACGAAGATCACCTGGGTGACATGGACTTCAAGGTAGCAGGGACGCCAACAGGCATTACCGCGCTGCAGATGGACATCAAGATCATGGGCATCACCAAGGAAATCATGCAAGTGGCACTGGCGCAAGCGAAAGAAGCGCGCCACCACATCCTGGGCGAAATGCAAAAGGCCATGCCACACGTGAAGACCGAACTGTCGGACTTCGCACCGCGCCTGATCACCATCAAGATCAACCCAGAGAAGATCCGTGACGTCATCGGCAAGGGCGGCGCAGTCATCCGCGCGCTGACCGAAGAGACCGGCACCCAGATCGACATCAGCGACGAAGGCGTGGTCACCATCGCTTCGGTCGACGCTGCTGCCGGCCAGGAAGCCAAGCGCCGCATCGAAGAACTGACCGCATCGGTCGAAGTAGGCAAGACCTACGACGGCGTTGTGCTCAAGCTGCTGGACTTCGGCGCGATCGTTCAGGTCATGCCAGGCAAGGACGGCCTGCTGCACATCTCGCAGATCGCCAATGAGCGTGTGAACGCCGTTGCCGACTACCTGAAAGAAGGCCAGGCAGTGCGTGTCAAGGTCCTCGAGACCGACGACCGCGGCCGCCTCAAGCTGTCGATGAAGGCTGCTGAAGGCGCGGAAGCTGCTGCGCCACTGGCACAGTAAGCTACGCCGGGCCTAGCCTGAGCAAGAGCCGCCAGCGCGCAAGCCCTGGCGGTTTTTTTTGAGTCAGCGCAGCGGTGGACTACGCTTGTGTCAATTGCCCGCACAAGTGAAATCGGGGAAGCGCGCTGCGATTCCGCTGGCGGGCTGGTCAGTTGGTAGTTCCGTGGAAAGTGTTCTGGGCGAAGGATGACGAGACGCTGTTGTGATCAATGTGAGACCGCCGGCCTGATGAAGGGCGTCGACCGATGCGCATGCTGAGAAAACTCATTGGCCTATTCGGCCGAGAGCAGGGGCACGACGATCCTGCAACGCCCCAGGTTGCGCCATCGGAGGCCGCCAGCGCGACCATGCGTGCAAAGGCGAGGCCCGAGGCAGCAAGCATCATCGCGGCAGTTCGCCGCAATGACATGATCGAAGCGAAGCATTACTTGCGACAGTGGGCGATTGGACTGAACCGTGAACGACTGCCTGGCGGTGACTGCTGGGTCATCGGTGGCAATTTTTTTTATTTCGAATTCCAATGGCATCTGGTCGCCACGCTGGAACATGCGCTGGCAGGCTGCGAAAGTCCCAGGATTTTCATCGGCCGTCAGGCGTTTTGGCGCGTCGCGGCTGTGGAGATGTGGGAGGCCGGGCGGTTTGATGAATTGCGACTAAGGCTTCCTGGCGTGTTGCAGCTCTATGATCCGCATGTCTATCTTGTGTGGGCAAGGCTGCTGGTCCTCGACGGAAAGCCGCGCGATGCAGGAAGATTTTTTCTGTTTTCAGGCTTGTACAATGAGACCGAAAGCGACTTGGTTGCCCAATTTACGCAGACGTTTGCGCGCGCAAACCCGAACCAATTCGTCGGTCGCATTCCGGGTCCCTGCGTGACAAAGCGGGCGCGGCGTCATTTCCCACCGAAAGTCTATGACGATTTGGCCGGTGTAAATTGCCCATCCTGGTTTAAGCGTCGCCCGCCTGCGCAAGTGTCTTCAAATTCGAACGCATGA
This sequence comes from Massilia sp., assembly GCA_045810445.1. GTDB lineage: Bacteria > Pseudomonadota > Gammaproteobacteria > Burkholderiales > Burkholderiaceae_D > Telluria_A. The sequence continues at coordinate 2,969 of JBJMVX010000300.1, forward strand.
CCTCGATTGCCTCATCCTGTTTGAGCTTCGGCGTTCTCTTGTTCCAGTAACCCGGTCGCCCCTTCCGTGCCCGCCGTGCGGGCGCCGGCCGCGCAATGCGCTATGCTTGGCCATCATCGACGGAGACCCCATGCGCCCCGACAAACCGAGCAACACGGCCCTGATGGTGGCCGCTGGACTGCAACTGGTTCCGCCCCATCCGGCCACCGATCCGCACCTGCCCACCGAGGCGATCACGCGCGGCGCAGCACTGCTGCAAGCGGCCGATCCTCGCTTTGCCGCAATGCTGCGCAAACCCTGGTTCCGGCGCCTGTGCCACTCGCTCGAACACGCCACCCTGGCTGGCATTTCCCTGCACTTCGCGCTACGCAAGCGCACCTTGCGCAATCACGCCCATACGGCCGTCGCTGCCGGCTGCACCCAGGTCGTGGTGCTGGGAGCGGGCCTCGATACCTTGTGCATGGAGCTGCACGCGGCCTGGCCCGATCTGCGCTGCATTGAAATTGACCATCCCGCCAGCCAGGCTGTCAAACAGCGCGCGGCCGGTCCGGACGGGGAGGGCATCACGTTCATTGGCGCCGATCTGGCGCAGCAAGCCCTGTCCCAGGTCTTGTCCGCCAACCCCGTGTTCGCGCCAGACGCGCCTACCTTGTTTGTGGCAGAAGGCCTCTTGATGTATGTGCCGCTAGCCGGCGTGGCTGAGCTGTTCCGTCAGATGGCCAAAGCGACCCCTGGCTGCAGCGTGGCCTTCACCTGGCTCGAGCCCCAGGCCGATGGCAAGCCCAATTTCAAGCGCCCCAGCCGCGTGGTCGACCTGTACCTGAAGCTGCGTGGCGAGCCGCTGCTGTCAAGCTGCCTGCGCAGCGCGCTGCCGGGCTTTCTGGCCGAGGTGGGCTTTGCGCTCGATGGCATCCACGACAGCGTCGAGCTGCTCAGCGCAGGGCAACGCGCCGCACTGGGGCCCGATGGCTTGCCGATCGCCGGCGAATACATCGCCTTTGCCCATGCCTTGCGGGCCTAGTCGATGGTATTCAATGCTGCTATATTGAGCCCACCCCAGGCCTTCAGGACGACCCCCATGCCCACGCTTGATCCCCGCGTTGACGCCTACATCGCCGCGTCCCCAGAATTTGCGCAGCCTATCCTCACCCATTTGCGCGCCGTCGTGCATGCAGCCTGCCCCGAGGTCGAGGAGACCATCAAGTGGAGCAGCCCCCACTTCCTGTACCAGGGCATGCTGTGTCATATGGCCTCATTCAAAGCACACTGCGCTTTCGGCTTCTGGAAGGGCTCCTTGCTTTTTCCCGACATGGCGCAGCGCGATGCGATGGGGCAGTTCGGCCGTATCACTTCGGTCAAGGACCTGCCGGCGAAAAAGGTCGTTGTCGGCTACATCAAACAGGCCATGCAGCTCAATGTGGACGGTGTGCAAACCGAGGCGCGCGCCCAGCCCAAGGCCCCGCGGCCGCTGACGGTGCCATCCTATCTGCTTGATGCGCTCAAGCAGAACAAGGCTGCCAAGGCCACCTTCGAGGCTGGCAGCACCAGTTTCAAGCGCGAGTATGTCGACTGGATGGAAGAGGCCAAGACCGAGGCCACCCGCCTGCGCCGCATGGAACAGGCGATCGCATGGTTGGCAGAAGGAAAGGCACGAAACTGGAAATATGAGAAGTGCTGAGCTGCAGAAATTGCAGACTGTTGTGTATTAATCGGTGACACTACCTATTGCTTGACTGTCAATGTATCTTTGTTCAATACTGCCGCTCTCGACAGGCAAACGTACTGACAGGAACTCACTTGGCTTCTCATCATTTTTACCACTACCGGCAGCTGCCGGAACGTGTGCAGCGCCAACTGGTGCGCGCTATCGCCGATCGCAAGACCTACTTACGGGACGAGGGCCACAGCAATGCGGCCTTCTATGGGAAAAAGGGCGCCATTCTGGCCTTGCTCACTTTCCTCCTCGTCTGGCTGGTTCAGGTTGGCTTTGGGGAGCCGGAAGGCGATCCGATCTGGTCCAATCCCCAAGTGATGCCGGTGTATCTGGCGCTGCTGGCGCCCATGATTTACCTGGTCATCATCATGGTCCAGCGCTTTCGGCTCGCCCGCTTGTTCGGCTTCCAGCCAGGGCAATATTTGTTCGCCAACACCCTGATCGACGCGCGCGATGCCGAGCTCACCATTGTTGACCTGGTCCAGTTGGCCGGCATCACGGCCACCGAGCGTCACGTCAACAACAGTTATAACCACACCACGTTCACGTTTGCGTTTCCCGATGCGGTGTCGCACACCTGGAAGGTCAAGAGCAAGAAGGGCGCCCAGCAGTTCGGCGCCAAGTTCAATGCCTTGCAGGGCGAGGCCCATGCGGCCATGGAACGCAAGGACATGGCAAGCATGCTGCGCCTGGACCCCTGTTTCGAAATTCGCCGCAAGGATTGGGTGGTGCCGGAGCTCGAGCCGATCGCACAGACGATGCCTGTCAAGTTGTTGGCGCGTCCCTGGATTACCGGCATCGTCGTCGGCCTGCTGCTCATGCCGCTGATCTGGCTGGCCCGCAATGCGATTGCCGACAACGTCACCTACAAGGCGGCCAAGCAGGAGAACACGGAAGCGGCCTACCTCGGCTATGTGAAGCACGGCAAATTCCACGTCGATGAGGCGCGCGCTGCGCTGCCGCGCGTAGCGTTTGAAGAAGCGCGCAAGAAGTATTCGGTCACTGCCATGCGCACGGTGCTGCAGAAATATCCGAACACGGGGCTCGATGCTGACGGCGCGGCCCACATCCACAGCTTGTACCAGAAGGCGCTGGCGACCTTCAAGGAGCGCGCCACCGAGACCGACCCGGCACTGCTCGAAACCATGGAGAGGCTGCTGCTGGTGCTGGAAAAGCGCGGCAATCCGCAAGTGGGTATCCGCTTTACGCGGCCAAGTCCCGAGGCATTGCAACTGCTCGACGCCAATCTCAAAAGCGCCGAGGCGCACCTGGGCGGGAAGCGCATCATTCCGGCGGCAGTCCACTTTGGCAATGACAGCGCCAACCCACGCGAAGCGCGCATTGGCGTCGGCATGAAGGCAGCTTTCCATACCATCTTCCCGAACGATATCCTGGACCTGTACGTGGCCGGCCCCGTTGGCACCAAACTGCCCATGATCGACATTAGCTACGACATTGCGCAGTCGGGCATGGTGTTCACATCCGACGACAAGGAGCGTGCCTTCGTCGGTCTGGTGGTGCGCTTCCAGGCCGCGCTCAAGGTCGACGAAACGTCCGCGCCCTGGAAGTTCGACCTGCAGGTGCTGCCACCGGATCACTTTGTCGTGCAGTCCAAAGTGCCGCAGACGGCAGCGAACAAGTATCCGCCGGAAGGCGAAGTGTATGCCGTCATGGCCGAACGCGCCTTTGACGAACTGGCGGTCAAGATGCACCGCGCGTTCTTCCGCAAGGACGCCGAGCCGATCAAACGCACTGCGGCGCCGGTGGCGACAGGACGGCGCTGAGAACACGCGCACGAGCGTGACATGAAAAAACCGCCAGGGCTTGCGCGCTGGCGGTTTTTTTACGTTTGCCGATTTATTTGTCGGTGATGACAAACTCGCCGTATTCCTTCAACTGCGCCGCGACCGCAGCCGGGTCACCCACCACCACGATCGACTGGTTCTCAGGCGTGAAGTATTTCTTGCCCATGTCGCGTATCTGTTCCGGTGTGACCTTCTGAATCGTCGGCACATACGCACCCAGGAATTCGGGCGGCAAACCAATCAACCAGTTGTTCGCCAGGGTGCTGGCGACTGCTTTCTGCATCTGGTTGGTGATCAGATAGGAGCCCGCCACATAGCGCTTGTTCATGCTCATTTCCGCGTCCGGCACCAGATCGGTACCGATACGGCGGTATTCGCCAAAAAACTCCTTGAGCGCGGCACCGGTGACTTCATTGCGCACGTCGGCGCCGCCGACAATGCCGCCGCCATTGCGGTAGCTGCGGGCACCGGCAAAGGCGCCGTAGGTGTAGCCTTTTTCTTCGCGCAGGTTCAGGTTCACGCGGCTGCTGAAGCCCCCGCCCAGAATGGTGCTGGTCAGGCGCAGCGGCACCAGGTCGGCGTTTGGCGCCGCCAAGCCTGGACTGCCCAGGCGTACGGTCGATTGCACGCTATTGGCGCGGGTGAGCATCAGCCGTACTGGCTTGGCGTCGGTTGGCGCAGCTGCGGTTTCAGGCAGTGCCGATCCTTCGGCCTTCCAGTCCCCGAACGAGGCCGCAGCCATCTTCATGGCCGCCGCTTCCGTGATGCGGCCGGTGATGACGAGCAGGGCACGGTCAGGGCGGAAGCGCTTGGCGTGTTCTGCGTGCAGGTAGCTGTCCGTGACGGCCTTGATGGCGTCAGCGGCAGGCGCTGTCGTCGCATAAGGATGCTCGCCGTAGATCGCCTTGTTCAGCGCACGTTCGGCGCGAAACCCCGGTTGCGCTTCCGACGCTTTCAGACTTTGCAGCGCATTGCCCTTGGCCAGTTGCACTTCACCGGCTGGAAACGAGGGCGTGCGTGCGACTTCGGCCAGCAATTGCAGCATGCTGCCGGCATTCGAGGCCAGGGCATTGGCCACGACGATCATGCCGTCGTGGGTGGCGTTGGCAGCGACCGAGCCGCCCATGCCTTGCGCCGCTTCGGCGATCGCGCGCGAATCGCGCTTGGCCGTGCCTTCATTGAGCAATCCCGCCATCAGGCTGGCAAAGCCGGAATGCTGCTTGTCGTCGGCAGCGTAGCCGGCGCCCCGCACGGCCAGCACGAAGTCCACGCGCGGCAGGCCGTTGCGCGGCACCACCCAGACGGTCAGGCCATTGGCCAGGGTCTTCTTGATGATGTGCGGGGTCGGAATCGGTTTGTCCTTGCCATACGGCGGCAGCGGGACGGACACCGTGTCGGCGGCATGCACTGCCGGCGCAAACAGGGCGGAAAGGGCGAGTGTCAGCATCAGTTTTTTCATGGATGCTCTCCTTAGTTCTTGACGGCGGTTGGCGCAGCGGCGGCCTTGACGGCGAGCTTGCGGTCGATGACGGTGCGGTTTGCATGGGTCAGGTAAGTGCCCGCGACGCGCTGAATGTCTTGCGAGGTGACGCCCTCGATCCAGGTCGGAATCTGGTTCGCGACGTTGGCGTCGCCCCACAGGGTTTGCAGGCGCGCCAGCGTGTCGGCGCGGCTCATGAAGCTCTCGAGCGAGTCGTACCAGTCAGCGAGCATGCGCGTCTTGACGCGCTTGAGGGTGGCGGCGTCCACGCCGTGTTTGACCACCTTGGCGATTTCTTCATCCATGGCGCCAAGCAGGGCGTCGGCGCTGCTGTCGGGCTTGTACAGCGCAAACACGGTAAACAGGGTGGGGCCGTCGAATTCCCATGGGCTGGTCAAGCCGTACAGCGATTCCACATTGAGCGACAGTTCGCGGCCCTTGACCAGGCCCTGGTACAGGATAGAGGCGTCGCCACCGGCCAGCAGCTCGCCCAGCACTGCCATGGGCGCCTGGTCCTTGCTGCCACGGGCAGGCATTTTCCAGGCTGCCGCTACGGCGGGTACCTGGGCCAGCGCATCGCTTTGTTCTACCCGTTTTTCGGCCGTGTTGAGGGACTCGCTAAAGTCGGTTGCAGCCGGCGTGGCGCGCTTTGGAATGGCAGCGAAGTATTTCTTGGCCAGCGCGAAGCCCTGGGCCGGGGTCACGTCGCCGGCAATCGAGAGCACGGCGTTGTTGGGACCATAGTAGTCGCGGTGGAAGTTGCGCACGTCGTCCAGGCTGGCGCCTTCGAGATCCTGGAAGCTGCCGTAGCCGTCGTGATTGTTTTCCCATTTCTGGAAGGCTTGCTGCGAAATGTCGATCCACATGAAGCCGCCGTAAGGCTGGTTCTTGACGTTGACGCGGATTTCTTCCTTGACCACGTCCTGCTGGTTCTTGAGCGACTTCTCGTTGAAGTCCAGCGTTTTCATGCGGTCCGCTTCCAGCCACAGGATCGATTCGATGGCCGAGACCGGGGCGGTCTCGATGTAGTTGGTGAAGTCGGGACGGGTAGAGCCATTGTTGCGGCCACCGCCGCCGGTGATCACCTTGTCGAAGGTGCCCTTGGGGGCGTTGGGCGTGCCCTGGAACATCAGGTGTTCGAACAGGTGGGCAAAGCCGGTGCGGTTGCGCGGCTCGAGCCGCATGCCAACGTGGTAGACCACGCTCACGCCGACAGTGGGCGAGCTGTGATCGGGCGAGACGATGACGGTCAGGCCGTTATCAAGTTTTTGTACGCTGACGGGAACTTTCCAGCTGTCGCCGTTGGCGGCCAGGGCCGACAGCGACAGGGACAGGCCTGCCAGTAAAACGGGAATCTGACGCATGCGCATATGCACCTCAAGGTTGGCAGTGACGTGGAGCGCCGGCTCGCGGTCGCGTGGACCGTGGCTGGCGCGAGCCATCTTAGCGCAAGATTGTTGAGCGGCAAATGCCTTTCAGGCGAAAAAAACGCCGGATCGCAGACCGGCGCTTCAGGGCGGGCAGTTGCGCTTAGCGGCGCTTGCGGCGGCGGTGCAGAATGAGGCCGAGGACCCCGAAGCCAATGCCCAGCATGGCCATGGTGCCCGGCTCCGATACCTGGGCCAGCGCCAGTTGGCGCGCAGCAGGCGAGCCAACCGCAGGCAACAGGCTGTCCGTCGTAGGCACCGTCTGGCTGCCGCCGAGTTCACCATTGACCATCCAGGCTGGCGCTGAACCCTTGTCCGCTTCCTCGCTGGCCAGGCGCGCCATCATATTGCTGGTACTCGCGCCTGCGTCGGCAAACAGGGTGGCCGGGATGCCATTGCCTGCGCTGGGCATGGTGGCCGCTTGAGCGGTCGAGGCCAGCAAGAGTGCGGCCATCAGCGTTACACGGATCGATGTCATGGAAGGTGCTCCGGGCGAGGAAAGATACTTGTAGACAATTTAGCAGCGTGCGGGCGCAAGCCAAAGCGCAGAGCTCGCCTGCTTACAATTAGTTTCAAGTTGCGCTCAGTCATATATTTTTGTCGCGGGTAATGTTTGGGAAGCGCTGCCATAGGGCGAGACCCAGGAAGGTTTAGTGCTACATGGAAAATTTATGCGCATCCCATGACGGTGTAGGACCAGTCCTATATGCACGTCAGCAATTTTGAAGTGCAGGAGTGCGCTTCACGGTGGATCGGGCATGGTCGCTGCTGGTGCTGTTTTGCCGCCATGCTGCGCCGATTTGGTGAGGCCAGCCTGGCGCCCCGGGCAAGATGGCTGGCACGAAATATGCAATATCAAAGGCATTCAATGATGCCCACAAGGAGACGCCATGCTCGACCATGCTTACGAAACGGCACCCTCGCGGGACACGCAGGCCTTCCAGGACAAGCTCTCTGGCGACGTGTTCGGGGCCTTGATCAATCTCTCCGGCCGGCGCCGCTTCACGTCTCAGCGCGTCGTGCTGTACGCGGTACTCGCCTCCATGGGCCATGATGGCGCGATCCAGACTGCGCGCGAGACCCTGGCCCTGTTTCGTGACGCCCACCTGACCCTGGTCGAAGGCAAGGGCGGCTTGCCCGGCATTTTTTGCGGCCAGTTGCGCGACGCCTATTTCGGCACCTTGCAGGGCGACCGCGTGATACGCGACTTCATCGACCTGGGCGAGGCCACGCTGGCAGCCATTGTGGACGACGCACGCGGTGCGCCGGCCCTGCTCGATGAATTGGTGCGCAGCGCCACGCCACTGCTGTCCGTGCTGAACGGGCTGACCCTGGTGTACGAAGAACAGTCCAAGCGTCACGCCCAGGCGCAGCGGCGCCAGCTGCATGACATGATGGGGGAAATCAAGACCAAGACCCGCCAGGCACGCAAGGTCGCCTTCAATGCCCAGATCGTCGCTGCCCGCGCTGGCCAGGAAGGCAAGGAGTTTTCCGTCGCGGCCGGTGCCATGACCAGCATCACGGCAGAAATTGACGACCTGGTGCACGCCGCCTTGAACGGCTCGCTGACCAACTAGGCGCTCAGTTGTTGCCCCAGGCGCTGACCGAGGCATAGCAGGGTCAAGGTCGGCGGCAGACCCCAGGCCTGCGGGATCACCGAGGCATCGCAGACATACAGTTGCGGCGTTGACGTTTGCAGCTGTGCATCCACGCCATGGCCTATGCGCACGCTGCCGCCCGGATGGGCCGCGAAATGCCAGCTCTTGAACACGTGGCGCGCGCCGCACGCCGCCAGGATTTCCCTGGCCATGCCGACACCGCGCGCCAGCTTGGCCCGGTCCGCGTCCTGCAATCGCTTGTCAGCCCAGCGCGGGCCCACGCTGCCCCCGATCTCGTCGCGAATCTTGACCATGATGGACAGGGTGCGCCTGTGCGCAAACAGCCGGTCCAGCCGTCCGACCTGGGCCGCGAAGCCCTGGTACATGGGCCGCGGCAGCGTCAGATCGGCCAGCGAAATGCCCTCTTCGTCAAGCCGCATCCCGGTGGCCATCGGTACTTCGGCGCCACCATCGATGCCGCTCACCGTGCCCATCACTGCCACCACGGGATCGCTGAAAAAGGGACTGCTGCGCGGCCACAGGCCGGAGGCATGCAGCAGGCGCGGGCTGGCCAGGCCTCCTCCTGCGAGGATCACCGTGGCGGCGTGCGCCTGCTGCAACTGGCCCGCGCGCCTGAAGGCCACACCAACTGCCTTGCCCTGGTCCAGCAGCACGCGCTGCGCCTGGGCGCCGTCGAGCAAGGTGGCGCCGGCGGCCACGGCCTGGTCCACGAAGTCGCGCGCGCTCCATTTGGCGCCGAACGGGCAGCCATAGGCGCAGCGCCAGCAGCCGGCGCGGCATAGTTGCGGGCGTATCATCTTTTCCAGCTTGCGCCAGTCCAGGCCCAGCGAGCGCGCGCCCTGCATGATGCGGCTGGCCATGGGGCCGATGAGGGCGTCGGGCAAGGGGCCGATCGGCAATTCCGCGCGCAGGCTGCGCAATGCCGGTGCCAGGTCGATACCGTGCTGGGCAAACAGCGCCGCTGGCGGGTCCGCGGCGGTGGCGAAATTGATGGCCGAGCTGCCGCCTGCGGTCACGCCCTGGACCAGCAAGGACGCGTCACTGTGGACAAAGGCGCTGCGCCCGGGAATGGCGCCGATGCGCGCCATCTGGCCCACGGTGCCCGTCAGGGGCGCCGCGCTGCCCTGTTCCAGGATCAGCACCTTCTGGCCCAGGCGCGCCAGGGTACGTGCCACGCTGGCGCCGCCCGGGCCGCTGCCCACGACGATGGCGTCGTACTGGTGAGTGGCAGGGGCAGGCATGGCGGATTTCCTTCCGGGGCAGGGCGGTGGCGAGGCTGCAGTATCGCCTGATCCCGCCTTTTCGTCGACTGGGCCGCGAAAAATGCAGTTCATCGCAATCTGGTGGAGACGCGTACAGGGGATGGATATAGTGAACACATACCAAATCACTTTCACCCACAGGAGTTACATCATGAACATCGCAAAAAACATGGAAGCCATCTTCTTCGTCGCCATTGCCCTGGTCAGCGTGACCAGTTTCGCCACCGCCTCGGCTGCGGCATCACAGCGCGCCAGCGGCGCCGTTGCTGCCGCCAATCAGATGCAAGTCGTCACCGTCAGCGCCAAGCGCCTGACTGTCGCTGAAAAAGCAGCGCTGGCACATTAAGCTGGAGTGCGGCCAGCGTTGCTGGTAAGGTAGGCGCGCACGCCGAGGGCGTGGCAGGAACACACTAGCACGGAGTAAGCATGAATCAGTTTTGGAGAATCGGCCTAGCCGCCACCCTGTTTGCCACGGCCTGCGGCGCCATTGCCGCGCCGGCGGAAACGGCGTCGGAAGTGCGACAGGTCGACGCCCACGTGGTGCGTGTGCGCCTGGACGGCATGATCGACCTGAAACTCAAGCAGGGCGCCGAGGCCGGCCTGGTCATCATTGGCGAGAAGGCGCTGGTCGGCAGGACCACCACCATCTTCAAGGGCGACACCCTGATCATTGCGACCGAAGGCAAGGTCTTCAAGTTTGGCCGCAACCCCAACAGCCTGCGGGCCGAGCTGACACTGCCGACGCTGCGCGAAGTATCGTCCGAGAGCCTGGGCTGGACCGATGTGAGCGGCTTTTCCGGCGAGTCCCTCGATCTCAAGCTCGATGGTGCAGGATCGATGAAGGTGAACTGCAACTACCGCGTGGTCAACGCCAATCTTGGTGGCGTGGGCAGCATGGAAATTGTGGGCAACACCAGCGAAGGCATTGACGTCAACTTGCGCGGCGCTGGTGTGGTGACGCTGAAGGGCAGCAGCAAATGGCTCAAGGCTAATCTTGGCGGTTTGGGTGGTTTGGATGCACAATACTTCCTGGTCGATTCGGTCGATCTTGACTTGAGCGGACTGGGCAACGCGACCGTCGCGGCCCGCCTGAATGCCAACCTCAATGTCAGCGGCCTGGGGTCAGTGACTGTCCACGGCAAGCCAGCCAAGCGCAACGTGAGCGTGGACGGCTTGGGCAAAGTGAGCTGGAAATAAGCGATGGCATCCTCATGAAAAAAATTCTACTCGCGATGACCATCGCCCTCTGCCTTGCCGCCAATGCGAGCGCAGGCTTCATCGAAGGCGCCAACGCCTACAACGCCAAGAATTACTCGCTGGCGTTAAAAGAAATTACGCCTTTGGCCAAGGCCGGCCATGCCGATGCCCAGCACTTGCTCGGCCTGATGTATTACATGGGGCGCGGCGTGGACCGCGACTACAAGACCGCCCTGGTCTGGCATCGCAAGGCTGCCGACCAGGGCCAGGCGGATGCACAATATGTCGTCGGTGCCATGTATTACACCGGCAATACGGTCGACGCCGATCCGAAAGCGGCAGTGCCCTGGTTCCGGCGCGCAGCCGAAAAAGGCCATGCCGAAGCCCAGCACGCGCTGGGCCTGATGTATTGCTACCACGCGGCCGGGCTGCCAGCGGACAAGGTGCTTGCCTACATGCTGTGGACACTGGCCTCGGCCAGCGGCAATGCCAATGCGACCCAGCACAAGGCCGAGATTTCCAAACGCATGACAGCCGAACAGATCGACGAGGCGCAGGCCATGTCGAAAAGCTGGAAAATCGGCACTCCCTTGCCGACCAGCTCACGCACGGGTGTGAGTGCCTGAACGGCGCCTCACACCGCCCTCGTTGAAGAACGCTGCAGACGTCCCAGGTATGCCTTGCATACGGGCCGCCGGCAGCGCTGCTTGTTCTTGGCGACGTCGGCCAGCGCCGACGAACCATCCGCTCCCTTAGTATAGAAAGCCTGCGTGCCAAAGCGAGGGGAATTTTCCCTCTATTTCGTGCGCGCGGGCTTGCCGTACAATCGCAGTTTTGGCATTGAGGGGTCTCCCATGCAAGCGATTGAAATCACCCAGGCCGGCGCGCCCGAGGTGCTGCAACTGTGCGAACGGCCGATGCCTGTGCTCAAGGCAGGCGAAGTGCTGATCAAGGTGCATGCAGCTGGCGTGAACCGCCCCGATGTGCTCCAGCGCCTGGGGCACTACCCGGTGCCGCCGGGCGCTTCGGACTTGCCCGGTCTGGAAGTGGCGGGCGAAATCGTTGATGGCGATCTGGCCGGCAGCCCCTTCCAGCGCGGCGACATGGTATGCGCGCTGGTGCAGGGCGGGGGCTACGCACAATATTGCGCGGCGCCCGTGCAGCAATGCCTGCCGCTGCCGCCCGGCCTTTCCGCGCTGGAAGCCGCCTCGCTGCCGGAAAACTACTTTACCGTCTGGAGCAATGTCTTTGACCGTGCCCAGCTGGCCGGTGAGCAGACCCTGCTGGTGCAGGGCGGCAGCTCCGGCATCGGCGTGAGCGCCATCCAGCTGGCGGCAGCGCTGGGTCACCGCGTGTTTGCCACGGCCGGCAGCGCTGAAAAATGCCGGGCGTGCGAGGAACTCGGTGCCGAGCGCGCCATCAATTACCGTAGCGAAGACTTTGTCGAGGTGGTCAAAGGGCTCACCGACGGGCGCGGCGTGGATGTGATCCTCGATATGGTGGCGGGCGACTACGTGGCGCGCGAGATTGCCTGCCTGGCCGACGATGGGCGGATTGCCTTGATTGCCCTGTTGGGCGGGGCCAAGGCCCAGCTGGACCTGGGGCAGGTGTTGCGGCGGCGATTGTCCATCAGCGGCTCGACCCTGCGCCCGCGTCCGGTGGCCTTCAAGGCGGCCATTGCTAAGCAGTTACAGCAACATGTGTGGCCGCTCATTGGAGCAGGCAAGATCAAGCCAGTGATTTTCAAGACTTTTCCCCTGGCTGAGGCTGCCCAGGCGCATGCGCTGATGGAAAGTTCTACCCACGTGGGCAAGATCATGTTGCAGGTGGTCTAGGCCGCGTTGCCTGAAATGCAGCGTTTAACCGCGTGCCGGCGAAAGGGAGGAAACTGGCGCCCTCCCTGCAGTGGTTCATGCAAAGCAGGAATGCCCGTGCCTTCACTGTCCTTGCGAAAGCGAGGATCCATACCGCCTTGGCTCAGGCACACGGCAACACGTCGCCCGGTCAGAATGGGTCCTCGCTTTCGCAAGGACAGTGCGCGTGTTTTTTTAAGGCAGCGGGAGTTTTACTGATTCCTGCGGTGGGAATGCCTGTTCTACCCCCACATTTTTCCCGTGTTTGACCGCCCCCGCCAACGACGGGTAAAATAGCGGGTTAATTAGAACTGGGCTACTATGCGTCGCAAACTCGTCGTCGGGAATTGGAAAATGAATGGCAGCCTCGCCGCCAATGCCAGCCTGATGGCCGGTATCGTCGCGGGCCTGGATGGCAGTGGCGCCGATTGCGGCGTCTGCGTGCCTGCGCCATTCCTGGCCCAGGCCCAGGCGCAGTTGGCCGGCACCCCGGTCAGCTGGGGTGCCCAGGATGTGTCGGCCAACGCCAGCGGCGCCTTTACGGGTGAAGTGTCGGCAGCCATGCTGGTCGATTTCGCCAGCCGTTATGTCATCGTCGGTCATTCCGAGCGCCGTGCCTACCATGCCGAAAGCAGCGAGCTGGTGGCCAAAAAAGCGCTGGCGGTGCTCGAAGCGGGCATGACGCCCATCGTCTGCGTCGGTGAAACCCTGGCCGAGCGCGAAGCAGGGCAGACCTTTGCCGTCGTGAGCGCCCAGCTGGACGCCGTGCTGGCGCTGGTCGGCGAGCGCCTGGCTCAGATCGTCGTTGCCTATGAGCCCGTGTGGGCGATCGGTACCGGCAAGACCGCCACGCCAGCCATGGCCCAGGAAGTGCACGCGCACCTGCGGGCCCTGCTGGTGGAAAAGAATGCAGTTGCTGCTGCCACCGTCCAGATTCTGTACGGCGGCAGCATGAAGCCCGACAACGCCGCCGAACTAATGGCCCAGCCAGATATCGACGGCGGCCTGATCGGTGGAGCAGCCTTGAAGGCGGCCGATTTCCTGGCCATCATCCAGGCCGGCAAATAAACAACGAACTAACTCAGTAAATCGCAGTCTTTACCTAGAATGGAATTGAAATGAATTGGCAAAATCTGGTCGTCGTAGTGCAAGTTCTCTCCGCCCTGATCATCATCGGGCTGGTATTGCTTCAACACGGCAAGGGCGCCGACATGGGCGCCGCCTTCGGCTCGGGCGCGTCGGGCAGCCTGTTTGGTGCAACCGGTTCCTCCAACTTCATGTCGCGCGCAACTGGCGTGGCAGCGGCCGTGTTCTTTATCTCGACCCTGATCCTGGCTAACCTGTCGGCCCACAGCGGCGCTGTCAAAGGCGGCCTGCTTGATCGTGCAGGTGCGCCGGCAACGCCAGCGGTAACGGTGCCAGCACCGGCGCCGGTCACGGCACCAGTCGCACCAGTGACGACCACGCCGATCGCCCCTGCGCCAGTCGCACCGGCAGTCGCGCCAGCAGCTGCCTCGGCCCCTGCCAGCGCCACGAAGTAAGTACAAATTGCGTAGGAAGGGCCGCCTTGCCGGCCTGCAGTAAAAAAGCCCAGGCTTTTTACAGTTTTATCCTTGTTTTAGCGCAAGTTTGCATTGAATACAGCTCTGTAACAATGTAGAATAGCGGACTCAATGCCGACGTGGTGAAATTGGTAGACACGCTATCTTGAGGGGGTAGTGGGAGAAATCCTGTGCGAGTTCGAGTCTCGCCGTCGGCACCAAGAAATATAGAAGCCAGCAAGGGCTGCGCCTAAGCTGGCTTTTTTGCGAGGATCAGTCGTTCCGGTCCTGGTGGTAGGCTTCAAGCCAGGGTCGTGTACGATAGGGCGCTGCAAGACGCAGTGGTTCATTAACCGATCATCAAAGAAGGCTCATCCGTGAACCTCGAAAATTATTTCCCCGTACTGTTGTTCATTCTGGTCGGCATCGGCGTGGGCGTCGTTCCACAAGTGCTGGGCTACCTGCTCGGCCAAAACAAGCCCGACGCGGCCAAACTCTCCCCTTACGAATGCGGCTTCGAAGCTTTTGAAGATGCACGCATGAAATTCGACGTCCGGTACTATCTGGTCGCCATCCTCTTTATTTTGTTTGATCTGGAAACGGCATTCTTCTTCCCGTGGGGTGTCTCCATGCGTGAACTGGGCTGGTCCGGTTTCGTGACGATGATGGTGTTCATCGCCGAATTCGTGGTCGGTTTTTGGTATATCTGGAAGAAAGGTGCCCTTGATTGGGAATAAGCCATGTCAATTGAAGGCGTATTGAACGAAGGTTTCATCACCACCACAGCCGACAAGCTGATCAACTGGGCGCGCACGGGATCGATGTTCCCGATGACGTTCGGCCTGGCCTGCTGCGCGGTTGAGATGATGCACACGGGCGCGGCCCGCTACGACATGGACCGCTTCGGCGTCGTTTTCCGTCCCTCGCCACGCCAGTCGGACGTGATGATCGTGGCCGGCACCCTGTGCAACAAGATGGCACCGGCGCTGCGCAAGGTCTACGACCAGATGCCGGAACCACGCTGGGTCATCTCCATGGGCTCGTGCGCCAACGGCGGCGGCTACTACCACTATTCGTACTCGGTGGTGCGCGGTTGCGACCGCATCGTCCCGGTGGACGTGTATGTGCCAGGTTGCCCGCCGACCGCTGAAGCGCTGTTGTACGGCATTCTGCAACTGCAGAACAAGATCAAGCGCACCAACACCATCGCCCGCTAATCATGACAAGTAAAATCGAAAAACTGGCCGCCACCCTGGCATCCGTGCTCGGTGAGGGCGCCGACGTCCACACTGCGCTGGGCGAAGTGACGGTGGTGGTCAAGGCCGCCGACTACCTGGCGGCGATGCTGACCCTGCGCGACCATCCAGACCTGAAGTTCGACCAGCTGCTGGACCTGTGCGGCGTCGACTACTCGACCTACGGCGAAGGCACCTGGGACGGTTTGCGTTTCGCGGCCGTGTCGCACCTGCTGTCGCTGGACCACAACTGGCGCGTGCGTGTGCGCGTGTTTGCCGCCGACGACGAGATGCCAGTGCTGGCCTCCGTCATTGGCGTGTGGCGCGCTGCCAACTGGTACGAGCGCGAAGCCTTCGACCTGTACGGCATCCTGTTTGAAGGCCACAACGACCTGCGCCGCATTCTCACCGACTACGGCTTCATCGGCCACCCGTTCCGCAAGGACTTCCCGATTTCGGGCTATGTCGAAATGCGCTACGACCCCGAGCAGAAACGTGTCATCTATCAACCCGTCACGATCGAGCCGCGCGAAATCATTCCGCGCGTGATACGTGAAGAAACCTACGGGATGAAATAATGGCTGAAATTAAGAACTACACCCTCAACTTCGGTCCCCAGCACCCTGCGGCCCACGGCGTGCTGCGCCTGGTGCTGGAGCTGGACGGCGAAGTGATCCAGCGTGCCGACCCCCACATTGGCCTGCTGCACCGCGGCACCGAAAAGCTGGCGGAAACGCGTACCTATCTGCAATCCGTGCCTTATATGGACCGTCTCGACTACGTGTCGATGATGAGCAATGAGCACGCCTACGTGATGGCCATTGAAAAGCTGCTCGGCATTGAAGTGCCGGTGCGGGCCCAGTACATCCGCGTCATGTTCGACGAAATCACGCGCCTGCTCAACCACCTGATGTGGCTGGGCGCGCACGCGCTGGACGTGGGTGCCATGGGTCCTTTCCTGTACGCCTTCCGCGACCGCGAAGACCTGTTTGATGCCTACGAGGCGGTGTCGGGCGCGCGCATGCACGCAGCCTACTACCGTCCGGGCGGCGTGTACCGCGACCTGCCGGACGCGATGCCAAAGCACAAGGCGTCCATCATCCGCAGCGCCAAGGCCATTGACGAACTCAACGAGCATCGCCAGGGGTCGCTGCTGGACTTCCTGGAAGACTTCAGCAAGCGCTTCGTCACCTACGTCGACGAATACGAAACCCTGCTGACCGATAACCGTATCTGGAAACAGCGCACGGTTGGCATTGGCGTGGTCTCGCCCGAAGACGCGAAAGCGATGGGCTTTACCGGCGCCATGCTGCGCGGTTCGGGCGTGGAGTGGGACCTGCGCAAGAAGCAGCCTTACGCCGTCTACGACAAGATGGACTTCGACATCCCGGTGGGCACCAACGGCGATTGCTACGACCGCTACCTGGTGCGCATTGAAGAAATGCGTCAGTCGAACCGCATCATCAAGCAGGCCATCACCTGGCTGCGCGCCAATCCCGGCCCGGTCATGGTCGACAACCGCAAGGTGGCGCCGCCGTCGCGCACCGACATGAAGTCGAACATGGAGTCGCTGATTCACCACTTCAAACTGTTCACCGAAGGCTTCCACGTCCCGCCGGGCGAGGCGTACGCCGCGGTCGAGCATCCGAAGGGCGAGTTCGGCATCTACATCGTCTCCGATGGCGCCAACAAGCCCTACCGCCTGAAGATTCGCGCCCCGGACTATGCACACTTGCAAAGCCTGGACGAGATGGCCCGTGGCCACATGATTGCAGATGCGGTCACCATCATCGGCACCCAGGACATCGTATTCGGCAGTATCGACCGGTAAGTCTTTGCACTATTGAGGCAAAAAAACATGTTGTTATCAGAGCAGTCATACAAAAAAATCGACCGAGAAGTCGCCAAGTTCCCGCCTGACCACAAAGAGTCGGCGGTTATGGCGGCGCTCGCCATTGCCCAGGATGAAAAGGGCTGGCTTCCGCCGGAAGTGATGCAGGACGTGGCCGACTACCTCGGCATGCCCGCCATTGCTGTTCAGGAAGTGGCGACTTTCTACAATATGTACAACACCAAGCCGGTCGGCAAATTCAAGATTTCGGTGTGCACCAATCTGCCATGTCAGTTGTCCGGCGGCGAGAAGGCTGCCCATCACCTGAAAGAAAAGCTGGGCATCGGCTACCGCGAAACCACCGCTGACGGCCAGTTCACCCTGGTTGAAGGCGAGTGCATGGGCGCCTGCGGCGACGCGCCGGTCATGCTGGTCAATAACAAGCGCATGTGCAGCTGGATGTCGAACGACAAGATCGACGCCCTCGTTGAGGAACTCAAGAAATGACATCACTCCACAACCGCCATATCGCACCTTTGATTCTTGCCGACCTTGATGGCAAGAATTGGCATTTGCAGGATTACGTGAAACGCGGCGGCTACAGCGCGCTGCGCCGCATCCTCGAAGAAAAAATCACGCCGGAACAAGTGATCGCCGAACTGAAAGCCTCGTCCCTGCGCGGTCGCGGCGGCGCCGGTTTCCCGACGGGCTTGAAGTGGAGCTTCATGCCACGCCAGTTCCCAGGCCAGAAATACCTCGTCTGCAATACCGACGAAGGCGAGCCGGGCACCTTCAAGGATCGCGACATCATCCGCTACAACCCGCACGCGCTAATCGAAGGCATGGCCATTGGCGCTTACGCCATGGGCAT
>JBJMVX010000301.1:0-7631 GCA_045810445.1 Massilia sp.
ACAGGAAGGGCTGCATGGCTGCTTCCCAGTTCCGGGTCGGCAGCACGGCCGGGTCCAGCGTGCCGCTGCGGACCTGGCGCAGCATCGACAGCTGCTGGTAAACCGCCGTGTCGTGGTTTTGCACCGCGCGCGTGGTGGTGTCAAGGTAGGTTTCAGCTGCCTTGTGGTGCTTTGGGTTGCTGCTGCGCAGAAGGGCCAGCACATACAGGTGGCCGCCCAGGCCGGGGAAGGCCATCTTGCGCTTGCCTGTTTCGCGGCGCAGCGCCTTGAGGGCCACCTCGAAGCGCTCGACCGCGCCGTCCAGCTCGTCGCGCAACAGCAGCAGGACAGCGGCATAGAACAGGCCCAGAGACTCGTCCAGATGGTCCAGCAGGCTGTTGGCGTCGTCCAGGCGACCACACAGAATCAGGTGTTCCGTCATCACGGCGCGCAAGGCCATCGACGAGGCGGCGCTGTGCAGATGCTTTTCCGCGTAGCTGCGCAAGAGCGGCGCGCTGGCCGGTTCGCGCTGCACGTTTTCCATTAGCACCGTCAGCACTTCGTCGCGCATTTGCGGATGGATGCGGGCAAACAGCTCGGGCTCGAAAGGGCGCGCGCAAATGTCGACCAGAGGATGCAGGTAGCCCGCCTCGTGACAGGACAGGCAGGCCGCCAATATCGGCCCGATGTCGCTTGGCGTGCCCCCGCCAATCAGGGCAATGCGCAGGAGCGCCACGCCCTGGCGGTAACTGCGCAGGATGGCATAGCCTTCCCAGTTGCGCCGCATGGGGGTGAGATGCTGGTAGGCCAGCGCCATATCGCCGAAGACGCCTTCGTCAAGGGCTGCCTTCAATGCCGGCCATACCAGCTCCGCTTGCACGCACCAGCCGCGCCCGATGGAGGACGTTACCAGGTCAAGCGCGTGCATCCGGGCCAGGTCGTGGGCCAGCAGATCGTCATCATCGCGCAGGTTCGCTGCCGCCATGTGTTCGTGCAGGCGCGCACGTCCCATCGGTTCGCCGGCCATGGCCAGCATCGCCAGGATTAATTTTTCTTCGCGGCCCAGGGCTGCGAAGGCAGTACGCAAATCCGCTGCGGTCATGCGCTTCCAGTCAGGTTGTCAATCGTGACGGGCGCGTTGGATCCTGGCGTGGTCATGCCGAAAATGCGCAAATAAAAATACAGCTCTGCTTCCAGGGTGCGCACGATGCTGTCGGCCTTGCGAAAGCCATGGCCTTCGCCTTCGAGCGTCATGTACGCCACAGGCACGCCAGCGTCGCGCAGCGCGCGCACCATCACTTCTGATTGCTGTGGTGGCACCACCTTGTCGTCCAGGCCCTGGAAAAAGATCATGGGGCGATTCAGATGGTCGGTGTGGTTGATCGGCGAGCGTTCCAGGTAAAGGTGCTGGGCCTCCGGCGCCGGCGCGATCAGGTATTCGTTGTAGTGCGATTCGAACTTGTGCGAATCGGCGTCCAGGCCTGCCAGGTCCGACACGCCGTAATAGCTGGCACCGGCCTTGAAGACGTCGTGGAAGGTCAGCGCGCATAGCGTCGTGAGGCCGCCCGCGCTGCCACCGCGGATAACCAGGCGCTCGGGGTCGACCAGGCCGCGTGTGACCAGGTACTGGGCGCCAGCGACGCAATCGTCGACATCGATCACACCCCATTGGCCCTTGAGGGCGTCGCGGTACTCGCGGCCAAAGCCGCTGCTGCCGCCGTAATTCACGTCCAGCACCGCGAAGCCGCGGCTGGTCCAGAACTGGGTCGCCAGCTTGAGCGTGCTGCTGGCCATGCCGGTCGGGCCGCCATGGCTAATCACCATCAATGGTGGCTTGCTGCCTTCAGGTGCTACTACGTCAGCATTGCAGGGCGGGTAGAAGAAAGCGTGCGCGGTGCGCTGGCCGGTGGTGGGATAGCTGATGCTGTCGGGGACCGACAGGTACTCGGTTGGCGGCAGTTGCGTGATCGAGCGCGCCAGCACGGTCAACTGCTCGGTATGCAGATCGATGTGGGCCAGTTCGAGCGCGATGGTGGGCGCGCCACCGAGCAGCACGACCGCGTCTTCCGACACGCGCAGCTCGCGGATTTCCTGGTAAGGGTTGGGAATCAGGTGCAGCTTGCCGCTGTCGGTGGAAAGCTGTGCCAGGCGGCTGACGCCATGTTCGATGTAGGTGCAAACGATGGCGTCGCCGTCGCGAAAGCCGTACATGGCGCCGCCGAAGGTCCAGTGCGGGGTCGCAAATTCGGCCGCCCGTTCGCATAGCGACTGCACCACGCCGTCGACCAGGCGATACAGATTCCACCAGCCGCTGCGGTCGGACACAAAGTGCAGCACGCCAGATGGTGACCACTCGGGCTGGCAGATCGCCTCGGTGCTGCTGCCGGCCACCAGTTGCGGCGTACCCAGGCTGCCGTCGTCATGCACGCTGGCGCACCACAGCTCCGTGCCCTGCCAGGGCATGCGTGGATGGTTCCAGCTTAGCCAGGCCAGGCTGCGGCCATCGGGCGAGAGGCGAGGCGCCGCAAAAAAGTCATTGCCCTCGGCCAGCACGGTCACGCTGCCGTCGGCTGCCACCGCGCAGATGGTGTTGACCGGCTGTGTGGACGGATCGGCGTGGTCTTCGCAGACGCTGATCAAGCGGTGCAGGCGAGTGTCGAACACAAAATCGGCGAAGCGGCGGGTTCCCGGCTCGGTGAGCGGGACTGGCGCTGCGCCATCGCGCATGGCGTAGATGCGGTTATCGGCGAAATTGGAAAAATACACGTCGCCCGCCGCCACCAGGCAGGCGCCGCCACCGTATTCGTGGACCCGGCTACGCACATTGAACGGCGCGGGCGTCATTTCGGCAACGTCCTCGCCACGCTGGCGCATCAGGGTATTGCGCCCACCCTCGCTGGCGCGGCCAGCCAGCCAGTAGATGTCGGTGCCGTCCACCAGCGGCTGCGCCAGCGGCGAGGCGCCAGCGGCAACCACCGCAGCGCTGATCGGGGATGGCCAGAGGCCGCAGGGGGCAGCGTGGGGATGGAGCGGTGCGGTCATGGAGAGGGCCGGTAGGTGGACTAGGTTAGGCATGATAGATAATACCCGCCCCCTGCGCAACGCGCGCCCGCAGGCGGACGGGCCCGGGGATGCGATAATAGCGCCTTCTTTTTCGCTTTCGATTGTCTTCCATGCCACAATTCGCCCCGCTCAAGAACGACACCTTCCTGCGCGCGCTGCTGCGCCAGCCCACCGAGTACACGCCTGTATGGCTGATGCGCCAGGCTGGCCGCTACCTGCCCGAGTACCGCGCCACGCGCGAACGGGCGGGCTCCTTCCTGGGCCTGGCCAAAAATCCCGACTACGCCACCGAAGTGACCCTGCAGCCGATTGACCGCTATCCGCTGGACGCGTCGATCCTGTTTTCGGACATCCTGACCGTGCCGGATGCGATGGGCCTGGGCCTGTACTTCGTCGACGGCGAAGGTCCGAAATTCGAACGCCCACTGCGCACCGAGGCCGACGTCAAGGCCCTGCGCGCACCGGACCTTGGCTCGCTCGATTATGTGTTCAACGCCGTCACCCAGATTCGCACCGCCCTCGATGGCCGGGTACCGCTGATCGGCTTTTCTGGCAGCCCGTGGACGCTGGCCTGCTATATGGTCGAAGGCGGGGGCTCGAAGGAATTCCACACCATCAAAAAGATGCTGTATAGCCGTCCCGACCTGATGCACCACATCCTGGCCATCAACGCCGCCGCGGTGGCCGATTACCTCAACGCCCAGATCGACGCGGGCGCACAGGCCGTCATGATTTTCGATTCCTGGGGCGGCGCGCTTGCGGACGGTGCCTACCAGGCCTTCTCGCTGCAGTACATGCAGCAGGTCGTGGCCAAGCTCAAACGCGAAAAGGATGGCGTGCGCATTCCGGCCGTCGTATTCACCAAGGGCGGTGGCTTGTGGCTCGATCAAATTGCCGATATCGGCGCCGACGCAGTGGGCCTCGATTGGACCGTGGACCTGGCCCGCGCACGCGCGCTGGTGGGCGACAAGGTCGCCTTGCAGGGCAACCTGGACCCGGCCATCCTGTTTGCCAATCCCGACCAGATCCGCGCCGAAGTCGAGCGCACGCTCACTGCCTACGGCAAGCCGTCGGCCAATCACGGCCACGTGTTTAACCTGGGTCATGGCATTTCGCAGTTCACGCCGCCCGAGTCGGTCACGGCGATGGTTGATGCAGTGCACAGTTTCAGTCGCCAGCAACGCGCCGCTTGATGTAGTTGAGGTAAAGGAGGTGGGCCTGTGCGGGCCAGCCGACCCGGCTGGATGTGAGCGCGCCACAACATGCCGCCTCCCCACTTATTCACAATTTCCAAAACCCATGTCCCAAAATGGGGCGCTTTCAGTTTGAAATTGTCTGCGGCGCCAAGTACTTGATTTTATTGGGTTTAAATTTTTAGTTTGGCGACCTGACGAGATAGGCAAGAGGACATCGTCAGAGTGAAAACGCGGTTTTTCCTGCTTTGTCCACAAAGTTATCAACAGCTACTGTGGATAAAAAAGAAAAGTCCCGCGTTTACCGTGGCTTAGCTCATTTGCGCAGGTTTTACATGAGGTGTGTGCTGCGGCGCATGATATGTTGAAGGCGCCAGCGAGCTGCTGTGAGCCATCTACTTATGCATATCTCGGATTGGCACGAAAAGCACAGTGCCGCGACTGGCAACAGCACACGGGCAGCAAAAAACGACTACAAAAACACCTTCTGACTGTTCAGTTATGCACAATGAGGGTGCGCGAAGCGGATTGAGGAGCCCTCTCTGGGGCCTTTTGCAAGTGCTTGAATTTAAACGAATATCTAAACTTGATTTTTGACGATTCGTGTTAACGATTGTTTTAGGACAAACCTTTTCCTCCAAGGGAACTCGATTGTCCACAAAGTTGTCCACACCATTGCCTGCGCCCTGCTGCAGGCGTGGCAAGCACACCGACTGCACCACCAATAGCGGACTCTGATGGCGTATTGCATCCTCAACATCGCACTCGACACGCCGCTTAACAGCTGCTTTGACTACCGCTGGCCGTGTGCGCCGGGCGACGAGCCGCAGGTGGGCCAGCTGGCCATGGTCAATTTCGGTCGGCGTGACGTAGTTGGGCTCATTGTCGAGGTCAAGAACACGACGGATGTTCCCGCCGACAAGCTCAAGGATGCGCTGGCTGTACGTAGCCAGCTTTCCCCTCTGGCGCCGGCCTGGTTGGCGCTGACGGCCTTCGCGGCCGACTACTACCAGCGCCCTCTGGGGGAGGTAGCCCTGCCCGGACTGCCGAAAAATCTGCGCGTACTGACCACGGTGGCGCTGGACCGGGCGCTGAAAAAGCTGGCCAAGGCCACGCCGGAACACGACCACCAGCCGGTCGACATGCCGCAGCTGAACCCCGCGCAGCAACAGGCGGCCGACGCCATCGGCGGCGCCCAGGGTTACCAGGCCATGCTGCTCTATGGCGTGACGGGCAGTGGCAAGACGGAGGTGTATCTGCAGGCTTGCGCCCAGGTGCTGGCCCGCGAAGCGCAAGGACAGATCCTGATCCTGGTCCCGGAGATTAACCTCACGCCCCAATTGGAAGGCAATATCCGCGCGCGTTTTCCGGGTGTGATGCTGGCCACGCTGCACAGCAGCCTGTCGGAGGGCGAGCGCATGCTGCACTGGCTGGCGGCGCACCAGGGGCAGGCGCGCATCATCCTTGGCACGCGATTGGCCATCCTCGCCTCGCTGCCCCAGCTTAAACTGATCGTCATCGACGAAGAGCACGACCCCTCGTACAAGCAGCAGGAAGGCTTGCGTTATTCCGCGCGCGACCTGGCAGTGTGGCGTGCGCGCCAGTTGGCAATCCCCATCGTGCTGGGGTCGGCCACGCCCTCGCTCGAGAGCTGGCACCATGCCGGGTCCGGGCGCTATCGACGTCTTGATTTGCGCGAGCGCGCCGTGCGTGACGCCGTGCTGCCGCGCGTGACCTTGATCGACATGGAGCGCGACAAGCCAAAGGAAGGCCTCACGGCGGCCCTGGTGGCGGCGCTGCGCCTGCGTCTTGAACGGGGCGAGCAGTCGCTGCTGTTTCTTAATCGGCGTGGTTATGCGCCCGTGATTTGCTGCGAATCGTGCGGCTGGATCAGCAACTGCACGCGCTGCACTTCCTTCATGGTGCTGCATAAGCCAGAGCACCGGCTGCGCTGTCATCACTGCAGCCTGGAGCTGCGTATTCCGCGTCATTGCCCGACCTGCGGCAACGTGGATCTGCAGCCTTTGGGGCGCGGCACGCAGCGCGTGGAAGAAGGGCTGCAGCTGCTGTTCCCCGAGGCGCGCATCTTGCGCATCGACGCCGACTCCACGCGCCTGAAGGGAAGCGCGCAGGCTGCATTCGAGCGCGTGCATGCGGGCGAGATCGACATCCTGATTGGCACCCAGATGGTCGCCAAAGGGCACGACTTCAAAAAGCTCACGCTGGTGGGCATCCTCAATCCCGATACGGCTTTATTCTCCCAGGATTACCGCGCCAGCGAGCGCCTGTTTGCGCAGCTGATGCAAGTGGCAGGGCGCGCCGGACGTGCGGCGCGCGCGCAAGGGGGCAGCGCCAGCGAAGTGATGATTCAGACGCGCTACGCCGCGCACCCGCTGTACACGGCGGTGGTCAAGCATGATTACGAGCGCTTTGCCGCCAGCCTGCTTGACGAGCGGCGCCAGGCCGCGCTGCCGCCCTATATGTTCCAGGCCTTGTTGCGGGCCGAAGCGCCGGAGCTGGCGCTGGCGATTGCCTTCCTCGAGAGCGCGCGCGACGCGATGGCGCATGAGGGCATCACGGTCAACGACCCGATTCCGATGACGATGACACGGGTGCACAACGTCGAACGCGCGCAGCTGCTGGTGGAAAGCGCTTCGCGCCCCGTGCTGCAAGGCTTCCTCAAAGAGTGGCTTGCTGCCCTGCGCGGCATGAAAACCCGGGTTAAGTGGTCACTTGAGGTCGATCCGCTGGACATCTGAACGTCGTTTGCGTGGCATGCAGCATGGGTCGCGAGGCGTCGCACCGCCGCCTACGCGGGGACGACGTGTGTGGCCATCCGCACACCAACCCGTCGTCCTCGCGAAAGCGGGGACCCATAACCCGTTGGTTAGCACCAGATAGCGCGAGGAGCCATGGGTGGTATGGCTCCCCGCCTGCGCGGGGACGACGTATTTGGATTTGCGCGGGGACGACGTATTTGGATTTGCGCGGGGACGACGTATATCGATTTGCGTGGAGCCGCGCGCCTTAAGCTTGGGGCAGGCTGCGGCGGGCGCTGGCGATGATGTGCTCGCTCAGCGTGCGTGTGAACGGCGTGTCGATGTTCCAGGCGTGCCACACCAGCGCCAGCTCGTGCAGCTTGCCGGGTGTAAGCTCGACCAGGGTGCCGGCCGCGAGCAAGGCATCGGCCTGCAGTGCCGGCATCAGGCCGTACGCCACGCCATCCGTAATACAGCCAGTGAGCGCTGCGGATTCGGGCAGCGTGTGATGCGGGAACGGTGTGTCGATACCCCAGGCCTGCGCCAGATAGCGCGCCAGCAGCTGACGC
Source organism: Massilia sp. (assembly GCA_045810445.1). Classification (GTDB taxonomy): domain Bacteria; phylum Pseudomonadota; class Gammaproteobacteria; order Burkholderiales; family Burkholderiaceae_D; genus Telluria_A. Next base: position 7,564 of record JBJMVX010000301.1, read on the forward strand.
GGGCTGTCCACGGCAGGCGCCAAGGCCACGGCTTCTGCCGAGAAGCCGTCACCAAACCAGTGACCAGC
>JBJMVX010000302.1:0-7343 GCA_045810445.1 Massilia sp.
GATGGTGGAGCCGCCAAATTCGATCGCGTAGCCGGTGCCGCCGGCAGTGCCGATCTTGCCGATCACGGCCAGCACGATGTCCTTGGCAGTGACGCCCACAGGCAGCGCGCCGTCCACCTGCACCAGCATGGACTTCGATTTCTTGGCCAGCAGGGTCTGGGTGGCGAGCACGTGCTCGACTTCGGAGGTGCCGATGCCATGCGCCAGGCAGCCGAACGCGCCGTGGGTGGAGGTGTGCGAGTCCCCGCACACAACCGTCATGCCTGGCAGCGTGGCGCCCTGCTCCGGCCCGATCACGTGCACGATGCCCTGGCGCTTGTCGTTCATGTTGAAATAGGTCAGGCCGTAGCTCTTGGCGTTGGCGTCCAGTGTTTCAACCTGCAATCGCGAGGTGGGGTCGGCAATGCCGTCCTTGCGGTCGGTGGTCGGGACGTTGTGATCAGCCACGGCGAGGTTGGCCGAGGTGCGCCATAGCGCGCGACCGGCTGCGCGCAAGCCATCAAAGGCCTGCGGGCTGGTCACTTCATGCACCAGGTGGCGGTCGATATAGAGCACGGTGGTGCCGTCGTCGTCGGCGCGCACCACGTGCGATTCCCAGAGTTTGTCGTAGAGCGTTTTTATCATAGTGATGGGGTCAGGCGACTGCATGAATCGGGTACCGTCGTCGATTATGCCATATTTGTGCACTGCGATAGTGCCTGCCCCATTTTGATACTTTACTCAGTTTCGATACGGTTTTACTGAAGTTTATTCGAAAAACGTATCATTATTCCGCACGTGCGCTCAGCCCGCTGTTCCTCACTGCATCAAACGGAAGGAATTGAGGAAGGGTGCGATGGAACCCTGGTGGCTGGCGCTGGCCGTGATCATTACCTGGCACAACTTGGTATCGGTGATGACATAGCGGCTGCCGCGCACCACTCCATTGGGCAACTGGACCATGACTTCGCGGCCTTTGAGCCCATTGAGGAAAATGGCCTTGGACGAAATGAGCGTGCCGTTGTTGCCGATGATTTCGGCCTGCAGCGCTTCCATGGCGCCGGCGCGGTCCACCGGTGTGCTGCCATAGTCGAGCGACTGCAGTAAATAGCTGCGTTCAGGGGTCACCAGCTGGTACTGCAGCAGGCGGTCCTTGTCGTCCTGGGGCAGACGGGGAAGCCGGCGTGGCGTGCCCGGCATATTGACCACGAACGCATGGTCACCCGGCATGAACACGTTCTGGACGCCGCCATCGTCCCCCGCGTCATCGCTCTCCTGGCTGGTCGACTGCGTCATCATCGGGTTGCGAAAGCCACCCTGCATCTTCGACATCTTGTAGGACCCGGTGATCGAAGCGGCATTGAGCAGGATGAAGAGCAAGGCGCCAAACTGCACCCAGCCCGAGTTCTCCGCTGGCGGCGGGCCGAAATCATTGTCGTCGTTCGAACCCGGGACCAGGCAGTAGACAATCAACATCGCAAACCAGAACAGGCCCGCAGTGAGCGCGGCCAGCAAGTGCATACGCAGGAGGCCAAACACGATGGCGAGGGCCGGAATGAAGACGATCCACCAGCCACTGCGATTGATGTCGTGCAGGCGCAGTACCAGCAGGCGCAGGGCGAACCACATGGTCACCACGCCGGCCACGCCGATCATGATCATGGCGCCGTACATGCTTTTCGGCGCCAGCAAGGCCATCACGATGGACACCACGACGACCGGCAGGGCCACCGCGAACGAATAGGCCATTGCCTGCATGCGCGAGATACGCCCCTGCAGTGAAAAGCCCAACACGCTGACCGCTTCGCCGTACTCGCCATAGCCGCCGTGGCTGCCGCCGCCAGCGCTACTGCCGCCACCAATCGCACCACGCGCTTCGATCGCGCTCGTTTCAAGCAAGTCGACACGGCCCAGCATCCATTTGAACAGGGCGCGATTGTCCTCGAACGCGTCGGCTGGGGCCCGCACCGTGATCACTGCCACCGTGCCTTCGATGCGGATGCAGGCAACCAGGTAGCGGCTGGGGAAATCGTCGCCCGGGAAGGTGCCGGTGTATTCAACCGCAGTGCCCTTGACCCGATCGCGCCAGCCGTCGCCGTCAATGGCATACGGCTCGCCGGCCTGGGTCAGGTAACGCATTTCGTGCTGGACCAGTTGCATGCGCAAGCCCTGCCACTGGTGCAGCGACATGTCCGGCTTGTGCGAGCCGCTGGCCACGACCAGGATGCCGCTATCGGTGTCGGTAAAGCGCAGCCCTTTCGGGTCTTTGACCTCGGTCCATTTGGCCGGGACGAAAAATTCCAGTCCCACCTTGGGCAGCGAGACTGGGCGCGGTTTGAGCGCAGCCACGTCCAGTGGCACGTTACGGCGCACGGGCGGCGGCGCGGGCGCAACGTTCGCTGCCGGCACCGGCGCGGCCGGCTTGACCATGGAGACGGGCGCAGTCACCGTGACCGGCGCCGCTATGCTGGACGGCGAGGCCGCTTCGGCTGCCTTGGCGGCAGCGCGCGCCTGGGACGCTTCAATGCCTTTTTTCAGCCAGTCGACGCGTTCGCGCGCAATGTCAAATACCCGGTCGGCCAGGGACACCAGGATGGCGCCGTCGGCGCCCAGCATCTTGACGACGTCGGCGCCGGTCATGACGCTCACATTGGCGCCCTGCTGGGGATCGAGCCGCTCGCGCACTTCGGAGATGTGCACCGCTGGCGCGCCGTCCTGGCCAGGGGCGATATTGAGCTTGAATTTGGTGGGGTCGTTGGAGGCGAAGCGCACGACGGGAACGAAGAACCGCGTGTTGACGAATTTTTTCCAGGCGGGGGTCAGGGATCCGGCAGCTTCCGCAGCGCTCAGGACCTGTTCAAAGGTTTCCGACGTCATTTCTTAACAACTCTCAATTTTAGTAATGTTTTTGACAAATAAACCGCGTTGGCATGGTGCCACGTATTGACTGACAAGACAACCGGTTCGTCGAGGAGGTCGAGAAGACGGCGCGCCAGCCTGGCCGCGCCGGGGCACCATCAGGCAGCCGCTTTCATGGTGCTGCGACAGCCATCCATGAGGAAGGACAGGCCGATCACCAGCACCAGTTCGCCTTCGGCCGAGCGGGCGGTACCGGTGATGCCTTCGACGGCGATGGCGGTCATCGGCTTGATTACCAGGTCGGCCGTGCCGTCGACCGCAGCGACCGCGAGAATATACGGCTGGGGCGAGGCGATGACGATGCCGACTTTTTCCGAGCAGGCTTCGTAACCAAGGGAGCCGGCCAGCGAGCGCACCGGCAGCGGTCGGCCCTGGTCCTTGAGCACGGGGGCGCCGCCCACGTTCATGAAGGTGTCGGGCAGTTCCACCACGCGCTGTACCACGGCCATGGGCAAGGCCAGCATGGCGCCCGAGGTGGAGACCAGCATGGTTGGCACGATCGACAGTTCAATCGGCAGGCGGATGGCGAACTTGGTGCCAAAACCGAGCGAGGACTCGATGTGGATGGCGCCGCGGTTTTTCTCGACCGCGGTTTTCACCACGTCCATGCCCACCCCGCGTCCGGACACCGAGGAGGCGACGTCCTTGGTCGAAAAGCCGGGCAGGAACACCAGTTGCAGGGCTTCTTCGTCGGTTGGCGCGCCGTTTTCGTTGATCAAGCCTTTTTCCTGGGCCTTCTTGCGCAGGCGGACCGGGTCCATGCCCTTGCCATCATCCTGCAGCACGATCATGACGCTGTTCGCTTCCTGCCAGGCCTTGAGCGAGATGTAGGCCTTGGCCGGTTTGCCGGCCGCGAGCCGGTCCTCGGGGCCTTCGACCCCGTGATCGAGGGCGTTGCGCAGCATGTGCACCAGCGGATCGTACAGACTGTCGACCACCACGCGGTCCACTTCTGTTTCCGCCCCTTCGATGGTCAGTTCGACGTCCTTGCCCAGGTCCTTGGCCAGCTCGCGCACCAGGCGCGGGAATTTCTGGAACAGGCGTCCGACCGGCTGCATGCGGGTGGCCAGCGTGGCGCGCTGCAGTTCGGCGGAATAGCGCGAGGCGCGTTCCAGCGTTTCGGTCAGCGTGGCCATGAGGGCTGCTGCCGGACCTTCAAATTTGTACTGCAGCAGGCGCTCGAGCAGCACGGCTGCCTGGTTGGCAGCCTGCACCGATTCGCCCGCCACTTCGAGCAGGGCGTCGAGCTTGACGGCGTCCACGCGGATGCTGTCTTCCTTGGCGGGCGCCGAGGCGGCGCGAAATTCCTGGACCTTGTCTTCGCGCCGCTCGGCGCCGTCGGAGGCCGCTGGCTTGGCCGCAGCGGGCACGGCGCGTGGCGCCGCCGGCGTGGCAACAGCGGCTGGTGCATTGGCAGCAGCCTGCGGCGCGCTGGCCACCTGGGCCGGGGTATAGGTCCCGGGCGGAATGACCGACATGAACATCGCTTCCCAGTCCAGGCCATCGGCGCCAGGGCTGGTGGCCACGGCAGCGACGGCCGCTACCTGGGGCGCTGGCGCGGCGGCGGCAACTGGCGCCGCGGCAGCCGCTGGTGCCGGTGCTTCGCTATTGCCTTCAATGGCGTTGACCAGGATGCGCTCTAGCGAATCGGGCATGGACGCCAGTTGTTCGGGCATCGCACCGTTGGCCAGATCGGTCAACTGGTCAGCCACGAAGCCGGACGCCTGCAAGGCCGCTTCAATGGCAATGGGCGTGACCGGGGCGGCGCCCGTGCGCAAGGCATCGAAGAGGTTTTCGGTCAGGTGGCAGGCTGCCACCAGCGCTGGCAAGTTCATGAAGCCGGCGCCGCCCTTGATCGTGTGGAAGGAGCGGAACACGGCGTTCAGCGTCTCCTTGTTATTCGGATCGCGTTCGAGCCGCAGCAAATGTTCTTCAACGTTGACAGCAAGATCCATCGCCTCGACGACGAAATCCTTGAGCATATCGTCCATTAGAATCCCAGGTCGGCTAAGAGGTCGTCAACATTGTCCTGGTCCAGCGCCACCGACGGCAGGGCCGGGCCGGACATGAGGGCAGGCTTGGCTGCCAGTTTTTCGCGCACCGCCGGTGGTGCGTTGTCCCGCAGCAGTTCGGCCAGTTCGTGCTCCACGGTCTTGGTGATGGTGACCACTTTCTTGATCAACTGGCCCGTGATGTCCTGGAAGTCCTGCGCCATCATGATGTCGAGCAGGCGCGCTTTTTCCGCTTCGGTGGCATCGGTCACGGCAGCGGCAAAGCCCCGCGAGTCGCCGGCCAGGGTCTTGAACTGGTCAATGCTGAGCTTGCCGGCAAACAGGTCGGCCCAGCGGTTTTCCATTTCCTTGGCCTTCTTGGACAGCACGTCCTGGGCCGGCATGCCTTCGTCAAGCGTGTTGAGCACCTTGTTGGCCGCCTGCTCGGTCAGCGAGGCCACATATTCCAGGCGGTCCTGGGCATCGTTGATCTGGGACGAGGCTTCCGTGAGCGCCTTGTCGTAACCCAGTTCGCGCAGCGAGTCGTGCAGGAGGCGCACGATGCCGCCCAGGCGTTCGAACATGGGCTTGTCGGCGGCAGCGCCGTCGGCCGCCTCTGCAGGCGCGACCTCGGCGGCGGGCGCAGCAGCGACGGGCGCGGCAGCAGGCGCGGCAGACACTGCGGGTGGTCGGGCGGAAGCGACCTGGTCAAACAGTGCTTCCATATCATCTTCATCAGCTGCTGCCGGTGCGGCGGCGGGTGCCGCCACAGTTGTTGCACGTTGCGCAGATACTTCATCGAAGAGTGCGTCGAAATCATCGGCGGCGTCGGTCATATCCCTGCTTCTCCATGTTGTGAGTTTCGCAATGAAACCAATATTCCTGTGTGCCGTGCAAGTTTTTTGGGCAGAGCAAATGACGTGCGGCAACTTTTTGACCGCGTTAACCCGAGTTTAGCAGCGCAATCTCCCTTGGTAAATCACTGTCCATCTCCTAGGCTGTAGAAGGGAACGAAACTTGTGAGGCCGACAATCAAAAGCCCGATTTCCCGTGAATTTGGGCTTAACACCTGTTGTATTTTGTCATCTTACATCGGGAAAGCGCTGCCAAAAGGTCATCAGAGCAATTAATTCCTTGTCCACCAGGCCCAGCCGGCCGGGCTGGCAGTTTGAGCAAAATCAAACCTTTGCGTTTTATCAATGGTCAGAATGGGAAAGCCACGGGAAAATGTTCAGAATGGAGGAAGTGATGTACCAGAAAATCCTGATCACGACCGATGGGTCGGCAGTTTCTCGCCATACCGCCTGCGCCGGTGTCAATTTCGCGCGCCAAATGGGCGCCCAGGTGCTGGTGTTGTACGTGGCGCCGCCCTACCAGTATCCCGTGGCGGTAGAAATCATCCCGCCCAGTTACCCGACAGAAGTGGAATACGAAGCCCGCATGCGCCAGCTGGGCAGTGAGCATACGGGCGAGGTCGTCGCGGCAGCGCACAAGGCAGGGCTGGTGGTGGAGGCGCTGACCACGTTTGCCGATTCGCCCGCGCGCACCATCGTGAGCGTCGCCGAGGAGCGCCAGTGCGATCTGATTTTCATGGGTTCTCACGGACGCAGTGGCTGGGGTCAGTTGCTGCTGGGCAGCGTGACCAACAAGGTGCTCTCCCATACCAGCAAACCGGTGCTGGTGCACCGCCTGATCAAGGAACCTGCTACCTAGCACAATTGCCAATTGCGTAAGCGGGCGCAAGGCCGTACCCTTCGGCTGCGCGATGCTGCGCCTCCTTTTCACATAGCGGTGCCGTTTTCCCAGCGGCGCCGCGCCCAGCCAGATTGCCACTCTATGATACGAATTGTCATTGCGGACGACCACACGATCATGCGCGAAGGCCTCAAGCGCATTCTCGACGGCGCACTGGACATCGATATCGTCGGCGAGGCCATCAATGGCTTCGAAGTCCTGTCCCATGTGCGCCAGGGCGGCTTTGACCTGCTGCTGCTGGACCTGTCGATGCCGGGACGCAGCGGCGTCGACCTGATCCGCCAGATCCGCAGCGAGGCGCCCAAGCTGGCCATCCTCATCCTCACCATGCACGAGGAAGAACAATATGCCGTGCGGGCCATCCGCGCCGGCGCCCAGGGCTATCTGACCAAGGAAAGCGCCGGCACCCAACTGGTGGGCGCCATACGCAAGGTGGCCTCGGGTCGCCCGTACATCAGCACCGAAGTGGCCGAGCAATTGGCCCTGAATATCATGACGCCCAATGAACAGCTGCTTCACAAGCAACTGTCGGACCGGGAGTTTGAAGTCTTTTCGCTGCTCGTCGGCGGTAAATCCATTACCGAAATTGCCAACAGCTTGCACTTGAGCGTAAAAACGGTCAGCACCCACAAGACCCGCATCATGCAGAAAATGGGCATGAGCTCCTTGTCCGAAATGGTGCAGTATGCCGTCGCCCAC
>JBJMVX010000303.1:0-3813 GCA_045810445.1 Massilia sp.
AATACCCAATGCCGCAGCAAAAAGGCCTGCGCTTCTCGGTCACGCTGCCCAAGGAAACCGTGACGTTTCCACGCCAGGCTATCGACCTGGCAGACGGAAGCTACTTTATCTGGCCAGTGAACCTGGACCTGGACGGCACGCGACTGCGCTACGCGACGGCGCAGCCGTTGGCCCGTCTGGACCAGGGCAAGGCAGGCATTACCTATGTATTTGCGGCCAGCCATGGCATTCCTGTGGAATTCGCGTTCGACGCCAACGCCAAGGTGGTAAGCTCTTCGGGCCATCAGGCGCAAGCCGATGGCTATACCGTCGTCGATGCGATCACGCCTGGTACCAGCGCTGCCATCACAGTGGCACAGGCACGGCCCGTGACGATTGTGGTACTGACGGAAGAACAGGCCCGTCATCTGACAATCGGTCACCTGGCCGGCCAGCGCCGCATGGTCTTAAGTGCCCAACAAACCTGGTTCAGCGATGCGGGTCTGGAACTGCGCGCTGACGGCAATGCGGCATTTCGTTTTGCGGTTTTCCCGGCGCTCGCCACAGCGCCTAAAGTGGCCGGCAACTTGAAGACAACCACCGATGGCGTATTCCAGAGCTTTGATATCAGCTTGCCGGCGCGCGCCATTACTGCCACCGTCACACCCGTACGCGAAGCACGCGCCACGCGTCCCATCCAGATCGGCGGTCTCGCCAACGCCGCCACCCAGCCTGCGCCAGAAGCCTTCGGTGCAGCCGCCGCCTGGCGCATTGCGATTCCGGACCATGCCGGCGAGGCCTTGATCAATCTCGATTTCGTGGGCGACATCGGCCGCCTGTACGCCGGCACACGGCTGCTCGACGACTGGTACTACAGTGGCTACGGGTGGCAATACGCGCTCAAGCATGCGGGTTCTGCGCCGCTAACACTATCGGTACTGCCGCTGCGCGCCGATGCGCCCATCTATTTGCCAAAGGATGCGCGGCCCGATTTTGCCGGCAAGGCGCAACTGGCCGTGCTGCGTGGCGTCCATGTCACGCCGGTCTATCGTCTTAGCGTGCAGCCGTGACCACGAGCGGGCATGCTTTGCGCTGGGATGCAGGCAGCGCGCGCTGGTGGTGGTCCGACCCGGACGCCGCTGCCGTACATGCCTGGTCGGCTGAACGCAATGCGACCTTGACCTGCAGATTGCCCGATGGCGCAGGACTGCTCGCCCACTGCCGCTCGGGGCGCTTGCTGCTTGGCCTGCCCAAGCGACTGTGTGTGGCCGACACGCCACCGGTCGGTCGCCTCACCCAGCATTTGCGTATGCGGCCTTTGACCGCGGTCGATGCCGCCGAGCCGCGCACGGGAATTAGCGATGGGCGTGTCGACCGACGTGGATTTCTCGTCTTTGGCACCGCGAACCTGGGTGAAGATCGGCGGCCAATCGGCAGTTTTTATCAGTACTCGCGCCAGCGCGGTCTGCGCCGGCTGGCGCTGCCGGCAGTGGCACAGGCGAGCAGCATCTGTTTCAGCGTGGACGGCAAGCGCATGTATTTTGCTGACGCCTGGCGCGGCCAGATCCTGTGTTGCGACTACGATGCCGAGCAGGCGCGCATAGGCGCAATCCGAGTGTTTGCCAGCCTAGATGTCAGCGGCGTACCGCGCGGCGCCATCGTCGACAGCGCGGACAGTTTGTGGAGCGCCCAAGCGGGACGACTTGTGCAGTACGATGAGCAGGGGAGGGAGCTTGGCCGCATTGCGCTTGATTGCCGCACGCCTGCATTCGGTGGTGCGCAGTTGACGCAGCTGATGGCGACCGGCGCGGACGGCCTGGTAGAAGTCCCTGGGACGTTTGCGCGAGGGCAGCCGGAGATCCTGTTCGATGACCAGGAATAGACGTAGAAAATCAAGACATAACAAAACCAACGGAGAATAAAATGACGTACCGACTTCCCACCCTTGCAAAACTGGCGGCTGTGACGCTCGCGCTGTGCGCGGCGAGCGCGGTCCATGCGGCCGATCCCGTCAAGATCGGTTTTCTGGTCAAACAGGCCGAGGAACCGTGGTTTCAGGACGAATGGCGTTACGCCGAGCAGGCGGCCAAGGACAAGGGCTTCACCCTGGTCAAAATCGGCATTCCCAATGGCGAAAAAATGATCGCCGCCATTGACAACCTGGCTGCTCAAAAGGCGCAGGGTTTCGTCATCTGCGCACCGGACGTCAAGCTTGGAAAGGCTGTGGAGCGGGCCGCCAAGCGCAATAACATGAAAGTCATCTCTGTCGATGACAGGCTGGTGGACGGCGCCGGCGCTCCCGTCGCCTCGATTCCCCACATGGGCATATCCGCCTATGAAATCGGCAAGCAGGTAGGCCAGAGCCTGACGGCGGAGGCAAAACAGCGCGGCTGGAAAATGGAGGAAACCGGTTTCCTGCGCGTGGCCTACGACCAGCTTCCAACCGGACGTGAACGCACCATGGGGGCGGTGGACGCAATGAAGGCAGCAGGCCTGCCAGCGGCCAACGTCATCGACGCACCGCAAGCGAAGACCGATACGGAATCGGCCTTCAATGCCGCCAATATCGCACTGACCAAGCAGCAGCGCTTCAAGCATTGGGTTGCTGTTGGCCTCAATGATGAAGCGGTGCTGGGCGCGGTGCGCGCAGCCGAAGGGCGTGGCCTGAAGGCGGACGCCATGATCGGCATTGGCATCGGCGGCAGCAAGACCGCGCAAAATGAATTTGCCAAGCCCCAGGCGACGGGCTTTTTTGGCACCGTCATGATCAGTCCCAAGCGCCACGGCTACGAGACGGCGGTCAATCTGTACGAGTGGATTGTCGCGAACAAGCAGCCGCAAGCCCTGACACTGACCACGGGTACCTTGATGACGCGTGCCAACCAGGCGCAAGTGCGTGCCGCGACGGGTCTGTGAGCCGCAATGTCTGCCTATCTTCAATTTGATAACGTCTCCAAGCACTTCCCCGGCGTCATTGCGCTCGGCGGGGTGAGCTTCGAGGCGCACGCCGGCACCGTGCATGGCCTGCTCGGCGAAAACGGCGCCGGCAAGTCGACGCTGCTCAAGATCCTCGGCGGCCAGTACCGGCCCGACGGCGGTCGCTTGCTGCTTGATGGCCGCGAGTGCAGCTTCGGTTCCGCGCGTGATGCCATTGGCGCCGGTATCGCCGTGATTCACCAGGAACTGCAGTATGTGCCGGAACTGACGGTCGCCGAAAACGTGCTGTTAGGCCGTATGCCAACCCGCTTTGGCTTCGTCAACAAGGCCGAGGCCAATCGCCTGGTGGCCGAACGGCTGGCGAAAATCGGCGTGGACCTCGATCCACGCGCGCGCTTGGCTGACCTGTCGATTGCCCAGCGCCAGATGGTTGAAATCTGCAAGGCAGTGATGCAGGATGCCCAGGTTATCGCCTTCGACGAGCCAACCAGCAGTCTGTCGCACCGCGAAACCGAGATTCTGTTTCGCCTGGTGCGTGAATTGCGCGCAGATGGTCGCACCCTCATCTACATTTCACACCGCCTTGAAGAACTGTACGCCCTGTGCGATGCCTGCACGATTTTTCGCGACGGCCGCAAAGTCGCCACCCATCCGGTGATGGCCGACGTGCCGCGCGAGCGCTTGATCAGCGATATGGTCGGTCGCGAGTTGAGCGACATCTATGATTATCGGGAACGCAGCATTGGCGACGTGCGGCTGCGTGTGGAAGGCATGGCCGATGGCTGCGACTTTACGGTGCGCGCCGGCGAAGTGCTGGGATTTTTCGGCCTGGTAGGCGCCGGGCGCAGCGAATTGATGCGCCAGTTGTATGGCGCCGACCAGCGTCCGCGCGAGACC
>JBJMVX010000304.1:0-17956 GCA_045810445.1 Massilia sp.
GCGCAGCGCCACGGCCACCTCGTGGATGCCCAGGGTAGCCAGGGCATCGCACACATCGTCCACTTCCGCCTGCAGGTCCGCGCCCAGGTCCAGCGGCTTGTCCGCGTGCGCCAGTTCGCTGCCGGATGCGTCCACCAGGCTCACCCGCAGCACCATCATGTCGTCCACATCGGCGGGCCCGACAATGGCCCTGGCGGGGCTGGCGTGTTGCTCGAGTGCGGCGCCCAGTTCGCTGATCAGGCGCAGCATGTTCAGTTCTTCCATGCCCTGCTCGCGCGCGCCGAAAAACAGGTCCTGATACAGGAAGTGCACTTGCAGGCTGCCGGCGTCGGCGGCCAGGCAGCGCTGCACCAGGGGGCCCGCCTTCGCGGTCCAGGCACGGTAGCGCGCCATGCGCTGATCGTAGTATGCCTCTTCAGCGGCTTCGCCCGATGGCGGCAGATAAAACGCGTCGTCAGCGCGCTTGAGCGCAAAGCCCAGCAGAAAGCGCAGCTCGACGGCCTTGTCGACCGGGCCAAATGCGCACGGGGCCCAGCCCACCATGCTGCGCTCGAGCGCCGGTGCCGCGACCAGCTTCTTGTCGCTCATGGCGGCAGCGGCGTCGCGGCCCATCTCATGCAGGTCCGAATAACTGATGCGGGCTGCCTCGTCGGCATCGTAGGCATGGCTGACCATGACCACTTTCGCCTGCGGACTTTCCAGTCCCGCGTGTTTGAAACTGGCCACCAGTTCCACGAAGGCCTCGCTGTCCTGGAACCCTTCGGCCTCCTTGAGCCCGCCAAAACTTTGCACGAACAGGGGCACCGCAAAGGCCGTCACTTCCATCGCTGGCGCGCCTTCCTTGCGCAGCAGGACAGTGGCGGCCGCTTCTTCAATATGGCTGCGCAGGTATTGGTAGGCAGCGACATCGGCATCGCGCGCATGCTCGATGGCGCCGTACAGCACCTCGTCGTTGTGCTTGCGCAGGGCGTTGCGCACCAGTTTGTTGAAGTCTTCTTCCTTGGCGCGCACGGTGGCCGCGTCGAGCTGTTTGCTGTGTGCCTGCTCGGCCAGGTCCACGGCCAGCGCGGCCAGCGACTGGGCCAGCACTTCATTGTCTTCCAGCGGTGCCGGCGCAGCTTTGCGGGGCACGGGACGTTTATTTTTGGGCATGGTGGCGTAGTCCAGGGTGAAAGTGGACCCATGGTAGCAAACTACGCCCGTTTCAGCCCAGTTTATCGTCTGCGGCAGCCTGCAGCAGGCCCAGGATGTATTGGGGGTCGGCTGGCTTGGCGACGTGGTGGTCAAAGCCGGCGGCGCGGGCGCGTTCCTTGTCCTGGGGCTGACCATAGCCGGTCAGCGCAATCATCACGGCACGCTGGCACTGTGGCAGTGCGTGCAGGCGCTGTGCCAGTTCGTACCCGGTCATGTCGGGCAGGCCGATATCGAGGATGAACACATCAGGTGGTTCAAGGGCCGCGCGGGCCAGTGCACTGGCGCCGTCATAACAGGTGGCCAGCTGGTGGCCACCAGCCTGTTCCAGAAATAGCGACAAGCTCATGGCGCCGTCGATATTGTCGTCCACGATCATCACGCACAGGGCGCGCGGATCGGCTTCGGCCGCGCTCACCGAGGCAGCGCGGGCAGCCGGGGCGCTGCCAACTGGCAGTGTCACCGCAAAGGCGCTGCCCAGGCCGGGACCGGGACTGGCAGCGCTGACAGTGCCGCCATGCAGTTGCACCAGGCTCTTGACCAGCGCCAGTCCCAGCCCCAAGCCGCCCTGGGCCCGGTCCGGCTGTCGTTCGCCCTGGGCAAACAGGTCGAACAGGCGCGGCATCAACTCATCGGAAAAGCCTTCGCCATTGTCCTCCACCTTGACGCTCACCTTGCCCTCGCCCAGTTGGACGCGGATGGCGATGGCCCCGCCTGCGGGCGTGTACTTGGCCGCGTTGTTGACCAGGTTGGCAAATATCTGAATCAAACGCGTCTTGTCGCCGCGCACATACACGGGCAGCGCCGGCATCTCGCAGCTCAGGCGATGCTGCTTGTTCTCGACCAAAGCTGCAGTCTGCTCCAGCGCGCGCTCGATGACCGCTTGCAGGGGCACTTGTTCCAGGCTCAGCGACACAAGCCCCCGCGTGACCCGTGAGACATCGAGCAAATCATTGAGCAGGCTGTTCATGTGATCAACCTGACGCGTGATCACCTCGCTCGCATAGCGCACCCGGTTGCTGTCATTCGACTGCAGCTTGAGCAACTGCGCCGCCGTACTGATGGGCGCTAGGGGATTGCGCAGCTCGTGGCCCAGCATCGCCAGGAACTGGTCCTTGGCCGAATTTTCCCGTTCAGCCATACGACGCGCCGTCTGTTCATTTTCCAGCAAGACCTGGCGCTCCGTTTCCGCATGCTTGCGATACGCCTGAGCCTGCAACAATTGTTCACCCGCCACATGCAGCGCCCCCATCAGCTCGTTGACCTCAAGCACGCGCGAATGTTCGGGCGCTGGCGGAATGCCATTGCCCAGGTCGACAGCCGCCTTGACGGCGCGCGCCATCGACATCACATGCAGGCGCGCGAAATACACGGCCAGGCCGACCGCGCACAGCATGGCCGCCAGCAGTCCCAGCGCCGCGACAAAGGTGGCCTGGCGCGCCGAGCGTTCCACCTGTTGTACAGGCGCTGCCACTGCCACGGCCCAGCCGGACAGTGTGCTATGGGTAAAGACGTCAAACGATTCCGTGCCTTCCAGCGTCAGATGGCGGATTTGCCCGCTATTGTTGACGCGGGCCGCAGCGACCAGTTCCGGCCGGGCTTGGGAGCCCGTCATTTTCGCCGGGTTGAGGTTGCGTGCGACAAACCTGCCTTGGCGATCGATCACTGCAACCAGCCAGCCTGCCTGCACCTTGACGGTCAGCAGCAGCCGGTTGAAATGGCTGGTCGAATATACCTGGCGCAGCACATAGGAACGTCCATCGACGACCACTGGCAGGCGCACCGCAGTGACCATCTTGCCACCCACCCCAGTTTCCAGGTCCGACACCAAGCCGGTGCTGTCAGAGAGCTTCTGCAGGCGGGCCGTGGACGCGGGAGGGGCAAACGGGAGCGCCGTCGTGACCAGCAATTGCCCGTCGGCCGACCACAACTCGTTCCAGCCGGTCTGGCCGCTGTTGATGACTTTGGCCTCCTCGTAATAGGTGCGGTAGTCACGCGCTGCCAGCGAAGGCGAGGCCGCCAGCACCTTGAGCGCCGCTTCGGCCGTGTACAGCTCGCGCTCGACCTGCAGCGCCACCCCATTGGCGGTGGCGCCCAGGGCATTGAGGGCCGCATCCTTTTCCGCGTTTTGCAGCATGTTCAGTGCCAGGCCCGAAAACAGGATTACCGGGATGAGGATCCCGGCAGCCATCATGAAAAGGTAGGCGCGAATATGCATGCAGTGAGGGTAAGGCTGGTCAAAAGACGTCAAGCATATAGGATTCTGGGCAATTTCACCGCCCAATGATGGAGGAAGGTGTCCGCCTATGCTGGCGTGGCCGAAACGTGTGCATAATGCCATTTCCCCTACCACCGCCCTCTTCCCATGCTCAATCGCTATTTCAAGCTGACTGACAACGGCAGCAATGTGCGCACCGAACTGGTCGCCGGCTTCACCACCTTTCTGACGATGGCTTACATCATCTTCGTCAATCCGGCCATTCTGGGCGACGCCGGCATGCCCAAGACGGCCGTGTTTGTCGCCACCTGCCTGGCCGCCGCCATCGGCTCGGCCATCATGGGCCTGTACGCCAACTACCCGATCGGGATGGCGCCCGGCATGGGCTTGAACGCGTATTTCGCCTACGCCGTCGTCCTCGGCATGGGCATACCCTGGCAGTCGGCACTGGGGGCCGTGTTCATTTCCGGCTGCCTGTTCCTGCTCATCAGCGTGCTGGGACTGCGCGAAATCATCGTCAAGGGCATTCCACCGGCCCTGCGCAATGCCATCACGGTGGGCATCGGCCTGTTCCTTGCGCTCATCGCCCTCAAGAGCGCGGGCCTGGTCAAAGCCCACCCTGCCACGATGGTCACCGGCGGCGACCTGCACCAGGCCCCGGCGCTGATGGCCATTGCCGGCTTCCTCTTGATCGTGGTGCTGGACTTCATGCGGATCAAGGGCGCCATCCTGATCGGCATCGCAGCGGTCACTGTCATGAGCTTTTTCTTCGGTGGCAACCACTTGAACGGCATGTTCGCCCTGCCACCGGCGCTTAGCCCCACCTGGTTGAAACTGGACCTGGCCGGCGCGCTCTCGTCCGGTTTCCTCAATGTGGTCCTGGTGTTTTTTCTGGTCGAACTGTTCGACGCGACCGGCACCCTGATGGGTGTGGCCAGCCGTGCCGGCCTGCTGGTCGAAGGCAAGATGGCGCGCCTGAACAAGGCCTTGCTGGCAGATAGTTGCGCCATCGTGGCCGGCTCGGTGCTGGGCACCTCAAGCACCACGGCCTATATCGAAAGCGCCGCAGGCGTGCAGGCGGGAGGCCGCACGGGCTTGACCGCCGTGGTTGTGGCCCTGTGCTTTCTGGCCTGCCTGTTCATCGCCCCGCTTGCCGCCGTGGTCCCCGCCTACGCCACTGCGCCGGCACTGCTGTTCGTGGCCTGCCTGATGCTGCGTGAACTGGGCGATATCAACTGGAGCGACACGACCGACAGCGTGCCGGCGGCCATCACTGCCATGGTGATTCCCTTCACCTACTCCATTGCCCACGGCATTGCTTTCGGCTTCATCACCTATGCGGCGTTGAAACTGTTGACAGGCCGTGCGCGCAGCGTGGCGCCCGTCGTATGGGTCATTGCCGCAGCCTTCCTTTTCAAATACGCCTGGGTCGGCAGTTAAGCCTGGCTTCACGCTCCGTGTAGTACCGAACAGAAAAGCGCTGGGCAAGCGGCGACACTGGGTGCAACTACCCATTGGAGCTCAGCCATGCCTACTTACACCAGCCGCCTTCTCTTTCTCGTCAGCATGGCTTGTGCTGGCGCCGCCTACGCTGGCAGCGACATCAACAAATGCGTCACACCAAGCGGCGAAGTCACCTTGACCGACGCCCCCTGCGCTGACGGCGCCCAAACGGAAAAGCTCGTCGCAGCAGGCAGCGAAGAGAGCAATGCCCAGATCGTTCCGGTCCGCAGCCGTGGCATTGAGCACTACACCTTGCCGCGCATGCCTGCGCGCAGCGTCGCCGTGAACCCCGGTGCCCCCTTGGCGCGCGGCCTGGCACGCGACGTCGCCACCCTCAAGGCGGCACGTGCCAACCTGGTTCAGTACGACTCCGCGGCCCAGGCCCTGCGCAACCAGCGTCTGGCCAGCCTGCAATAGCCGGCATGAAGCCCGACCACAGCGCGCTCTTGTTGCCCGACGGGCGCGCCGCCGCGCGCTCGGCAGGTTTGCGCTACGTGAGCGATACCCGCCCCGGCCTCACCCGTGTGGCCCATGGCAAGACCTTTCGCTACCGTGACCCCGATGGCCAGGCCCTGCGCGACAAGGCAACGCTCGAACGCATCCGCAAGCTGGCCATCCCGCCAGCCTGGACCGATGTGTGGATCTGCCCTTACGAAAACGGCCACCTGCAGGCCACCGGCCGCGATGCCAAGCGCCGCAAGCAATACCGCTATCACCCGCGTTGGCGAAACATGCGCGACGAGGTCAAGTACGAGCGCATGATCAGCTTTGGGCTAGCCTTGCCGGAAATACGGCGCCAGGTGGACGCGGCGCTGGCACTGCCTGGTCTGCCGCGCGAGAAGGTCCTGGCCACCGTGGTCTATCTGCTGCAGGCGACGATGATGCGCATCGGGAACGAGGAATACGCGCGCACCAACAAATCCTTTGGCCTGACCACCCTGCGCGCGCACCATGTCCACATTGATGGGCGCGCCGTGCAATTTCGCTTTCGCGGCAAAAGCGGGGTGTTCCACGACGTGACGGTGGAAGACAAGCGCCTGGCCCGCATCATCGCGCGCATCCGCGATCTGCCCGGCCAGGACCTGTTCCAGTACCTGGACGCTGACGGACAAGCCCATGCCATCGGCTCGGCCGACGTGAACGACTACCTGCGCCAACTGTCGGGCGAAGACTACACCGCCAAGGACTTTCGCACCTGGTCGGGCACGGTGCTGGCCGCCTTGGCGCTGCACGAGTTCGAGCAATTCGACTCCGACACCCAGGCCCGCAAGAACATCGTGCGCGCCATTGAAACCGTGGCTGAACGCCTCGGCAACACGCCGTCCATCTGCCGCAAATGCTATGTGCACCCCGCCATCCTCGCGTCCTACCTCGATGGCACCATGTTAAACGCCATGCGTGTGCGTACCGAGCAGGCATTGCGCGGCGACCTGCACAGCCTGCAGCCCGAAGAAGCAGCCGTCATCGCCCTGCTCCAGCAACGACTGCAGGCCGCCGCGCCGGCCTAGTGCTGATAGGCGCCGATATCGTAACCCGCCTCGCGATTGCGTGGCCGACCATCAAAATCGGTGGTTTCGGCAAACGCGGCGCTGCCCATGCCGATGGCCGGTGAGCCAAGTGCGGGGCGCAGCAAGGGCGCTGCCGTATCGACGCCACTGACAAACCGCGGCGGCGCGCTGACTGTCGCCACTGGCGTCAAGCCGTTGCGCAGCGCCCAGTTGTAGCGGCTGTTTTGATACACCAGATTATTGTGGTAGTGGTTGTTCAGCCCGGTCTGGCCCTGCTCCGAAATGCCCATGCGGTTGTTGACGACGATATTGCTGTAGACCTCGGTGTAATCATTCGGACCTGTCGCGAAGTAGAAATTGCCGCCGCCGACGATGATGCCGGTATCTGAATCGCTGACCGTGTTGTTGCTGATGTAGACGTGGCGCGCATCGTGCCACAGGTGAATGCCGCCCTCGGCTACCCGGTAGACGACATTGTTCTTCACGCGCGCCGAGGTGCTGACATAGATGCCTTGCACGTAGCGGCAGCCTGCCGGCCCGATGTCGTGCACCAGATTGGCAATGACATCGGCATACACGCCGTGATAATAACTGTCCACCCCGATGGCCGCGCCGCCAGCCGAAGTACAACTGCTGTGCTGGGCGATATCGTGGATATGGTTGTTGCGGATCGACGCATACGAGCCTGCGCTGTAAATCCCGTGGCTCCAGCGCTGCCCGCCCGCGTACGCCCTGCCATCGATCTCGAAACCGACGATGTCGACATGGCTGGCGCGGTTATCCCAGGCTACCTTGTTGGGCGCGTCCCGGGGCGGCACAATTTTCGCGCCCCACTTCACGGTCGACAAATACACGATGCGCGCGCCTGCCGTGCCGCTGGTACTGGTACGAAATCCGCCCTCATAGGTGCCGGGCGCAACAAACACCTTGGTGCCTGGCGTGGCCAGTTTCGCCGCGCGCCACAGCGAGCGCAGCGGTGCTTCGGCGGTCCCCGGATTGCTGTCCGCGCCGCCGGGCGCCACGTACAGATTGCGCGCCGCTGGCGCCGCCAGCGCAGCGAGGCTGGGCGCGGCATCGTCGTCCGTCACCGCCAGGGCAGCCAAGTTCGCTGGCACACCATAGCCGCCTAGCGCGAAGGCGGCAGGCGAGCCGTCACCGCGCTGCATTGTTTCAGCCACCGGCTCCTGGTCCGGATGGCTCAGCACGCTGGCGGCCTCCTCCACATCCGGCTGGGATGGCGCCGGTGCGGGCACGGCAACCGGTGCCGGCGCACTGCCGCCGCCACAACTGCTCGCGCACAGCGCAGCGAGCAGCAGAGAAATGAATCGCTTGATCATGATGGTTTTCCTTAGGTGGGGCCTTGCACAGGCAAGGCGACGTCAACCAAGGACTAGACAGGCAGAGCCATCATTTAGTTCGGACAGCAGCGATCATTCCCGGGCAGCACAGCGCGCGGGCAGAAAGAAGGAGGGGATGTTTTCGAACCGCCCCGGCGCGGATGGCCAGGGCGTACTGCAGGAAGACAATCAGGCAGCAGCTGGGCTGGCCTTCAGGCGGTCCTTGATGGTGTCGAAATTGCGCAGCGAGTGCAGGTGGAAGTAGATCAATTCGAGCTCATCGCTCTCAAAGAGCTGCTGCAACGTTTCGCCGGACAAGGCCTTGAGGCGCTCGCGGTTGACGGCCTGGAAGCCGGCCAGCTGTAATTGCTCGCCTTCCGCCAGGGTGAAATCTGCCTGCATCGGCTCGAGCAGGTTCAATTCCTTGAGTTTCTTGCACAGCATTTCGGAATTCTGGAACTGGATGCGGTATTCCTGCAGGAAGTTGAGCACGCCTTCGATATAGCCGGTTGGCTTGCCATCGGCAGAAAACAGCGTATCGCCGCGGCCTTCATTGTTCAGGCCAGAGAAGGATTCATCGATGCACAGGGTGTAGGTATCAGCGTCGTCGCTGAGCGAAAACACGAAGGGATAACGGCGGATAAAGGCCGGCACATAATTGGCCAGCCAGTTATCTTCGCTGTCGAGAAACAGGTTTTCCTGGTTGCGCACGCCAAGAATGGCCACAGGCACCACATCCTCGCCATTTTCCGCAAACACGATCGTGTATTCGGCTGCCACCTGGGGAAACTCGATGGCCATCACAGGCACCGAATTGATGTGGCGGGCGACCGCATAACCGGGTACGGCTTCAATCGAGCATTTGGCATGACGTCCATGGGACACCGGAACCACGGTTTCGTAAATCAGCTGCTGTTTTGTCATGTCTTGCTATCTCCGTTAAACATCAAAAGTATCGTCGTGCGCAAAGCTTAACCGCGCTGACCCTGAAATGGCAATGTTTACGGCTTTGCAGCGTCGTATTCTTCACCAGCCAGAGTGATGCAATTGCGCCCATTCTGCTTGGCCCGGTGAAGCGCTTCGTCCACCCGCTGCATCAATTCGCGCAATTTCGACACCTGGTCCGGGGCCACCGTGGCCACGCCGATGCTGACGGTAGCGCCAATGGGACCTGCCGTGGTCGCCACTGGCAGGTCGGCCACTTCGGCGCGCATGCGCTCGGCAACCTCCAACGCGCCTGGCAAGGGGCAATCGGGCAGCACGGCGAGCAATTCCTCGCTGGCGTAACGCCCGAATGAATCGTAGGGGCGCAGGGTCAGCGCCATGCGCCGCGTCACCTCGCACAGCACTTCGTCGCCGGCCCGGTGCCCATGCGCACTATTGATCTCCTTGAAATTGTCCAGGTCGCAGAAAATCACCGACACCCCGTGATGGGTGCGCGCCTGGCGCGCCAGCTCGCGCTGCAACAGGTCAAGGATGTGGCCGCGGTTGTACAGGCCGGTGAGCACATCGCGGCTTTCGCGGTAGCGCAGCAGCGCTTCCAGTTCGGCGATGCGCCATCCGGCGCGTACCCTGACCCTTACCTGGGCCGGCGTAAAAGGCTTGGCGATGTATTCGTCAGCGCCTGCGTCGGCCGCGCGTGAGGCGAAATCCGGATCGGCCTGGGCCCCCAACAAAATGACGTAGACATAGCGCCCGGTGACGTCTTCGCGAATCTGGCGGCACAGGTCGATGGCGTCCGCGCCGGCGATCACGCTGTCGAGGATGGCCAACAGGGGGCCGTCGCTGCGCTGCAGTTCTGCCAGCACGGCATCGCTATCGGCAGCGACGCTCACTTCCATGCCCCATTCGTGCAGCATGTCTTGCAGATAAAGTACGGACAGCGGATCGTCGTCGGCAATGAGTATCTTCACATGAAATCCTGGTCGAGTGTCGAAGGCCGCCTTAGCGCATGGCGTGGGCAATGCCGATGATAAAGGGAAGGCCCAGTTCGGGAATCAGGTAGCCCAGCCAGACCGCGCGCGGCTGCGGCATGCCGACCTTCCAGATGGAGATCAGGCGACCGACGCCAGCCAAGAAAATGCCCAAGGCCAGCAAATAGACCAGCACGCCCTGCTCGCGTACCGTGATGCCGGCCTAGAGATTAATCAAGCCGGTCGAAAAATAGACGCCTGCCATGAAGCGGTGCACATTATCCAGGCGCGGCGAGGTGTCGGGCTGGCCCAGATACATTTGCAACGCGCCGCCGAACATGGCAATGGCGGCCACCAGGAACAGGCAGCAGCGTACGACAATTTGACTTGTCAGTAGGGGATCGGTGACAGGCATCACAAGCTCCTTCGCGAGAACAATCAGGAAAACGGCCAGGAAACGACAGATGCACGGCGCATGCGCGACAGCTGCAGGGTGCGCACGCGTTCAAACAAGACACTCCATATCAAGCCCGCCAACGTCGCGTAGAACAAGATAGCGACCCCGGCAAGCCGGTAAGAGATCGGTTGCACCATGCCGTCGTGGATCGCATACTGGGACCAAAACCGATAGTCGTCATCGACATAGTCGACGTTGAAAGTGACACCGTCGTCCGACGTCAGCACCACCTTCCCGAATTCGCCTACCGTGAAGGCCTTGCGTCCAGCCCCGGTGATCAATTTGCTGGCGTATGCGTCCTTGTGGTTCTGATAGGCGAACCATTGGACGATGCCTGGCCGGCCATCAACAACAATCGCAATGGGGAACCTACTGGCGATCTGGCTGTTCTCGCCGTACGAACGCCCTGTAATCAGGAGAGGCGCGAAATGAAAGACGAGCCAAAACACCAGCAAGCTCGATCCCCACTTTGCCACCGCTTCGTTCATATGTCGTCTTCTCTGGTCCAGATTGAGCCACAGGCATGTCAGCGCGAGCATACCACGCCCCGAAACACGCCAATGGCAAAAGCAATGTCCAGCTAGACCTGACACTGAGACCTGAGTTTGCGCTCAGGGCGCTTGAACTGGCGCCGGCGCGGCCGGTTCGCCCAAATGCTTTTGCAGAAACGCAAGCAGAGTCTGCTGGAATTTCAATTCATGCGAACTGTAGCGAAAGCCGTGGGCGACGCCATACAAGGTCACCAGCTCGACATCCTTGCCCGCATCTTTCAGCGCCTTGTGCATCTTGGTGGAATGCACAGGCGGCACGCGAATATCGTATTCGCCATGCACGAGCAGCACAGGGACTTGGATGCGTGCAGCCTGTTTCAAGGGCGATACCGCATCGAATTGCTGCCGGTTCGCGTCGGCGTCACCCATCATGAAGCGCTGGTACTCGCTTGCCACACTGCTGAGGACGCGATCGGAATAATCATGAAACATGAGCGTCAGGTCCGTCGGTCCGGCGAAGCTGACCCCACAACGGTACAGCTCTGGCGTCTTGACCAGACCCCACAGGGCGGCGTAACCACCATAACTGGCGCCGTAGATGCAGATGCGCTTGGGATCGGCAATGCCTTCCTTGATCAGGTGTTCGACACCGGCCGTCACATCGTCTTGCATGGCCAGGCCCCACTGCCCTTTTCCTGCTTCTTCAAACTTGCGCCCGAATCCGGACGAGCCGCGAAACTGCGGTTGGAAAACGGCATAGCCCCGCGCGGCCAGAATTTGAACGTCCGCGTCGAACCCCCAGTAATCCCTTTCCGTCGGGCCACCGTGGATCATGACCACCAGTGGCAGCTTGCGCCCGCCCTCTACCGGGCGCGTCAGAAATCCCGGAATCATGAGGCCATCGCTGGAGGCATACTGCATGATCTCCATCCTGTGCATCTCGCTCGGCTTGATGGCGGAGGTGCTGGCGACTTCGTTCAGCGTGGCCTTGATCACGTCATACAGGTAATAGCGCCCCGGGTCCACGTCGGAAAACGAATGCACCAGGATCAGACTGTCGCGATTGCCCGAGAGCCGGTTGACCCGCTTGGGCAAGGCCAGATCGATATTGCGCTGTGCTGCAGCCCACTTGCCGTCCAGCCAAACCTCCTGCGGGATCAGTCCGCTAGTCCATACTCTGAGAAAGCTTTGCTGATCCAGGCCGTCGGCACCGGTGATGTCAAGCGATGGGTGGCCGGCCAACATCTCACCCATGGCGAGGGTATCGGTATCGAGGGAGAAAATGGCACGCGTGTCGCGGCCTTGCCGCGAGGAGACGATCAGGGAATGCGCTTCATCCGGAACAAACATCGGGCTCCAGTAATCCTCGCTGACCTTGGTCTCCTGCAGCACTTTCCACGCGGCTTTGCCCGGCGGCTTGTACCAATTGACGACCTTGTTGACCTTCTTCCAGAAACTTGAATCGACCATGGTCACCGCGCGCGGTTCGCCACGCGAATCGAAGGCGATCTTGATCGGCCGCCCGCTCATGGGAAAGGAGAACGTGGTGCGCTTGCCGGTGCGCGCATCAAATTGGGTAATTTCCGTGTTGTCATCGTCATCCGGGTAAGCCAGCACGGTGGTCGCGGAAGCATCCTCGTCATGGACTTTGCCAATGTAGCGCTGCCCGAGGCGCGCAACAAACTTGCCTTCCAGGTCGACCGACATCACATTGTCATTCGTGTCGACAGCCAGCAGGTCGTTGCTTATCCAAAATACATCGAGCGGCATTTTCAAAAACTGATGGTAGAGCACGCGCGTCCATTGCGGACTGACGATCGCCTTGAAATGCAGGGTCTCCACGTCGGCCGTCACCAGCGATTGCGACAACCCGTCATTAAAAATGCCGGCGAGGCGTTTGCCATCGGGCGAGAGACGTAAATGGACAAAGCCTCGCGGCCTGAGCAACTTTTCGATATCGAGCGGGCCCGGCGCGGTAATGCGAGCGATGGGTGCCGCTGTCTCGGCTACCACAGGCGCAAGTTCGCCGGCACAAGCAGCAACACAGAGCCCCAAGCCTGCGATGGCGGTGGCGAGAAGAGAGGCAAAAGATACGGGTTTCAACGTGCACGCCCAGGGTAAAATTGGAATTGCACGAATAATAACATAGTTGACTCAAGCCAATGATTCCCGGGGCGCACAGGCGCGGCCGGCCTGTTGTTGGCCACGCGCTTTTTGCGACATCGATCTTGTTTTTCGACCAACAATCAGTCCAAACCCGGTATGATGCTGCTTCTCGTAAACACACGAGTACGAAAAGCAATTCCTCCTTTGAACTGAGACTGATGACCGCTGACGCCCTGCCTCCCTTCCTGGCCCGCCTTTCCCTCGGCCGCAACGCCGATACCGCTGCCATCGAACACGCCTATGCGCGCGAACTCGGCTTGCTCGACGCGCAGGCCGACCAGACTGCCGCGCAGTCGCTGCGCCAGGCCTATGAAGTGGCCCTGCGCTGGGCCGGACTGGAAGCGAGCCGCCTGGCTGGCGCTCCCCTTGCCAACGCAGCGGCGCTGGCCAGCGCCGCCTACGCCCGTCTCGACCTGGCCGCGAAAAAACTGGCCGCTGGCGGTGGACTCGATGACACGGCGCCATGGGAAACGGAGTTGCGCACTCGCCTGGCCGAACCCGAACTGCGCCATCCTTCGGTCAGAAGGGCATTCGAAGAGCGCCTGGTACAGCGCCTGGCCGCGCCATGGCATGCGTCGCACGCGCCCCTGCTGATGGCAGCCATCAGCGTCCTTGATTGGTCGCGCGACGGCAGCCATTTGCAGCAGTTTGGTGCGGCAGGAACGTTTGTCCTGCGCGCCGTCGCCCAACGCCAGGTGTTTGCAGGCCAAGGCGACACGGCCATGCAGGCGCAAAGCGAGGTGCTCACACGCCTGCGCGCCGGCGGCATGCCGCACACGGAGCATCTGGGACGGGACCTCTTGCACCTCGAGCGCATGGCATTTCACTTCCCCGCCCTGCTGGCCGTCATGGCCAATCCACAGATCGTCAGCAAGTGGCGGCGCGCCTTCGGTGTACCCGCCCGTGCCAGGAGCACGCCTGTCGCCAGCGAGATCGTCGACAGCACACCGGAGCCGGTCCTGTACAAGGATCCGTCCAAACGCCGGCGTGACTGGGCCTGGATCCTGTTCGCCATCCTGGCGCTGGCCACCGTGGCACGCCTCTGGTATGGCTACCAGGCGAGCAAGCACACTGGGAAGATGTTCAATTTTGGCGACCCGTTCGCCCGTGGCGAGCCAAAGCGCCCGGTGCCGATGCCGGCGCCTGCGCCCATGCCATCCTGGGAGCAGCGCGCTTCCGCCCAGGGCCCGGCCATTGTGGACCAGGATACCGTGCAGGCCATCTTTGACGACATGACCTACAAGCCGGGACGCTTTGGGCCCAATGGCGAACACATCGTCGAGTTCGAACTGACCATTGATCGCTATGGCCGGGTAATGGCAATGACGAAACTGCGTGGTTCTCGCGACGCCATTTTTGACGACGAAGTGGCTAACGCCATTGGTCGCGCCAAGCCCTTCGTACCGGTCACGAACCGCTATCTGCGCCTGCGCATCGATGGACGCCAATTTGAGCATGCGGCAGCTGCCAAGCGTGCGCGCCGGGGCAAGGACTCACGGCGCGGGCAATAAAACGGTTGAAATTTTCGTCCGACCTGATAGAGTTGAAAGATTGAAAAAATTTTAACTACAGGATCAGCCCAGACGATGACCACGCCCCGCCGCCCGCACTGCGCATCACCGCTTTCCCTTTCACGCATGACCCACGCAGTACGGCTGGCGCTAGGTGCCGGAGCCGCAGCGAGCCTGCTGGTCCACGGCGCTGCCTGGGCCCAGCAGGTCGACCCGCCGATGCAAAAGGTGGAAATCACCGGCTCTGCCATCAAGCAAATTGAAAAGGAAACGCCGCTGCCGGTGCAGGTGGTCACGCGTGAGCAGATCGAGAAGGCTGGCGTCACCACGGCCGCTGAACTGATGCAGCGCATCTCGTCCAACGTGGGCGGCCTGACCGACGGCGCCAGCATCAACGTGGGCGGCGACCAGCGCGGTTTTAACAGTGCCAACCTGCGCGGCATTGGCACCTCATCCACACTGATACTGCTCAATGGCCGCCGCATGGCCAATTTCGCCTCGCCCGGTGACGACAGTGGCGTGGACCTGAACAACATCCCCTCGGCCGCGATCCAGCGCGTTGAAGTACTGCTCGATGGCGCTTCTGCCCTATATGGCACCGACGCCATCGGCGGCGTCATCAACTTCATCACCCGCAAGGATTTCCAGGGCGCTGAAATCAATGCCTATGCACTGCGCACGCGCGAAGGCGGCGCCGGCAAGCGCACCGTCTCTATCAGCGGTGGCATCGGCGACCTGGCCAACGACGGCTACAATGTATTTGCCGTGTTGGACCTGCAGCACACGGACCGCCTGAGCACCAACCAGCGTGGCTTCATCGACGACCTGAAGATACCTCAGCGCCTGGGGCACCTGTTGTCCGGCTTTACCAGCCCGGCCAATATCCGCCTCACCTCGGCCCAGCGCGATCACTTGCAGGAGATCGACTTCCAGCTCAATGGCCGTGGCATCACCAACCGCCTGATCAATCTGTCGATTCCCACCTGCGGCGCACCGGCCAACCTGTATCTGCCCACCGGCACCGGCGGCGTGGATGGCTGCACCTACAACTACATGGGTGACACCGAGCTGTATCCAAAATCGGAAAAGCAAAACCTGTTAAGTCGTGGCGTACTGAAGATCGACGCCGACACCCAGGCCTATGCCGAAATTGCACTGAGCCGCTCGCGCACCGACTACGTGGGTTCATCGGCGCGTGTGACGGGCTATATCGACTACCGCAAGATTCCCGCCCTGGCCAACACCGGTCTCGATCAACTGGACGACGATGTGCCGGGCGAAATCGAACTGCGCATGCGCCTCAATGAGGCAGGCCGCCGCACCAGTGAGCTGACCAGCGAAAGCCAGCGCTACGTGGTGGGCGTCAATGGCACCTTCCGTAGCTGGGATTACGACATTGGCTTTAACCATAGCGTCAACACCGTCAAGGACAAGGACACCCACGGCTACGTGCTGTATGACCGTCTGCTGCAGGGCATTTCCGATGGCCTGATCAATCCTTTCGGTCCTTCCAGCGCCCAGGGCGTGGCGCTGTTGGACAGTATCCAGGTGAACGACGTGGTGCGCCGTGCGCGCGGCACCATGGACAGCCTTGACTTCAAGGCCACGCGCAGCCTGACGACCATGCCTGGTGGTGACTTGGGCGTAGCGGTTGGCGCCGAAGTGCGGCGTGAGCGCACCGACTTCAATCCCTCGGCGCTGCTTATGAGCGACAACATCAATAACGACGCCGCACCTGAAGGCGGCAAGGCCACCAGCGACAGCCGCAAGGTGTACGCGGTGTTTGGCGAAATGCTCGCGCCGTTCAGCAAAGAGTGGCAGGGGCAGCTGTCGGCGCGCTACGACCATTATCAGCAGGTTGGCGGCGCCCTCAGTCCGAAGATCGGCCTGGCCTATACCCCCAACAAATCAATGATGCTGCGCGCCTCGGCCGGCAAGGGCTTCCGCGCGCCGTCCATGTCGGACCTGTACCGCCCGACCGTCTACAGTTCCACGGCCACCCTGCCCGACCCGGTGTATTGCGCCACGGTCGACAACAACTACTCGGACTGCGCCGACAACTGGGACACCCGCCGTTACAGCAATCCAAACCTGAAGCCGGAACGCAGTCGCCAGTTCTCGGCCGGGCTGGTGCTCGAACCAGGCAAGCACTGGAACGCCAGCGTCGATTACTGGCACATCAAACGTACGGACCTGATCAGCGAAATCGGTGATGACGTCATCCTCGGCAACCTGGCCAAATACGGCAACCTGGTGCACCGCGACGACGACGGCTATATCGACTACATTGAACTGCACAAGGAAAACCGTGGCGCGCAGGTGGCCAGTGGCGTGGACGTGGTGTTTGATTTGCACCGCATCGACACGGGCGTGGGCCGCTTCGGCGCGCATTTGAACGGCACCTATGTGCTGGCCTCGAAAATCCAGACCAGTCCAGGCGACGCCTACATCAGCAATCTGGGCACCTTCGTGACCGACGGCGTGGTCCAGCGCTGGCGCCATACGATGACGTTTGAGTGGGAACGTGGACCGCTGTCGGCGTCGTTGTCGAACACCTTCTCGGCGTCATACCAGGATCAGAATTCGGCGATCAATGTAGACGACGGCACTGTCGTGGCGCCGAATCGGGTGAAGGCGTATTCGCTGTGGGATGCCTCGATGGCGTATGCGATCACCAAGAGCCTGAAACTGCGCGCCGGCGTGCAAAACATGTTCGACAAGGCGCCGCCGTATTCGAACCAGGCCTACTACTTCATTTCTGGCTACGACCCGACCTACACCGACCCACGCGGACGCCGTTTCTACGCCAGCATCAACTACGCGTTCAAGTAAGCGAAAGCGTTTCCACCCACTAGACCTGGCGTCACTACCTCACTGTCCTTGCGAAACCGGAAAGCGAGGACCGATAACACGCTAACTTAGAGTTAGGTGCACTTGATGCGCCAACGTGGCATGGGTCCTCGCTTTTCGCAAGGACAGTGAGGGGTGACGCACACTGCAGTGTTGGAAAGTTCTAACGCCGGCCTTATGGAGGCTCGCTACCGAACCGCATCAAACCCTGCCGGCACCGCGCAAACTGGCAATATCCCGCAGTGGCGGCGCACCAAACAAGCGATGGTACTCGCGCCCGAACTGTGAAGGGCTTTCATACCCCACGCGAAACGCCGCAGTCGACGCCTCCATCTGCTCCGTCAACATCAAGCGCCGTGCTTCGTGCAAACGCAGCGACTTTTGAAACTGCAAAGGGCTCATGGCCGTCAACGCGCGAAAATGATGATGGAAGGTCGAAGTGCTCATCTGAACCGACGCCGCCAGTTCATCCACCCGCAATGGCTCGGTCGCGTGGGCCTTGAGCCAATCAATTGCCCGCGCCACCCGCTGGCCCTGACTGCCCATCGACGCGATCTGCCACAGCCGGCTTCCCTGCTCACTGACCATCAAGCGATACAAGATTTCGCGCTGAATCAGGGGCGCCAATACGGGAATCGCTTCAGGCGTGTCAAACAGGTCGATCAAACGCTGAAAAGCCTGAAACAGCGGTAAACCCGCCTGTCCCACCGTCATGCCGCGCCCCGTCGGTTCGGTGCGCGGTGGCTGCAAGCCACCTTCCAGCACCAGTTCACTCATCACCCGCTGGTCGAGCTTGAGGGTCAGAGCTTGA
>JBJMVX010000305.1:0-3176 GCA_045810445.1 Massilia sp.
ATCACCCAATGGCTCGCTGGCGCGGCCATGCTGTTCGCGATCAGCGGCGCCTTGCCGGCCGCGGCGCAAGATGCTCCCAAGCCCGACGCTCCTGTTGCTTCCGCCGCTGCTGAAGCGGCACCGGCTGCGTCGACTGCTGTCGTTGCCGCCTCGGCGCCTGCCGCTGCTGCCTCGGCCGCTTCGGCAGCATCCGTGGCTCCGGCCGCCGCAGCGCCTGCCGCCGCACCGGCACCGACCCCGAACAAGGGCGACACCGCCTGGATGTTCATCGCCACCGTGCTCGTCATCGTCATGACCATTCCTGGTCTGGCCCTGTTCTACGGCGGCCTGGTGCGCAGCAAGAACATGCTGTCGGTCCTGCTGCAAGTGTTCATGGTATTTGCCGTGATCATTGTGCTGTGGTGCTTGTACGGCTACTCGATTGCCTTCACCGGCAACAACCCCTTCTTCGGCAGCTTTGACCGCGCCTTCCTGAACGGGATCTACGATCCGGCCAAGGGCACCTTCGCCTACGCAGCCACCTGGAGCAAGGGCATCGTCATTCCGGAATTCGTCTACGTCGCCTTCCAGGGTACCTTCGCTGCAATTACTTGCGGCCTGGTGGTCGGCGCGTTTGCCGAGCGCATCAAGTTTTCCGCCGTGCTGGCCTTCATGGTCCTGTGGTTCACCTTCAGCTACCTGCCGATTGCCCACATGGTCTGGTTCTGGACCGGTCCTGACGCGATCACCTCGGCTGCCACCGCAGCGTCGGAAGGTGCCAAGGCGGGCTGGTTGTTCAACAAAGGCGCGCTCGACTTCGCCGGCGGCACCGTGGTCCACATCAATGCCGCAATCGCCGGTCTGGTGGGCGCCATCGTCATCGGCAAGCGCGTCGGCTACGGCCGCGAATCCATGGCTCCGCACTCGCTGACCATGACCATGATAGGCGCGTCGCTGCTGTGGGCAGGCTGGTTCGGTTTCAACGCCGGCTCGGCCCTGGAAGCGAATGACATCGCTGCCCTGGCCTTTATCAACACCTTGCTGGCTACCGCCTGCGCCACCGTTTCCTGGGTTGCCGGTGAATGGGTTACCAAGGGCAAACCATCGATGCTGGGCGCAGCTTCCGGCGCCGTTGCTGGCCTGGTCGCCATCACCCCGGCTGCCGGTTACGTCGGCCCCATGGGCGGTTTGGTAATCGGGTTGCTGGCTGGTATTATCTGCCTGTGGGGTGTCAATGGCCTCAAGCGTCTGATTGGCGCGGATGACTCGCTGGACGTATTCGGCGTGCACGGCGTGGGCGGTATCCTGGGCGCATTGCTGACCGGTGTGTTTGCTGCACCATCGCTGGGCGGTCAAGGTATCTTCGACTATGTGACCAACAAGGCGTCGCCAGATTACTCGATCAGCGGCCAGGTCCTGACGCAGTTGACCGCAGTGGGCACCACCATCCTGTGGTCGGGCGTGGTCGCATTCATCGCCTACAAACTGGTAGACCTGGTGATCGGTCTGCGCGTGCCGGAAGAAGAAGAACGGGAAGGGCTCGACATCACGAGCCATGGCGAATCCGCCTACCACGCCTGATCTTTTTCACCACTTCCGGCCCGCGCAAGCGGGTCGCCAGGCGCCCCGCGGGGCGCCTTTTTGCTTTTCAGACATATAAGCCCTTTAAAATTCGACGAATGCCCCGATTTACGCAGTTCACCATCTTCAAGAAGCCTTAAGGACGTACTCCATGGTTCCCCACCTCGTCACGGCCCTGACTGGACCGCTCCTCGATCTCGAGAAAAAAATCCTCGCGGCCACCCCCGCCATTGAGCGCTGGTTCCGTATGGAGTGGCAGGAACACACGCCGCCGTTCTATTGCTCGGTCGACTTGCGCAATGCCGGCTACAAGCTGGCGCCGGTCGACACCAATCTGTTTCCTGGTGGTTTTAACAACCTTGCCACGGAAATGCTGCCGCTGGCCGTGCAGGCAGCGATGGCTGCGATCGACAAGTACTGCCCGGACGCGCGCAACTTGCTGCTGGTGCCGGAAGGCCATACCCGCAATCCCCATTACCTGCAAAATGTGGCGCGCCTGATGCAGATTTTCCGCCAGACGGGTCTGCATGTGCGCCTGGGTTCGCTCTCGCCCGAGATCACCCAGCCGACTCCGCTCGCTCTGCCGGACGGCAATATGCTGGTCATCGAACCGCTGGTGCGCTCGGCCAATGGGCGCCGCGTGGGCCTGGTGGACTTCGATCCCTGCACCATCCTGCTCAACAATGACCTGTCGGCCGGTATTCCTTCCATCTTGCAAAATGTGCACGAACAGTCGCTGCTGCCGCCCCTGCACGCGGGCTGGGCCCTGCGCCGCAAGAGCAACCACATGGCAGCCTACGATGAAGTGGCGAAAAAATTCGGCAAATTGATCGATGTGGACCCGTGGATGGTCAATCCCTTCCACGCGAAATGCGGCGAAATCAATTTCCAGGAAGATACGGGCAGCGAATGCCTGGCTGACAACGTCACCATGCTGCTGGCCAAGATCCGCAAGAAATACAAGGAATACGGGATCAAGGAAAAGCCCTTCGTCATCGTCAAGCCCGATGCCGGCACCTATGGCATGGGCATCATGACGGTCAAGGATGCGAGCGAAGTGAAGGACTTGAACCGCAAGCAGCGCAACAAGATGTCCGTCATCAAGGATGGGGTCGAAGTGACCGACGTCATCATCCAGGAAGGCGTGCCGACCTTTGAAAAGGTGCAGGACGCGGTGGCCGAACCGGTGGTCTACATGATAGACCGCTACGTGGTGGGTGGTTTTTACCGCATCCACGCCGAGCGCGGGGTGGATCAGAACTTGAATGCCCCCGGTTCCCAGTACGTGCCGCTCGCATTCGCCCAGCAGCATGCCGTGCCGGACCTGAAGGCCAAGCCGGGAACGGCTGCGCCCAACCGATTCTATGTGTATGGGGTAGTGGCCCGTCTGGGCTTGCTGGCCGCATCGCTGGAAATGGAGCGCACCGACCCCAATCCCGAGGTGTACTGAGCCCCGGGTGGCATCGCATGTGAATATTGCCGTTTCCGGCTAAAATCAAGCATTGCCCCTATTGCTGACCTCCATGAAAATCGCTTTTCTCGCCGATCCGCTGTCCGGATTCAAGACGTACAAGGATTCGACGTTCGCGATGATGCGCGAAGCGGCCCGCCGTGGC
>JBJMVX010000306.1:0-17284 GCA_045810445.1 Massilia sp.
CCGCGCCTGCGCATCCGCACAACTGGTGCGGCAATTGCGGCAATGTGGAATCGATCCACGAAACCAAAACCCGGGCTCAAGGCAGTGGTGTCGGTGCTGTGGGCGGCGCCGTGCTTGGTGGCCTGCTTGGTAACCAGGTCGGCGGCGGCAACGGCCGCAAGCTCGCCACCGTGGCCGGTGCCGTTGGCGGCGCTGTGGTCGGCAACCAGGTTGAAGGCAATATGAAGGCTACTTCCAGCTACGAAGTGCGGGTGCGCCTGGACGATGGCAACCATCGCACCTTCCACCTGCAGAACCTGAACGGATTTAACACCGGCGAACGTGTCAAGGTCGTCGACGGCGCACTGCGTCACGCCAACTAAATTCGTCCTTTACCCGCAGCGCCCGCCCGGCAAACGCCCGGCGGGCGTTTTATTTGTAAGAAACTATTTCGAGAAGGATAAGTATTTGCGCGTCAATGTACGCTAACGTACGGAATAAGAAACACGGAGGCGGGATACTCGGTTCAACGACTCAGGTCGTCCATAACAACTCACCGAGGACTCCATCATGCTCTATACCATCGCCGTCGTACTCTTGATCCTGTGGCTGCTTGGCCTGGTCACTTCCTATACCGTAGGTGGCTTCATCCACATTCTGCTCGTGGTTGCCGTCATCATGATTTTGGTTCGTCTCATCAGCGGACGAGGCATATAGTCGTTGCAGTACCTGGTTGTCACCCGATAACCGATCCGTTTCGCGGTCGTGCCCTTTAGGCGCGACGGCGAAACGGATTCACTTTTTTCAGGAGAACTCTATGCAAAAGAAAATTGTCAGCACCATCGCCGGCCTCACCATCCTCGCGCTCGGTAGCGGCTGCGCCGACATGTCGGCAACCCAACGTGGCACGGCCACAGGTGCCGGTGTCGGCGCCGGACTGGGCGCCATCATTGGCGGCAGCACAGGCAATGGCGGCGGCAGCCGCGCGGCCAAGGGCGCTGTCATTGGCGGCGCTGCGGGCGCCCTGATCGGCAACATCTGGTCGAACCGGATGGAAAAACAGAAGCAGGAAATGGAAGCGGCCACCCGCGGCACTGGCGTGCAAGTCACCCAGACCCAGGACAACCGCCTGAAAATGGAGATTCCGGCCGACGTCTCGTTTGACACGGGCCGCGCCGACATCAAGTCGAACTTCCGTCCAGTGCTCGAGCGCTTCGCGCAAACCTTGAATGACAATCCGGCTGCGACCGTGACGATTGTCGGGCATACCGACAGCACCGGCAGCGCTGCCACCAATGATCCCTTGTCAGTTGAACGCGCAGCCCACACGCGCGACTACCTGGCCCAGCGCGGCGTGTCGCCAAACCGCGTCATGATCGATGGCCGCGGTGAGCGCGAGCCGATTGCGTCCAATGACACCGATGCTGGCCGCGCGCGTAACCGCCGCGTGGAGATCTACGTGTCGGAACGCCAGGGCTGATTCGCCTCTGCCTAGCAAAAAAGCCGCCCGGTTTGCGCCGGGCGGCTTTTTTTTGCGTCAGCTTACCTGGCACCGGCTAGATGATCACTTGCCCGCCGCCACCCGCGTCTTCGCAAAATCCCCGGCACTAATCACGGACAAATTGGCCGGCACAATATACTGGCGCAGCGCCTCGTTCACCTGCGCCAGCGTCAAGGCCGCGACCTTCGCTTCCAGCTCCCGGTCATACGCCATGGTGCGCCCAAAGGTCAGATTGCCGGCCAGGTGCTGCGACAGCGCCATATCATCCGTGCGCCCCACTTCCTCGCTCTGGCGCCACCCCTTCTTCGCTTCGGCCAGCTCTGCTTCCGTAAAGCCGCCCTTGAGCGCCAGCGCGACTTCTTCGCGCAGCGCCGCTTCCACCTTGACCGTGTTCTGGGGCGCGCTGATCGCATACGCCATCCACAGCCCCGCCACATCCTGCGCCCTCACGCTGACCTGCGAGCCTACGCCATACGACAGGCCTTCCTTCTGCCGAATCCGGTCCGCCAGACGGCTGCGCAAGGCGCCACCACCCAACATGTGATTGGCCATCAACAGCGCCGGATAGGCCGCCGCATCATCCTTGAGCGGCACCGGAATCACGGCAAACAAGGTGCTATTGGCCTTGTCGGGTGTCTCCAGCACGACGCTCTGGCCCGCCACATTCTTCACTTGCGAGGGGATGCGTTCAAATGGCTGGGCCGCATTCCAGCTGCCGAACTGGGTCGCCAGCTGGGCCTTGAGCGCGGCAGCGTCAAAATCCCCCACCACGGCGATGGTGGCGTGGTCCGCACCGTAGAAGGCCTGATGAAAGGCGCGCACTTCGCCCACCGTCATCGCTTGCATCGCTGCCAGGCTTTCCTGCAGCGTGCGTACATGCTTGACGTGGCCTGGCGGGGTGGCGTCAATCAGACGTGACATCGCATTGCTGGCCAGCGCCTGCGGCTCGGGAAGCTGCTGGGCGATGCCATTGACCTGCTCGCGCTGCATTTCAGCGAACTCACGCTCCGGAAACACCGGGTGCTTGAGCACTTCGGCCACCAGATCAACGACCGCTGGCAGATTGGCGCGGTCCGTTTGCACCGACACGCTCACGCCCTCGGCACCGCCGCTGATGTTCACGCGCGCGCGCAACTGGTCAAACTGGTCCTTGATCTCTTGGCGCGACAGGCGCGTGGTCCCGGTCGTAAACAGCGCCGCTGCCAGCGCGCCGGCATCGGCCTTGCCCTGCAGTGCAGCCGCACTGCCAGTCTGCAGTTGCAGCGTCAGGTTGACCACGGCACCCTTGGTTTTTTTCTGCAGCAGCGCGCCTTGCATACCATTGGCCAGCTTGAAGCGTTCGGTGCGCGCTTCGATATTGGCCGGGCTGGCGTCAAACGCTTCGCCTTGCGCCAGCACCGGGCGCCCCTTGTACTGCGCCACCAGGGCGGCGATGTCGCCCGCTTCCGGCACTTCGCTGCGTTCCGGCGCATCGGTCGGGATGAAGCGCCCCAACGTACGGTTGCTCGGCTTGAGGTATTTTTCCGCTACGGCCTGCACGGCTGCCGCATCGGCTTTTTCGATGCGGTCGCGCTGCAGGAAGAACAGGCGCCAGTCGCCAGCTGCCATCGATTCGGTCAGCGCCAGCGTCAGGGCTGCCGTGTCATTGCTGGCCAGGTCGATATTCTTGAGCATGCCGACCTTCGCGCGCGTGACTTCCTCGGCCGTGATCGGCGAGCTCTTGAGCGATTCGAGCACCTTGAGCATGGCCGCTTCCGTCACATCCAGCGGCAAGGCTGTCGGTACCGTGGCGCCAAAGATGCGGTAGCCCGGCTCCAGATTGCTCACCGCGTCGGTGTCCACGCTCGCAGCGAGCTTGGTTTCCACCAGCGCCTTGTGCAGACGGCCTGCCGGTGCATCGACCAGGATGTGGCTGAGCAGCGCCAGCGCGGCGGCATCCGCATGGCTCGATGGCGCGACGTGGTAACCCACACCCACATATTGGGTTCCTCCGCTACGGCGCACGGTGACACTGCGCTCGCCATCCTGCACCGGCTCGCGCGTGTAGGTCGGCTGCAGCACGCGGCTTGGACGTGGGATGCGGCCGAACAGGGTGTTAATTTGCGCCAGCACCTTCGCTTCGTCAAAGCGGCCAGCCACCATCAGCATCGCATTGTCTGGCTGGTAGTAGCGGTGGTAAAACGCGCGCAGGTGGTCGATATTGACTTGTTCGATGTCCGAGCGCGCACCGATGGTCGACTTGCCGTAGTTGTGCCAGTCAAAAGCCACCGCCTGCAGCCGCTCGCTGGTGACGGAAATCGGATCGCTCTCGCCCATTTCAAATTCATTGCGCACCACCGTCATCTCGCCCTTCGACGTCTTGGTATTCCACAGGTCGTTTTGCGCGATCGGCGAATTGATCATGCGGTCCGCTTCCAGCGCCAGAATTTGGCGCAGGTTCTCCGCATTGGCCGGGAAGGTGGCGTTGTAGTTGGTGCGGTCGAACCAGGTACTGCCATTAAATTCCGCGCCGCTGGCATTGAGGATTTCAACCGGCGACTTGCTGCCCTTCTTGATACCGAAGTTCGCCGTCGGCTTGAACAGCAGATGCTCGAGCAAGTGGGCCATGCCGGTCTCGCCGTAGCTCTCGTGGCGCGAGCCGACCATGTAGACAATATTGGTGGTCAAGGTGGGCTTGCTGGCGTCGGGGAAGAGCAACACCCGCATGCCGTTGGTCAGCCGGTATTCCGTCAAGCCTTCCACGCTGGCCACCTTGATCGGTGCGGCATGCGCGCCAGCGCTGGCGGCTGGCGCAGTGGCGGCAAAAGCCAACCCAGGGGAAAGAATGCCGGCGCTGAGCATGAGTGCGGTCAGAAGTTTCACGTAGTTCCATTCAAAAAGGTGGGACAAAAATGCCTGTGCAGCAATGTGGTCATTATTCTACCAAGTTGCTCACATGCCTAGTAAATGGCGCTACACTAGGCCATCCCTTTTTGGAGACCCACGATGAACATTCGCCTGACCGCCCTCACCCTCCTGTCCCTGGCTGCGGCCCTGCCCGCATCGGCCCAGAGCATGCGTCCCGGACTGTGGGAAATCACGAACCAGATGTCTTCTGGCGACAACAAGATGCAAGAGCAGATGGCCATGATGCAAAAGCAGATGGCCAATATGCCCCCCGAACAGCGCAAGATGATGGAAGACATGATGTCCAAGCACGGCACTTCCATGCCGGTGATGGACAAGGATGGCATGCACATCAAAGCCTGCCTTACCAAGGAAATGGTGGCCCAGAACGAGATTCCGGTCCAACATCACGGCAACTGCACCCATACCCGCTCGCCGGTCGTTGGCGGCAGCATGAAGTTTTCCTTCGTCTGCACCAACCCTGAATCGAGCGGACAAGGCACAGCCAGCTTCAGCAGCGATACCGCCTACAAGATGAACGTCGACGTCACCACCAAGGTCCAGGGGCAGACACGCCAGACCGCGATGGCCTCGAGCGCCAAGTGGCTCAGTGGCGACTGCGGCAATATCAAGCCGGTTATCCTGCCCAAGGACCTGCCCAAGGAAGGCAAGCCTTAACCCCTCGGTCTTAAGGCTCTGGCATCACGCCTGGTCGGTATAAGCAAGGTAGCGCTCACGCGCCAGTGTGGCCATCGGTCCTACTGGCAGGGCGCGGCCTTCATAGCGCACGCAGGGCGTGACCTTGCCGTAGTTACCGGTGTTGAAAATCTCTGTCGCGCTCAGCAGCTCCTCGGGATGCACGCTGCGCTCCTGCACCGAGACGCCGGCCTCGGACAGCAAGGCAATCACGCGGGCGCGGGTGATCCCTGCCAGGAAGGTCCCGTTCGCAATTGGCGTGACCACCTTACCCTCGGGCGTGACCAGAAACAGGTTCGAGGTCGCGAACTCGGCCACCATCCCGGCGCTATCGAGCACCACCCCATTGTCATAACCGCGCGCCTGGGCTTCGCGCATCACGCGCGTCGAATTGGCATACAGGGCCGAGGCTTTGGCGTCCGTGGGCGCCATGCTCGCGTCGGGCCGGCGCAGGGCTGACAGGCAGGCAGAAAAGCCGGTAAATGGCGGCATCGGCGCATCAAACAGGGTCAGTGCGAAGCCGCTGTGGGCGGCGTCGGGAATCAAAAAGCCTTCACAGCCAAACACCAGCGGGCGAATGTACAGGGCCGCATCGGCAGGAAACTTGGCGACGCCTTCGCGCACCAGCGCTTCCATCTCCGCGACCGACAAAGGACATTGCAGACCCAGCTTTTCGGCAGACACGATCACACGTTGCAGATGCTGGCGCAGATCCGGCATGCGCCCGGCGATCGAACGGGCGCCGTCAAACACGGACGAGCCCAGCCAGACACTGTGATCCATGGCGCCAAACAGGGGAACATTCCCCTCGGCCCACTGCCCTTTGTAATAAGTCAGGTACATATCCATCCTCGCCAATAAAGTGGCAACCAGTGTACTCCAGAGTGCGCGGGCAAGTTCGCTGCTTGCCGTTTGCGGGCGAAGAGCATATTATCGACAAGCAACTCCCATCCATCCTGTCCAGCAAAGAAAGTTGAGGCGCGTATGAGATTGTTTGCCCTGATTGCCGTGTTTGCCGCCGCGCTCTACGCGCCCTCAAGTTTCGCCCAGACGAACACCCCGGCAGAGGCCATCGCTCTCGTCGACAGTGGACTCGCTTACATGAAGAAGAACGGCAAGGATAGCCTGATCAAGGAAATCAACGCCAAAAACCCCCAGTTCATTCAAGGCGAGCTGTATCTCTACGTGCGCAGTATCGACGGCACTATCCTGGCCCATCCTGTCAATGCCCGCCTGATCGGGAAAAACATGCTGGACCTGCCCGACGCCGACGGCAAGTACTACCGCAAGGAGATCCTCGAGATCGCCAAGACCAAGGGTAAAGGCTGGGTCAACTATAGCTACAACAACCCCGTTTCCAAAGTCATCGAGAAGAAGTCAACCTATCTGGTGCTCAGCGGAGACGTGATACTCGAAGCTGGCATCTACAAGGGAAAATGATCCTGACGCCGGCACGCTGGCAACGCGCCAGCGTCTTCACTGCGCTTCTGGCCGCGGCGTCGGCCGGCGCCTTGGAACTGCGCACAGGCGCGCAGGAAGCAGCCGCGCCAAAATTCGTCGCACAAACTGTCGACGGCAAGGCCCGCATTGGGGGACTGTGCGTTGATATCATGCGCGCGCTCGAGCGGGCCGAGCCTGAACTGAAGTTCGTCGGCGACCAGCATTGGTTCCCGCACGCGCGTCTCTCTTCCGGCATCGCCCATGGACAATTCGACTTGCTGTGCGCGCTGAGCCGCACGCCCGAGCGAAAAGCCTTGTACGGCTTCATCGACACACCGCTGTTCGCCGTTGACTATCTTCTGACCGTGCGCGCCGGCGACGAGGTGCAGGTGCGCGACTGGTCGGACGTGCGCAATCTGGGCGACCAAGGCGTGGTGCTGACCATGCACGGCTACGATGGCATCCTGAGCCACTTGCGGGAGGTCGGTGGGCTGCGCATCGATGCAGGCGGACGTAACACCAAGGTGAACCTGGAAAAGCTGCTCGCTGGCAGGGGCCGGTTTTTCGTGCACCGCAACCCAGGCATCTATGGCGAAGTGGCCAGGTCTGGACTGCAGGATAAGGTCAAGATCCTGCCTTTGGCCATGTACAAGGAAAACTTCTACATGATGGTCGCGCGATCGATGCCGGCTGACACACGCGAGACCCTCAATCGCGCCCTGCTGGCCCTGGTCAACAGTGGCGAACTCGCTCGCATTGCCCGGCAATGGCAAGACACGGTGGAGCCGGCCCAGTAAGTGGCAGAAGGACACGCCAGCGCCTCAAAAGTTTCAAAAAATCATTTATTTCTCGCTGCGTTCGCTAGCGTACAAAGTAGCAGGGGCCACCGGTCGTACACTGGGTTTTTAGTTCCCTGACCCTTGCCTGCCATGTTGCCGACCCTTGAACGCATTGATCCCCACAGCGAAAAAATCGACATGCTTGTCGCGCTGGTGGACCAATTGCGTCCGCCGTCCTTGCCAGGCACGGAACTGGTCACGGCGCGCCTGCAGCACCTGTGCCTGTTGCTGGCGCAGCGCCCGGACCTGGCATCGGCCCTGCATAGCTATCTGACGCGCCTGTCGGAAAGCCGCCGCCACGCCAGCGTCTACACCGACATCGGCATCCTCTCCAACGATGGCTTTTTCACCGAATTGAAACGCCGCCTGGCCTACCGCCTGTTGCCGCCCGCCCTGGGCGACGTCTACCTGAACGATGCCATCGACCAGGTGCTGTACAAAAAGACCGACTACCTGTGGATCAACGCCGTGCCGACAGCCGCCTGGTTGCAACTGGTGGACGCCATTGCTGCTGCGGCGCCGGTGCCCGATGCGGCGCCTGCCGACCCGCAGCGCACCACCTTGCTCGGCATGCTGGAAGCGATACGCACCCTGTCCTGCCGCGTGTGCGCGCTGGGCCTGGAGCCGCGCCTGATCCGCAGCCATGCCGACATCGAAAACTTCGATTCGCCCTTCCTGATGCAAAACATCGAGGTCAACGATTACCTCGATGGCTATGCGCGCCTGCTCGCTGGCGAAACCGGCGTACCTGAAGACGCGCGCCACCTGCTTGTGATGCTCGACCAATGCAGTGCCGTGATCGACAAAGTGCGCAAGAATGCCGCCACCCAGGGCACCACGGTGGCCCTGACCTATCTGCTGGTAGCGTTGGCCCAAAGCATAGACCGCCTGCGCAAGCTGCTGTTCCTGGTGGATGTGCATGGCACCTTGCCAGCCGCCCCTACCCTGGACCTGGCCACGGTGGCCGAGCAAGCCACGCCAGCGAGCGAGCCGCCCACTTCGCTGCGACGCGCCGGCGCCATCGCCCTCGTGCAGGAACTGGTACAAGCGCATAACAACAAGTACGCCGTGCGCGAACTGTTTGCCGACAATATCAACCTGCTGGCGCGCAATGTGACCGAGAACGCCAGCCGCACAGGCGAACACTACATTGCCGACTCGCGCCGCGAACTGGGCCGCATGTTCCTGTCCTCGGCCGGCGCCGGCTTCATCATTGCGATCATGGCCTTGATCAAACTGCTCATGGCCAGCCTGCGCGGCCCGCCCTTGGTCGAAGCCTTCCTGTTCAGCCTCAATTACGCGGGCGGCTTTGTGCTGATCCACGCGCTGCGCTTTACGATTGCCACCAAACAGCCTGCCATGACGGCGTCCCACATCGCCGCCGCGCTCTCAAGCAAGGATGGGCGCACGATTGACCTCGACAGCATGGCCGAGTTGATCGCCAAGGTGTTTCGCACCCAGTGCGTGGCAGTCCTTGGTAACCTTGCCACCGTGCTGCCGATGGCCTGGCTAATTGCCATGCTCTGGCAGCAATGGAGCGGCAACGCCCTGGTCACGCCAGCCAAGGCTGCGCACATGCTGCACGACATCGATCCCCTGCACAGCCTGGCGCTGATGTATGCCGCCATTGCCGGCGTCTGCCTGTTTGTTGCTGGCCTCATTTCCGGCTACTACGACAACAAGGCCGTGTACACCCAGATGGCGCAGCGCGTGAATCAATTGCGCATGTTGGGCAGGGTGCTGGGCCAGGCACGTCTCGCCCGTCTGGCGCTTTATTTGGAAAACAATCTGGGCGGCCTGATGGGCAATATCTACTTCGGCTTCCTGCTGGGGACGATGGGTACCCTTGGTTACCTGCTCGGTCTGCCATTGGACATACGCCACGTAACTTTTTCAGCCGCCAATTTTGCCACTGCCATGGTCGCGCTCGACGCCAATCTTGGTTGGGAATTGGTGCTCACTTCCGTCGCCGGATTCCTGTGCATCGGTGCGGTCAATCTGCTGGTCAGCTTCTCGCTGGCCCTGTGGGTAGCCCTGCGGGCGCGCAAGGTGCGCTTTCGCCATGCGGCAACGCTGGCGCGCATGCTCGGATGGCGCCTCGCGTCGGCACCGTTCACCTTTTTGCTGGGACCGGCCACGCCGGCGCCCGCACTTCACGACCCAATGCCCACCAGGGGAAGCAAATGAAACACCTGCGCATGACCGCCCTCCTCCTCGCCTGCACCCTGGCGCTGGCCGCCTGTGCGTCCCTGCCGGAAGTCAGTGCCGATGGAACGGCGCAAAACGCCAGCGGCGCGCCCACGGTGACGACACCGCAGGGAAAACTGGCACGCAAACAGGCCAGCGACTTGCTGGCCAAGCGCTGGGCCCGCGCCACGCCCGACATGAAGGCGGTGGCCGTGCTGGAAGAAGCGGCGACCGGCGTGCCCCTGATCGCGGGCAACAAGGTGACCCTGCTGTTTGATGGCCCCGCCACCATGAAGGAGATGATGGCGGCAGTGACTGCGGCGAAAACCTCGATCAACCTGGAGACCTATATCTTCGACCAGGATCCGATCGGCCTGCAGTTTGCCGACATGCTGATCCAGAAGCGCAAGGAAGGCCTGGTCGTGAACCTGATGTACGACAGCGTGGGCGCGATGGGGACCCCGAACGAATTTTTTGATCGCATGAAGGCCGCTGGCGTCAATGTGCTGGCTTTCAATCCCGTCAACCCAGCCAAACGAATTGGCAAATGGGAATTGAACAACCGCGACCACCGCAAACTGATGGTCGTCGATGGCAAAATCGCTTTCACGGGCGGCATCAACATCAGCAGCACCTATGCCAATTCATCCTTTTTCCGCTCGCGCAGGACACCCGAGAACAACGGCGACAGAAAAGTCGGCTGGCGCGACACCCACATCAAGATTGAAGGCCCGGCAGTCGCTTCGCTGCAATGGCACTTCATCAATAACTGGGTGGAGCAGGATGCGGGCGACCTGGCTGAAGCCAATTATTTTCCCACGCTAAGCGCCGTGGGTGACAAGGTGGTGCGGGTGCTGGCCACCGATCCGGACCGCGATTCGGAAATCTACAAGGCCTTCATTCTGGCCATCCAGGAAGCAAAGACCAGTGTGCACATCACCTCGGCCTATTTTGTGCCGGACAAGCAGTTTGTGGCGGCTCTGACCAGCGCAGCCAAGCGCGGCGTGGACGTGCGCCTGGTGCTGCCGGGCGTGTCGGACCATGGCCTGGTCATGCATGCGGGACATGCCTTCTATGACGAATTGCTCTCCAGTGGCGTGCACATCCACCAGTTGCAGGTGGCCGTGCTGCACGCCAAGACCGCAGTCATCGACGGCACCTGGTCTACGGTCGGCTCGGCCAATATCGACCGCCGCAGCTTCCTGCACAACTACGAACTCAATGTGGTGGTGCTGGATCCGGCGTTCGGGCGCGACATGGAAAGCGCCTATCTGGAAGACTTGCGCGACTCGAAGGAAGTGACGCTGGAAAAATGGCGCGACCGCCCCTGGGTGGACCGCATCAAGGAATGGGCGTCGCGCCTGACCGAGTACTGGATTTAAGCGCAATGCCAGGACAGGCGCAATAGCGCGATCCTACTGGGGGGGCACCTTGTACACTACAATGTGCTCTGGCTAAACTCTCTTGCGGCCTAAGGTCAGCCGCAACACCTCAGATGGGATCGACATGACAGCTCTCGCCCTGATAGCGCTTCTTGGAGGATGCGTCATTGCTGTCCTCCTCGGCAACCGCCTTACCTGGACAGGCATGGCAAAGTTCGTTGGCGCGACCTTCCTCGCCATTGTGCTCGGGATCGGAATGACCATGGTGACAGCGCTCGCCTATTCCGTCTGCAACGGTCTCCTGAAGGTGTGCGTCGCCACGACCGATACAACAATCTATGACATCACTTACCCGCTGATGGCAGTACCGGTGTACTGGATCATCCTGCTGGTTTTAAGTGGCGCTCCAGCGCATGAAAGCCAACCATAAGCGACTTCCGCGCGCCTAGATGCCGGTTGCGTACAAGCCCGTCGTATGGGCCGACCATACATTGCCGCTGCGGTGAAACGGCTCGGTCGTCATCAGGGAAAACTGCTTGCCCACGCTGTCCCAGCCATAGCGGTCCACTTCAATCTTGTCTTTTTCCACGCGCACCACGTTAAACGAATTGACTTCGCCGCGCCCGCGCGTGGAGGTCGCCGTGCCGGCCTGCACGACCAGCGCGGCATATTCGTCAATGCGATAGCGCTCGGCCGTGCTGCTGGTGCGGCTGGCGTGCATGTGACCCGACAGCAGCAAGTCCACCCCGCAATCGGCAAACGCTTGCATGGCCATGGGGGCGCGATCAACCAGGTCCTCGTCGTCCCCTGTTTCCGGCAGGTCGAAGGGATGGTGGGTCACGATGATACGCACCACGTCCGGCGCCAGGCCAGCCAATTGCTGGCGAATGACAGCCACTTGTTCGCTATTGACGCGGCCATCCTTGAAGGTGAGCGAGCGCGCCGTGTTCACACCCAACACCGCAATTTCCTCGTCGACGTAGACGGGATCGAGGTCATCGGTAATATAGCGCTTGTAGCGCGTGAGTGGCTGCAGGAAACGGCGAAACACGTTGTACAGCGAAATGTCATGGTTG
This sequence comes from Massilia sp., assembly GCA_045810445.1. Lineage (GTDB taxonomy): Bacteria > Pseudomonadota > Gammaproteobacteria > Burkholderiales > Burkholderiaceae_D > Telluria_A. Next base: position 11,987 of record JBJMVX010000306.1, read on the forward strand.
CCCGGCACGATGATCTGCGGCCCAGGCAAGCTGTCGAGCCAGGCGCGCGCCTGTTCGAACTCTTCGCTTTTCGCGCGCTGGGTCAGGTCGCCCGACACCACCACGACGTCTGGCGCCAGGCCATGTACCAGCGCGCGCAAGGGCTCCAGCAGCACCGGATCGACGCGGCCAAAATGCAGATCGGACAAATGGACCAGGGTACGCATGGGGTTCTCCTTCAGGCCGGTACGATGACGTTCAGGGCGCGCGGCCGGATCCGGTAGCGCAGTGGCGTGTTCATCACCGTTACTTCGCCGTCGGTGGCAACACGGATGCGCCGGTGGCGCGTGTCGATGTCCAGGGTCTCGGTGCTGAGCACGTCAAAATCGCGCTCCTGGGCCAGGCGCCCGCACAACGCGGCCCAGCCCAGGCGCAGCAACGCCAGGCGTCCCGGACGCTGGGCAACATACAGACTGAGTTTGCCGGTATCTAGCCTTTCACGCGCGCCGATATTAAAGCCGTGCATGGTATAGGGGTTGTTGCCGATGAAAACAAAAGGCGTGCGGCGGGCCTGTTCGCGGCCATCGTCGAGCACCATGCGCAAACTCAGAAAGGGGTAGCGGCGCAGCGCGCCGACTGTGGCCCAGAGTGCTGCCAGCCACTTCCCGCGGCCCAGGCGGCTTTGCTGTTTTTCGCGGTCGCGCACCATGTCCGGATACAAGCCCAGGCTGGAATTATTGAGGAAAATCTGGCCATTGACTTCGCCCACGTCCACCAGGCGCGCCACGCCCTTGGCGATGGTGGCCACGGCGTCTTCCAGCGCCAGCGGGATGCCATTATCCTTGGCAAAGTGGTTCAGTGTTCCCAGCGGCAGCACGCCAAACGGCACGCCGCTGCCCGCCATGACAGATGCGACGGCGTTGATGGTGCCGTCGCCGCCGCCCGCCACCACCATGCTCAGTTTGTCTGCCAAGGCCCGCTCGGCAGCGGCCACCATCGCGGCACCACTGCCGGCCAAGGTTACGCGGGCCTCAATGCCGTGGCTGGCGAACAAGCTGCGCAAATGGGTAGCCTGGCTCTCGTCATGGCCGCTGCCGGCACTGCCGTTGATGATGACTGCAATGGTGCTCAGAAGCTTCTCCAAAATGGACATAGGGCTATTCGGTCACGCGTGCCGCGCGGCGCCGGCGCAAGGTAGAGATGCCGGTGATGCACACCGCCAGCCAGCCGCAGCTAATCGCAATGGCGCCCAGCACGTCGCTCAGGTAATGGGCCCCCAGGTAGATGCGGCTGAGTGCTACCAGCGCCACCATCAAGGTCGCCACCACGGCCACTGCCGCACGTGCAGCCCAGCCTCGGCATACGCACACCAGATAGGCCGCCACCATGCCGTAGAACAGGGTGGCGCCAGTCGCGTGCCCGCTGGGAAAACTATAGCTGCTGAGGGTGAGCAAGGGGTGGTCGAAACTGGGTCGGGCCCGGTGATAGAAATACTTTAACAAAATATTAAGCAGGAAGCCGCCCGATATGGCCAGCACCAGGGTGGCCAGCCAGTAGCGTGCCTCGCGCCCGTACAGAAAGCCGGCGAAGACCACGCTCATGCACAGCACTCCCATGGGCGAATTCCAGTTGGTAATGAACAGCATGAAGGCGGTCCAGCCATCGCTCAGATGCTGGTGGAACCACATGCTCACCTGCACATCGACAATGGTGATGCGCGCCTGCGCGACCACATCGCTGGCGATTTCGCCAAATATCCAGGTGGCCAGCCACAGCAGCGCCAGCCCCACGGTCAGGTGCAGGCCAAACGTAGTGTCGGGCGCAAAGCGCGCCGCAACATGACGATAAAGCGTGGGGAAATAGCGACGCATGATGCCTTGATATCAAAAGCATCATTGACGCACGAAGCAGGGATTTGCGCCAGTCCCGCACGCGCCAAAATCAGGCCAGGGTGTTGACCAGTTCCAGCAGGGCCACGTGGTTCAGTGGCTTGTTCATGAAGGCAGTGGCACCCTGGCGCAGGGCCCACACGCGGTCAGAATCCATGTCCTTGCTGGTGAGCAGGATGACCGGAATATGCCAGGTGGTTTCATCGTTGGTGATGGCACGCGTGGCCTGGAAGCCGTTCAGGCCCGGCATCACGATGTCCATGATGATCAGGTCAGGCAGTTCACTCTTTGCCTTGGCGACCGCCTCTTCGCCGTCGCAGGCCATGATCACCGTGTGGCCCTCCTGGGTGAGCAAGGCCGCCACGATCATGCGCTGCGATGCGGAATCATCAACAACCAGAATTTTTTGATGGGCCATGGGCACAGGTACTCAATTTGATAGTGTGGGGGCGCCCGCAGGATCGTCCCCGGTTCTTTCCTCAGGCAGGTAGCGCCAGTAAAACGCATGCACCTGGAGGCGAAACTCCTGCTGCAATTCCTTGCTGACCATTTGTTCGGCCAGATAGAGCGCTTTCAGATTGGTGGTGCGACTGAGCGTCGCATACACCCGTATCGTTTTCGTCAGCGAGGAGTTGTGCAACTCCATATCGGTGACGTCGATTTCCATCCCCTTCAGTTTCTTCTTGATGTATCTTGCCACATCTTTCCTGACGGTGTTGAACAGTTCAGCGCTGATCGGTTTTGGCTGCAACATTTGTAGCGTCTCAAGTAGGAAAATGGGCTGGAACGCGGCGAACCGCTTCTCTTCCAGTAGATATCAGATGTTTACCTTCGTCAACCCGGTGCACACCATTGGGCATGACAAAAATCAATCTCATCGATGCCTGCGCCGGCGCGCACGCAAGCCCGGCGCCTGAAAATTGCCGTACAGCATCATACCATTTGCCAAAACGCCACAAAATAAAAATTTACTGTTTATTCGTACAGTAGCTGTGGATTTATACAGTAGTTGTGCTATCCTGAATTCACTCGATCCACACCACTACTCACAAAGGAAGTGTCATGACCACCTTGAACAGCAACTTTGGCATGCAATACGCACCTACCCCCTTCATGCTGCGCCTTGGCCGCCGTGAAGTGCTGGTCACGCGTGACTTCCGCAAGCGCTACTACCCGGTCAACCCGGTCATCGAATGCGACACCGGCGTCGAGCCTGGCCATGTGGAAGTATTGCTCATGCGCCGCTGGTTGCTCATTTTGTCCAAGGCGCATTAAAAAGCGCATATGCAAAACTGATTTAATTCGTGTCCTTTCGACAGTGCGGGATTTATTCTAGATTCACCCGAACTTTTATCGAAAGAGAACACCATGTTGTTGAAAAAAATAAGTCTGGCGCTCGTCACCCTGAGTTTGTTGGCCCAGGCCGCAGTCGCGGCCGATGTCAGCTTGCTCAACGTCTCCTACGATCCGACGCGCGAGCTCTATCAGGACTATAACGCCGCCTTTGCCAAGCAATGGAAAGCCAAAACGGGCGACACCGTCACCATCAAGCAGTCGCACGGCGGTTCGGGCAAACAAGCCCGCACGGTCATTGACGGCCTGGAAGCGGACGTGGTGACCCTGGGCCTGGCTTACGATATCGACGCGGTCGCCGAGCGCGGCCTGATCAAGCCGGACTGGCAAAAACGCCTGGCCCACAACAGCTCACCCTACACCTCGACCATCGTGTTCCTGGTCCGCAAGGGCAATCCAAAAGGCATCAAGGATTGGGGCGACCTGATCAAGCCGGGCGTCTCGGTCATCACCCCCAATCCGAAGACCTCGGGCGGCGCACGCTGGAACTATCTGGCAGCCTGGGGCTACGCGATCAAACAACCTGGCGGCAATGAAGCGAGCGCGCGCGAGTTCGTCGGTAAACTGTTCAAGAACGTGCCAGTGCTGGACTCGGGCGCGCGCGGTGCCACCACTACCTTTGTTGAGCGCGGCATTGGTGACGTGTTGCTGGCCTGGGAAAACGAAGCCCTGTTAGCCATCAAGGAACTGGGCCCGGACAAGGTGGACATTGTCGCGCCGTCGGTCAGTATCCTGGCCGAACCGCCAGTGGCCGTGGTTGACAAGGTCGCCGACAAGCACAACACCCGCAAGGTCGCCGAGGCGTATCTGGCCTACTTGTACAGCGATGAAGGCCAGGAAATCGCGGCGAAGAATTACTATCGTCCGACCAACGAGAAGACGCTCAAAAAATACGCAGCGCAGTATCCGAAAGTTAAACTGTTTACCATCAATGAAGTGTCGGGCGACTGGACCAAAACCCAGAAGACCCACTTCGCTGACGGCGGGCTGTTTGACCAAATTTACCAGCCGGGCAAAAAATAAGTTCATCGCGCTTGGACTGGAGCAGCGTTGACCTCGAAAGGCGGGGCCGACGCTGACGATGTTCAGCCATAGCCCCGTCGTCTTGTTCTGCCATCACCCCGTCGTCCTCGCGAATGCGGCGGTGCGACGCTTCGCGACCCATGCTGCATCAAGCTCCGCATGGATCCCCACCTTCGTGGGGACGACGATGTTGGGCCATCACCCGTCGTCATGTACTGCCATCACCCCGTCGTCCTGTGCTGCCGTCACCCCGTCGTCCTGTGCTGCCGTCACCCCATCGTCCTGTGCTGCCGTCACCCCGTCGTCCTGTGCTGCCGTCACCCCGTCGTCCTCGCGAATGCGGCGGTGCGACGCTTCGCGACCCAAACAGCATCGAGCTCAGCATGGATCCCCACCTTCGTGGGGACGACGATGTTCTAGATTTGCATGGATCCCCACCTTCGTGGGGACGACGATGTTCTAGATCTGCATGGATCCCCACCTTCGTGAGGACAACGATCTCCGGCCTCAACACAGATCGTGCTGAATGTGCAGCACGCTGTCTGCAGCGCTGTCGCAAAGCCAACAGCGCTACCTGGCCCGGCACCACTATATTTCGAAAATTTCCCTTAGAAATCAACATCCTGCCGCGCTCCCCAGTACCAGGCACGGTCCCTGCTCTGACAAGCCTGAGTTTGATTCATTCACCCACAGGAGCACACCATGTCGTTCAAAACCGCACTCACCGCCACCGCCATTCTCATCGCCACCATTGGCGCCAACAATGCCCTCGCCCAGCAAGCCCCCGCTGCCGCGCCAGCCGCCGAACCGACCTATATCTCGGCCAAGCTCAACCGCCAACAAATCGACGGCCTGCTCAGCTACGCCGACCAGGTCCTCATTGTCGACGTGCGGCGTCCCGATGAAATCAGCACCATCGGCGGCTTCCCCACCTACCTCAGCATCCAGCTGCAGGACCTGGACAAGGCCGCTGTCTTCATCCCGCGTGACCGCACACTGATCACGGTGTCCAACCACGCCGGCCGCGCCCTCAAAGCTGCTGACGCCCTGCTCG
>JBJMVX010000307.1:0-32400 GCA_045810445.1 Massilia sp.
CTATGCCATCCCCATCGTCAAGGTCGAGAAGGTGCTGATGCTGGCCCAAAGCGCTATTCACACACTCGAAAGCAAACAGTTTTTCGATCATGGTGGCGAGCACCTGGGACTGGTATCGGCGGCGCAGGTGCTGGAGCTGGGGCAGTTGCAAGCGGGCGCCGACGAACTGGCCGTGGTCGTCATCGGCAGCGGCCAGCGGCGCTACGCCTTGGTGGTCGATGCCGTGCGCGGCGAACAAAGCCTGGCAGTCCAGGCGCTCGATAATGTTTTTGGCAAGATGCGCGACATCAGCGCTGCCGCCCTGCTTGACGATGGCGCCCCGGTCCTGATTCTCGACGTGCCCGACCTGCTGCTGTCGATTGACAAATTGCTGGGCGAAGGCGGCCTGCACCAACTGGCCCAGGAAACCGCCCAGCGTGCGCGCAAGGCCAAGCGCATCCTGGTGGTGGACGACTCACTGACGGTGCGTGAGATGGAGCGCAAGCTGTTGACGGCGCGTGGCTACCAGGTTGACATTGCCATCGACGGCATCGACGGCTGGAACGTGGTGCGCAGCGGCGAGTACGATCTGGTCATCACCGACGTCGACATGCCGCGCATGGACGGCATTGAACTGGTTGCCCTGATCAAGAAGGACATCCATTTGCACCAGCTGCCAGTGATGATCGTCTCATACAAGGACCGTCCGGAAGACCGTGCGCGCGGCATGTCGGCCGGCGCCGACTTCTACCTGACCAAGGGCAGCTTCCACGACGAGACCCTGCTCGATGCCGTGCATGACCTGATCGGCGAGGCCACAGCATGAAGATCGGCATAGCCAACGACGTCGCCATGGCGGCCGAAGCCCTGCGCCGCGTGATCGCAGCGACCGATGAACACCAGGTAGTCTGGATTGCACGTACCGGTCTTGAAGCGGTGCGCATGTGCCTGGAGACGCGGCCGGATCTGATCCTGATGGACTTGAACATGCCGGAACTCGATGGTGTGGAGGCGACGCGCCAGATCATGGAGCGCTCGCCCTGCGCGATCCTGGTCGTTACCGGACGCCCCCAGGACAATGTGAGCCAGGTGTTTCGCGCCTTGGGTGCGGGCGCGCTGGACGTGACCGCCACCCCCATCCTGGCGGGCGACGAAGGTGGGGATAATGCCCTGCTGGCGAAAATTCGCACGATCGGAAAACTGGTCAAGGCCAGCCGCAATGAGCTGCGCAAAGCCCAGCCGATCGCCGAGCATGATGAAGGGGTCAAGCATTTGCTGGCCATTGGCGCCTCCACCGGCGGCCCCGTGGCGGTCGCCCATATCCTGCGCGGCTGGAGCCCCCCACCAGGCACCGCCATCGTCGTCGTGCAGCACATTGACGCCAGTTTTGCGGGCCACTTTGCCAAGTGGCTGGGCGATCAGATTGTCATGCCGGTGCGCCCAGTCGACGAAGGCGACACGCTGGCACCGGGCTGCGTGCATGTGGCGCGCACCAATGACCACCTGGTCCTGAATGGCCACCAGCGCCTGCGCTATACCCAGGAGCCGCGCGACTATCCGTACCGCCCCTCGGTGGACGTGTTCTTTGACTGTATCGCACGCGATTGGCGCGGCGAAGCCAGTGGCATCCTGTTGACCGGCATGGGCCGGGACGGCGCGCACGGCTTATTGGCCATGCGGCGCGCCGGTCACACCACGATCGCGCAGGACCAGGCCAGTTGCGCCGTGTACGGCATGCCACGTGCGGCGGCCGAACTCGATGCCGCTGAAAAGATCCTGTCACTGGACCAGATCGCCCGCCTGCTGCGGGGCCGCAGCGGCTCGAAGGTGGCATAATGGGTATTCCGTATGACTGGCCAGACCAATAATTTCATGAGCGATGCCAGTACTTCCGCGCCTGCCGCGCTGACCGAATTTCCGATTCGGGTCTTGATCGTTGACGACCAGCGCATCATTATCGAAGCGGTGCGACGCATGGTCGCCAGCGCCCCCGAGATCGAATTTCATTTCGTGACAGACTCCTTGTCCGCCGAAGAAACGGCCGTGCGTATCGCGCCCACCGTCATCCTCCAGGATCTGGTGATGCCGGACATCGATGGCTTTGCGCTGATCGGCCAGTACCGCGCCAATCCTGCACTGGCGCAGGTGCCCGTCATCGTGTTGTCGGCAAAGGAAGACCCCAAGCTCAAGGCCCAGGGGTTCGAATGCGGCGCCAATGACTACATGGTCAAGCTGCCGGACCAGTTGGAGCTGCTGGCGCGCCTGCGCTACCACTCGGCTGGCTACACCAGCCGTCTGCAGCGCGACCAGGCCTTTGCCATGCTGCGTGAAAGCCAGGAGCAGCTGGCGCAAGCCAATATCGAATTGCGCAACCTGGCAGCGCTGGACGGCTTGACCGGCATCGCCAACCGGCGGCGCTTTGACGAAGCGATTGCCCACGAATGGCTGCGTGGACAACGTGAACAGCGTCCGCTGTCACTGCTGTTGTGCGATATCGATTGCTTCAAACTGTATAACGACACCAACGGCCACCCGGCCGGTGACCTGTGCCTGAAAAAGGTGGCGGCCGTGCTCACCGAGCACCTCAAGCGCCCGGCCGATCTGGCGGCCCGCTACGGCGGCGAAGAATTTGCCATCCTGCTGCCTGACACGAGCGTCGAAGGCGCACTGGCATTGGCTGAGGCCTGCCGCGCCCAGCTCCAATCCATGGCGCTCGACCATGCTGCCTCTCCAATCGGCCACGTGACCATGTCCATCGGCGTCGCCAGCATGGTGCCCAATGCTGCGGCCGGAACGGACACGCTGATCACGCGCGCCGACAAGGCGCTATATGCGGCCAAGCATGGCGGGCGCGATCGGGTCTGCCAGGCCGACATCGACTAGCTACAGATCGACCACACTTAATCACTCCACAGGAAACCCATGACCACGCTGGACAATGTCACGCTGCACAAAAAATCAAATGTTTACTTCGAAGGCAAGTGCGTCTCGCACACTGTCACGATGGCTGACGGCAGCCGCAGTACCGTGGGCGTGATTTTCCCATCGCTGCTCGCTTTTAATACGGCAGCGGCAGAAACGATGGAGATCGTCAGCGGCAAATGCAAGGTCAAGTTGCCGGGCGACGAAGCGTGGCATCTGGTCGAAGGCGGCCAGCAATTCCACGTCGCTGCCAACAGCAGCTTCGAGATCGAAACGCTGGAACTGGTCGACTACGTTTGCCACTTCGGCTAATGCCCGCGTGGCGGCGCCTCAGATGAAGACAGGCTCCGTTTCAAGCTGCACGCCGTAGCGCGCCGCCACGTCGGCCTGGATCGCGCGCGCGAGGGCGACGATGTCGCCGCCACTGGCGCCACCATGGTTGACCAGCACCAGCGCCTGTTTGGCGTAGACGCCTGCCGCGCCCATGGTCCGCCCCTTCCAGCCGCATTGGTCAATCAGCCAGCCGGCAGCCAATTTTTCAGTGCCGTCAGGCTGGGCGTGGTGGACCAGCGCAGGGAACTGCTGCAGGAGTTGGGCGCAGTGCGCGGCCGTCACCACGGGATTTTTGAAGAAGCTGCCAGCGTTGCCGATCACTGCGGGATCGGGCAATTTGCGGCGGCGGATCGCCACCACCAGATCGCTGATCTGTTGCGCCGTGGGCGTAGCGATCCCCGCATCGTGCACTGCCTGCGCCAGTTCCGCATAACGCAGATTCGCTTGCCATGCCAGCGGCAAGGCGAAGGTCACGTCGACGATCACCAGATTGGCGCCGTCTGCGTGCTTGAAGATGCTGTCACGGTAGCCAAAGCGGCACGCTGCCGCGTCCATGCTGCGCGTCGCGCCACTGGCCAGGTCCACCACCGTGAGCGCGTGGAAGACGTCTTTCAGTTCGGTGCCATAGGCGCCAATATTCTGGATCGGTGCCGCGCCCACGGTGCCGGGAATGAGCGCCATGTTCTCCAGGCCGCCCAGGCCCTGGGCGAGCGTCCACTGCACAAAGCCGTGCCAATTTTCACCAGCGCCGCAGCGCACCAGCGTAGAGCCAGATTGCTGGCCCAGCACCGTCTTGCCGGGGATGGCCATGTGCAGCACCAGCGCGTCGACATCGCCCGTCAGGACGATGTTACTGCCCCCACCTAGCAGCATGCGCGGCATCGAAAACAGGCGGGAATTGGCGCGCAAGGTGGACAGCTGGGCGGGGTCGTCAAGCCGTGCATACAGGTTCGCGCGCGCCGCGATGCCGAAGGTATTGAGGGTCTGGAGCGGGAAATTGGGCTGGAGGACGAGGTCTGGATGCATAAGTTACCGTGGTTTTCGCCGATTATAGGGCAATCTGGACAAAATCGGCCCTGGAAGCGGGGTTCCTGGCCCGTTGTCCGTTAAAATATCGGCATTCACCATTGAGCACCAACGAGGAAGCCACTATGCCGTCATTTGATGTCGTCTCCGAAGCAGACATGATTGAAGTGAAAAACGCCGTCGAACAATCGAACAAGGAAATCACCACCCGTTTCGATTTCAAGGGCAGTTCCGCCAAGGTCGAGCAAAAGGATAACGAACTGACCGCCTTTGCCGATGCCGATTTCCAGCTCTCGCAAGTGCGCGACGTGCTGACCAACAAGCTGTCCAAGCGCAAGGTCGATGTGCGCTTCCTGGACATGGGCAAGATCGAGAAAATCGGCGGCGACAAAGTCAAGCAGGTCATCAAGGTCAAGAACGGGATTGAAACCGAGGATGCCAAGAAGATCGTGAAGGTCATCAAGGACAGCAAGATGAAGGTGCAGGCCAGCATCCAGGGCGAATCGGTGCGTGTAACCGGCGCCAAGCGCGACGATCTGCAGGCCGCCATGGCCATGCTGCGCAAGGATGTGCCGGACATGCCCCTGGAATTCAACAATTTCCGCGATTGAGGTCGGCGCGCCGGGGCTGAATCCAGCTGGCCGGCGCCCACGTATACCATCCTGAGCCGCACTGCGCTTGGGGTAGAATTGAGCGTGCGCATGGCATGCGGTCAATGGCCGTGCTAACGCACCGGTACTAACGGTAGTCTAAGGATAGCAATGAAACGTGTCGATGATTTCCGCCTGCGTCTGGGCAACAAGGACTATGTCCCTATCATGATCGGTGGCATGGGAGTCGATATTTCGACCTCCGAGCTGGCGCTTGAGGCTTGCCGCCTGGGCGGTATCGGTCATATTTCCGATGCCATGGTGGAAGACGTGTCAGACCGCAAGTTCGACACCAGCTACGTCAAAGACAAGACCAAGACCTACAAGTTCAACATCAACAATATGGACAAGGCGGTGGTCCAGTTCGACCTGGCGCGCCTGGCCGACGCCACCCGCCGCCATGTGGGCGCGACCATGGAAGCGAAGCGTGGCGACGGCCTCATCTTCGTCAATTGCATGGAAAAGCTGACCATGAATTCGCCGAAGGAAACCCTGCGCACCCGCCTGACGGCAGCGCTGGACGCTGGCATCGATGGCATCACCATGTCGGCCGGCTTGCACCTCGGTTCCTTTGCCTTGATTGCCGACCATCCGCGCTTCCGCGAAGCGAAGCTGGGCATCATTGTGTCGTCTGTGCGGGCGCTGCAACTTTTCCTGCGCAAGATATCGCGCCTGGACCGCTTGCCTGATTACATCATCGTGGAAGGTCCGCTGGCGGGCGGCCACCTGGGCTTTGGCATGGACTGGGCCGACTACGATTTGCACACGATCATGGACGAGATTCACGTGTTCATGCGCGAGCAGAAGCTGGACATTCCCCTCATCGCTGCTGGCGGTATTTTCACGGGTTCCGACGCTGTGAGTTTCCTGGAAAAAGGTGCGGGAGGCGTGCAGGTGGCGACCCGTTTCACCATCACCAATGAATGCGGCCTGCCGGAAAAGGTCAAACAGGAATACGTGCGCGCGACTGAAGACGATATCGTGGTCAACGGTATTTCACCAACAGGTTATCCGATGCGTATGCTCAAAAGCACGCCTGCCATTGGCGCTGGCATACGTCCCGGTTGCGAGTCCTACGGCTACCTGCTCGACGCAACCGGTAACTGCTCCTACATCAATTCGTATAACCGCGAAGTGTTGGCCAATCCAGATGCCAAGACAATCGTTGTGATGGACAAGACTTGCTTGTGCACCCACATGCGCAATTTCAATTGCTGGACCTGCGGGCACACCACTTACCGCCTGAAAGACACCACGCACAAGCGCGCTGATGGCAGCTACCAGATGCTGACGGCAGAACATGTGTTCAAGGATTATCAGTTCAGCGTGGATAACCAGATCGCCATGCCGGAGAAACAGGAAGCGACCTAAGAGCGGCTGGGGGCGCAGCGAGCGCTAGCCCCCAACTCGTCGCTTTCCCGAAAGCGGCGGTGCGACGCTGACTTGCTTCTTGCTCAACCGTCGCTGACGATCCTGTTGATCAGCGCCGCCTGCACATCATCCGCCAGGTCATTCGACACCTGGCAAGTCCCGGCATTCTCATGCCCGCCCCCACCATATTCCAGCATCAGCGCCCCAACATTCGTGCGCGAGGTTCGGTTCAAAATCGATTTGCCAGTCGCGAAGACAGTGTTCTGATTTTTCAGCCCCCACAGCACATGGATAGAGATATTCGTCTCCGGGAACAGCGCGTAGATGATGAAGCGGTTACCAGCAAAGATCACCTCTTCCTTGCGCAAATCGAGCACCACGAGATTCTTGTGCAAGGTCGCGCAACGCCGTATCTGGGCCTTGCATTGCTCGCTGTGATCGAAATACAGGTCCATGCGCTCGCGCACGTCCGGCAAGTCCATGATCTGCGTGATCGTATGGTCCTTGCAGTAATCGATCAGGTCCATCATCAGGTTGTAGTTCGAAATCCGGAAATCGCGGAAACGTCCCAGACCGGTACGCGCATCCATGAGGAAATTGAGCAGGTCCCAGTCTTGCGGGTCCAACACCTCGCGCTCATTGAAACGCGCCGCATCGCCCTTGTCCACCGCCGCCATCATGTCGAACCAGGCCGCCGGGAAGGCCGACGCGCCGCCGTAATAGTCGTACACCACGCGCGCCGCTGACGGTGCTTCCGGATGAATGATGTGGTTGTTGCGCTCGCCCGTGTTGCGCAGCGTCTCAGACAGGTGGTGGTCGAAGGCCAGATGCACACCCGGCACGTACGGCAGGTTGGTGGTGATATCGTTGTCGCTGATCGCGATCTTTCCGTCCTGCATATCCTTGGGATGGACAAACTGGATCTCGCTGACCATGTCCAGGTGCTTGAGCAGCACCGCGCACACCAGGCCATCGAAATCACTGCGCGTCACAAGGCGGTATTTTTTCTTTGCTTCAGCAGACATTGCAGCACCCTTATATTGTCAAAAATATCAGAAGGCCGGTTTCGCAGAATCCGAGTGTTCATCATACGCGCAATAATGCTTGCGTACAGATAATGCCTATTTCAAAAGAATCGCCAGCCCTTTGCACTCTGGTGTGCCCTTTCTGCATCCTGTCGCACATCGCTGGCCGTGGGCGCTGACCCAGTTTAAAGTTGCATCGTCCCAACAAGCAAGGCGAGTCCGGATGGTTTTCACAACACCGGGGCTTGCAGCAGGTACACTCGCCCCTTGCCAGCCTTTTTACGTATACGGAAAACAGTAGATCATGCCCGCTCCGAGTCCCCTGCCCGCCGCCTTGACCGTCATCCTTGCGCGGCTGCACCGCGCCATTGACGTCACGACGACATGGGTCACGCAACTGTCGTGGTGGAAGTTTTTTCTGTTCATGATGCTGTGCTTTATTGCCACCAACATCCTGCAGCAGGAGCTGTTTTCCGGCGAAGAAGTGGTAGTCCATAACGAGAGCAGCCACAAGAAGAGCAAGCCCGATCCCTCCATCCTGATCGATGACGACGGCATCCATTTCACCCCGAACAAGCCAGTACAGCCCGTCGAACCACCGGTCCCGCCGGTCCCGCCTGTGGTACCCGGCAATTCTGCGCCCGCAGGCAACACCCATATCAAAATCCAGCCCAATGGCAGCGAGTCGGTCCACATCGATCTGCCGCCACAAATTGGCGAAGAATTGTCCAATGCCATTGAAACCCGTATCGAAAACGCGGCCGAGGCAAAAGTTACCCGTTACCACAAGCAGGCCTCTACCTGGTTCAAGAACTTCGTGTGGTTATTGCTGCTGGCCCTGTTGGCCACCAAGGCCCTGGTCGGCGGCAAAAAGCGCGCCGAAGCCGAAACCCAGACCGCCAATGCGGCCGCCGAGCGCGCCTCCATGCAGCGCCAGCTGTCGGAGACCAAGATGCAGATGATGCAGGCCCAGGTGGAACCCCACTTCCTGTTCAATACCTTGGCGTCCGTGGAATACCTGATCGAGACCAATCCACCGCGGGCCTCGGCCATGCAGCGCAGCCTGATCCAATACTTGCGCGCCGTGCTGCCGCAAATGCGGGACAACGCAGTGGTCACCAATCTGGGGCGCGAAGCGGACATGGTGAAGGCTTACCTGAACCTGCTGAAAATGCGCATGGAAGAGCGCCTGACGGTCGACATGAACATTCCCGAGGGCCTGCGCACGGCAGCCTTCCCGCCGATGATGCTGCAATCCATGGTCGAGAACGCGATCAAGCATGGCCTCGAGTGCAAGCCCGAAGGCGGCACCTTGCGCATTGTGGCGGAAGTCAATAGCGGCAAGCTGCGTGTAATCGTCAGCGACGACGGTGTAGGCTTTGGTGTGATGCCCAGCGATGGCACCGGCCTGGGCTTGCCGACCATCCGCGAACGGCTCAAGCTGCTGCACGGCGATCAGGGCCAGTTGCACATTGCTGCCAACACGCCTAGCGGTGTGATTGCCACCATCGAAGTGCCTTACCTGGTGTCCAGTCCCACGCCCAAGTAAGCATTGATTAAAGCCCGGATTCATTGAATAATTAGCACTCTTAACCACAGCCTCAGACGGACCATGCCTACAGCTATCATTGCCGATGACGAAAGATTGATGCGCGACCAGTTGCGCATGCGCCTGTCCCAGGTGTGGCCGGAACTGGAGATTGTCGGCGAAGCCAAAAATGGTGACGAAGCGATCGAGCTGGTGGCCCAACTGAAACCCGACCTAACCTTTCTCGATATCCGCATGCCCGGCAAGACCGGCATGGATGCCGCGCGCGCCATTGGCAACCAGAGCAGCATCGTGTTCGTCACGGCCTACGACCAATACGCGGTCGAAGCCTTCGAACGCGGCGCCGTCGATTACGTGCTCAAGCCGCCCGAGCAGGAACGCTTGCAAGTGACGGTCGACCGCCTCAAGGCGCGCCTGGCCAAACCGAAGGAAGCTGTCAACGATAGCGTCACGGCCATGCTCTCGCAACTGGCCGAGAAAATGGCCGCGCCCAAGCCGGCCTATCTTCAGTGGATACAGGCGAGTATTGGCCAGGACCTGCGCATGATTCCGGTCGAGGAAATCCTGTTTTTCCGTTCCGACGAAAAATATACCTGCGTACAGACCGACCGCTTCGAAGCCTTGATCCGCAAACCCGTGCGCGACCTGGCCGAGGAACTCGATCCCGCGCTGTTCTGGCAAATCCACCGCGCGACCCTGGTCAATGTCAATGCCATCGAAGGCGTTACCCGCGACATTCGTGGCCGCCATTTGGTGCTCATCAAGGGCAAGCCGGACAAGCTGGAAGTAAGCCGCAGTTTCCTGCACCTGTTCAAGCAGATGTAACACCACGGACGGGGCGATCGGCCCCTTGTCCTCCCTCAAGCCCTCCCTAGCTGCTTGCCCTAAGCTGGCCCTTCGGCCCTTTTGGCAGGCATCCATGGCATCTTTTTTTTCGTCGCGCACGCTGCGCTGGAGCGGCGCGCTGTTTGCACTCGGCTTTCTGGGCGGGCAAGTGCTGGTCCGCATGGTGGCCAGCGGTCGCGGGCCGCGCTTCGCGCTAGAGCACAGCGGCGACATCATCCACCACGCCAGCGACGCCATCATTTCCACCGACGACAGCCACACTGTGCTGCTGGCCAATCCTTCTGCGGCCACCATGTTTGCCACCACCGTGCGCGAGATGCAGGGTCGGCCACTATCCCAGTTCATCCGTCCGCTGCCCAGCCTGGCCAAGGAAGATGGCATGGCCCATTTTGGCGACGCTGGCGGGCGCGCCGGCCGCCGCGCCACCGACTACGCCGTCATTGGCATCCGCGCCAATGGCGCCACCTTTCCCCTGGAAGGGTCCATGTCGAGCGTGGTCGAGGCCGACAAAGTCATTCACACCATCATCTTGCGCGACATCACCGAACGCCAGCACATGCAGGAGACGCTGTCGCGCTCGCACGGCCAGTTGCGCCAGCTCTCGGCTGCCCTGCAGACCATCCGCGAAGAAGAACGGGCCCATATCGCCCGCGAATTGCATGATGATCTGGGCCAGTTGCTCGCTTCGCTGCGCATGGACCTTAATTTGCTGCAGCAGGAAGCGGGTTCGGACGCAGCCAGCCTTCGCCTGATGCAAGGCATGGAGCAAAATCTGCTCACTGCCATCACCTCCCTGCGCCGTATTGCCACCAACCTGCGCCCGCGCGCGCTGGACGAGGGCGGCCTGTATTTCGCATTGCAGGGCTTGCGCGACGAATTTGTCGAGCGCCACGGCATCGCCTGCTCCCTGTTTGCCGACGAAGCCGAGCTGCGCCTGGACGATGGCGCCAGCACGGCCATCTTTCGCATCGTCCAGGAAGCGCTGACCAATATTGCCCGCCATGCCGAGGCGAGCAGTGTCACCATGTATCTGTACCGGCTCGATGGCCAGCTCCTCATTTCCATCCGCGACGATGGGCGCGGCATCGTGCCGGCCGACCTGGAGAAAGTGCAGTCGCTCGGTCTGGTCGGCATGCGCGAGCGCGTCTGGGGCATGCAGGGCGAGATCACCGTCAGCGGCGACGAGCCGCCTGGCACCCGCATCGATATCGTGCTGCCGCTGGCGAGCGCCGCGACCGCTTGAATCACCTTCACGGGGACGCGCTCCCCTCCCCTTCAGCGCGACTACTTTCCTTGCTTTGCGTGCACGGCCGTGGCGCATTTGTCACTGCTGTCACGTGCATGAAATATTTTCTCTTTATAATAGCTTCCGATTAAGAGTAATACTGGTTAATCACTAACTTGTCGAAGCACACTTACGGAGATTTTCATGCAAGGTAAATTGTTGGCTGTTGCACTGGTCGCGGCGTTTCCCCTGGCCGCCATGGCTCAATCGAGCGTCACGGTGTATGGCATCATGGATGCTGCAATCGCCAAGGAAGACACCGGCGCGCCTAACGGCAAACGCACGGCAATCAACTCGGGCAACCAGTCGAGCAGCCGTCTCGGCTTCAAAGGCACTGAAGACCTGGGCAATGGCCTGAAAGCCATGTTCAACATCGAAGCTGGCGTCGCTCTGGACACCGGCGCGGCAGATAGCGCCCTGTTCGGCCGCCGCGCTGTAGTTGGCCTGTCTGGCGATTTCGGCAACATCACCCTGGGCCGCGAGTACTCGCCAGTGGCTGACGTCGCCAAAGAAACCGATGTCTTCGGTCAAGGCTTCTACGGCAGCAACCTGAACTCCTTCGGTGCAGGTCGCCTGACCCGCCGTCTGAGCAACTCGGTCAACTTCAAAACCAACACGATGATGGGTTTCCGCGTCGGCGCGGCCTACTCGGCTGGCGAAGCGACCACCGGTCCTTCGGGCAACCTGATCGGCTTCATGGCTGACTACAACAACGGCGGCCTGTACCTGGGCGGCGGTTACCACAAGTTCACCCGTCTGAGCACGGGCGACGACAAGGAAGCCATCGTAGGCGCTGGCTACAAATTTGGCGCCTTTGAAATCAAGGGCAGCTACTCGGAAGCCGACCCAACTGGCGCAAACAACAAGTTCGAACAAGTCAACCTGGGCGCAGCTTTCACCATGGACGCGCACAAGTTCTTCGCCAACTACCAGACCAACAAGCTGGAAACGGGCGCCAAGGCCAACGGCCTGGCCGTGGCTTATTCGTACTCGCTGTCCAAGCGCACCAACATCTACGCGACCTACGCCATGCTGAACAACAACGCCACCGGCGTGTTTGGCCTGAACTCGTCCAGCACCAACGTGACCCCACCAGCGGGCAACCCTGGTTCGGATCCAAAAGCACTGACCCTGGGCATCCGCCACGCGTTCTAAGCTGACTGTTCCATGAAAAAAGCGCGCAATCTGCGCGCTTTTTTTCGTCCGCTTACTTCAAGCGGCAGCTTAGCAGCCAGTAGTGTTCCAGCCGCACGATGCGAATTTCGCGCACGGAGGACGCCAGCTTCTTGCGCAGCGCGCTATCGGACGGATAAGTCTTGGGAATCTCATAGCGCTCACCGTCAGGCGCTGTGCGAATCTGGTAGGTGTTGCCTTCCGCATCGGTGCGCGCGACCGTCTCGGACAAGCCTTCCACATACACATCGTCGAGCAAGACCACCAGGATGTCCTTGCCGATCTTGGCCTTCAACTGAGCCAAAAACTTTTCCTGCCCTTCACGTTTGACGTGCGACCACCAGAAGCCAATGAAGACCGCCGTGAACTCGCCTATGTCAGCCGGCAGGTCGTAGGCGTCAGCCACGCGCAGGCTCACCTTGTCGGCCGGCAGCTTGCGCAAGGCCGCCATGGCGATCATTTCCGGATTGATGTCGGTGGCCACCACACGGTCGGCTACCTCGGCGATGGTACGGGTCCAGAAGCCCGTGCCACAGGCCAGCTCCAGCACGGTGTGGCCGCGCAGCACCTCGGCTACGTGGCCACGCATGGCGGCCAGGTCGTCCTGGCGCTCGGGGCGGTCGTAGATGCGGTCGTGATTGGAGGCGGTTTTCGCGTAAAACTGGGCAGATTGTTCGGTGATCATGTTTTTCTTAGGGACTACAACTCGTAATTGTCTTTATTGCCACTCATGGCAGATTCCACCAGCTTGCGGTTCAGGGTGGGGGCCAGGAGCTCGATAAAGGTGTAAATATAACTGCGCAGATAGGCGCCCTGCTTGACCGCCACGCGCGACACATTCATGCCGAACAGGTGGCCCACAGGAATGGCCCGCAGGTTCTTGTCGCGCTCGGGGTCGAACGCCATCCCCGCTATGATACCAAGTCCCATGCCCAGTTCCACATAAGTCTTGATCACGTCAGCATCGATGGCTTCGAGCAGCACGTCCGGTTTCAGGCCGCGCAGGCTGAAAGCGTGGTCAATCTTGCTGCGGCCGGCAAAGGCGCCGTCGTAGGTAATCAAGGGATAGGTGGCAATTTCTTCCAGCGACACTGCCTTCGATTTGAGCAGCGGATGGTCAGGCGGGACCACCACCACATGCTCCCACTGATAACAGGGCAAGGTGATCAGGCCATCGACGCCGGCTACCGACTCGGTGGCAATGGCCAGGTCGGCCTGGTCGCGCTGCACCATTTCCGCGATCTGGCGCGGGTTGCCTTGCAACAGCGACAGGCGCACCTTGGGATACTTGAGCATGAAAGCTTGCACCACCTTGGGCAGCGTATAGCGGGCCTGGGTATGGGTGGTGGCAATGGTGAAGCTGCCACTGTCCTGGGCCGCATATTCCTTGCCGATGCGCTTGAGGCTGTCAATTTCCTGCATGATCAGCTCGACCGATTCGAGCACCAGCCGGCCCGGCTCGGTCAGGCCGCGGATGCGCTTGCCATGCCGTGTAAAAATGTCAACGCCAAGCTCTTCTTCAAGCTCGATGATGGCCTTTGACACACCTGGTTGCGAGGTAAACAAGGCCTTGGCAGCGTCGGTCAGGTTGTAGTTCTGGCGCACGGCCTCGCGTACGAAACGCAATTGGTGGAGATTCATGGCTGCTTTTCTTTAGTCATCGCACATTTTATAAGATTGCTTATGCCTGTTACGCATATAAGCAAATAAATTCTTAGTAGTTTGGAATAAAGGACGAGTTTATTACCATTGGGGCTAGTTTGGGGAGAGTCTATGGCCCTCTTCATGCAACAAGTCCCAAAAACAGGATGACACATGTATCGCTACGACAAATATGACCACCTCATCGTCAAGGAACGCATCGCCCAGTACCGTAGCCAGGTCGCGCGCCGCATCAACGATGAGCTGACCGAAGCCGAATTCCTGCCGCTGCGCCTGCAAAACGGCCTGTACATGCAGCGCCACGCCTACATGCTGCGCATTGCCGTGCCTTATGGCCTGCTCTCCTCGGCCCAGATGCGCATGTTTGGCCACATCGCCCGCAAATATGACCGCGGCTATGGCCACTTCACGACGCGCCAGAACATCCAGTTCAACTGGATCGAACTTGAACAGACGCCTGACATTCTGACCGACCTGGCCTCGGTCGAAATGCACGCCATTCAAACCTCCGGCAACTGCATCCGCAATATCACCTCCGACGAGTACGCGGGCGTGGCGCATGACGAGATCATCGATCCACGCCCCTACGCGGAAGTGCTGCGCCAATGGAGCACCTTCCATCCCGAGTTTGCCGCCCTGCCGCGCAAGTTCAAGGTCGCCATCAACGGCGCCGTGGAAGACCGCGCCGCCATCGCCGTGCATGACATTGGCCTGACGGTGGTGCACAACGCCGCCGGTGAAATCGGCTTCAAGGTCATGGTCGGCGGCGGCATGGGCCGCACGCCCATCCTGGGCAGCGTGGTGCGCGAGTTCCTGCCATGGCAGCATATGCTCACCTACATCGAAGCGGTCATGCGCGTCTATAACCAGTACGGACGGCGCGACAACAAGTACAAGGCCCGCATCAAGATCCTGCTCAAGGCCCTGGGCGTGGAAGAATTCACGCGCCAGGTGGAAGCCGAATGGGAAGACCTCAAGGACAGCCCATCGACCCTGACCGAGGACGAAATGGCGCGCGTGGCCGCCTACTTCAAGCCGCATCCCTACGAAAGCCTGAGCGCCATCGACCCGCTGGCCGAACATGCCGACAACAAGGCCTTCGCCAACTGGTTAAAGCGTAACGTCAAGGCCCACAAGGTGCCTGGTTACGCGATCGCCCTGCTCTCGCTCAAGAAGACCGGCGTGCCGCCAGGCGACGCCACGGCCACCCAGATCGATTTCGTGGCCGACCTGGCCGAGCGTTACAGCTTCGGCGAACTGCGCGTCACGCACGAGCAGAACCTGGTGCTGGCCGACGTCAAGCAGAGCGAATTGTTCAAGCTGTGGCAGGAAGCGAAGGCCCAGGGCCTGGCCACGCCAAACATTGGCCTCTTGACCGACATGATTTGCTGCCCGGGCGGCGACTTCTGCTCGCTGGCCAATGCCAAGTCGCTGCCGATTGCCGCTGCCATCGCCGAGCGCTTTGACAACCTCGACTTCCAGCACGATATCGGCGACATCGAACTCAATATCTCAGGCTGCATCAACGCCTGCGGCCACCACCACGTGGGCTCGATTGGTGTGCTGGGCGTGGACAAGGATGGCAGCGAGTGGTACCAGGTGTCGATTGGCGGCGCCCAGGGTAACAACGCGGCCATTGGCAAGATCATCGGCCCCTCGTTCTCGGCCCTGCAGATGCCGGAAGTGATAGACCGTCTGCTGCAGGTCTACGTACGTGAGCGCACCGAAGAGGAACGCTTCGTCGATACCGCGCAACGCCTCGGTATCGCGCCATTCAAGGAACATGTGTATGCCACGCCGATCAAGGCGGGCGAACTGGTTGGGGAAGACCACTATGCTTGATCATCACGCACACATCATCAAGGGTCGCGCCGTCGTCGCCGACGACTGGCAGGTACTGCGCCTGGCCGAAGGCGAATCAGCGGCCGACGTCGTGGTCCCGGATGGCAAAATCATCGTGCCGCTGACCGTCTGGCAGGCGCAACGCGAGAACTTGTCTGCACGCGCTGCCATTGGTGTCTGGATCGCTTCCGACGAGCGTCCCGAAGTACTCAAGGGTGAGCTGGACAAATTTGCCGTGGTCGCCGTGGACTTCCCGAAATTTACCGATGGCCGCGGCTACTCGATCGCCTACAACCTGCGCATGCGCCTGGCCTACACGGGCGAACTGCGAGCCATTGGCGACGTATTGCGTGACCAGTTGTTCCAGATGCAGCGCACCGGCTTTGACGCCTTCGCCACGCGCCAGGATCGCAATATCCATGACGCGCTCAAGGGCTTGACCGATTTCTCCGAGGTCTATCAGACATCAGTCGACCAGAAGTCGCCCCTGTTTCGCCGCCAGGAGCGCGATGTGCGCATCGAGTCCAGCGACGTCGGTTACGGCATCTGAGGCCCACCATGAGTGACATC
The DNA here is from genome assembly GCA_045810445.1 of Massilia sp. Classification (GTDB taxonomy): domain Bacteria; phylum Pseudomonadota; class Gammaproteobacteria; order Burkholderiales; family Burkholderiaceae_D; genus Telluria_A. The sequence goes on from JBJMVX010000307.1 coordinate 16,234, forward strand.
AACGCCCTCATTGACAGCACGCGCCAGACCTTGGCGCGCATTGCCGCCGATTTTACGCCGGCCGTCTTTGCTTCCAGCCTGGCCGCCGAAGACATGGTCCTGACTGATTTGATACTCAAAGCGGGTCTGCCGATCACGATTTTTTCGCTTGATACCGGTCGCCTGCATCCGGAAACGCTGGCCGTGCTTGAGCAGATCAAGGCGACCTACGGCTACGACGTGACCGTCTACCGTCCGCAGACCGAGTCCGTCGACGCCTATGTAGCCCAAAATGGCCTGAACGCCTTTTATGACAGTGTCGAGATGCGCCGCGAGTGCTGCCGTATTCGCAAGGTCGAACCACTGGGCCGCGCCCTGGCCGGCAACAGGGCCTGGGTCACCGGCCAGCGCCGCGCCCAATCGAGCACGCGCGCCGAACTGCATGTCGAGGAAGACGATGCGGCCCACGGCATGACCAAGTTTAACCCGCTGGCCGACTGGTCGGAGCAGGATGTCTGGAACTACATTCGCGACCATCAGGTGCCGTACAATGCCTTGCATGATCAGGGCTTCCCCTCGATAGGCTGCTCCCCCTGCACGCGCGCCACCCTGCCGGGCGAGGACGTACGGGCTGGCCGCTGGTGGTGGGAGAATCCCGATTCCAAGGAATGCGGCCTGCACATGGTCGACGGCAAACTGATACGCATTAAATCCGTGGCTGCCTAAGCCATTACAAGAACAGGTCTCGCACAATGAATACTACAACCGACATCCCGCGCGTACTCACCGACGTCAATGCGCGCCACCTCGACGCGCTCGAATCGGAAGCGATCCACATCATGCGCGAAGTGGCTGCCGAATGCGCCAATCCGGCGCTGCTGTTCTCGGGTGGTAAAGACTCGGTGGTGCTTCTGCGCCTGGCTGAAAAGGCTTTCCGCCCCGGCAAATTCCCCTTCCCCCTGGTGCACATCGACACTGGCCACAATTTCGCCGAAGTGATCACCTTTCGCGACGCGCGCGCCGCCGAACTGGGCGAGCGCCTGATCGTCGGCTCGGTGGAAGACTCGATCAAGAAGGGCACGGTACGCCTGCGCAATCCCTTGACGGATTCGCGCAATGCAGCCCAGGCAGTCACGCTGCTCGAGACCATCGCCGAGCACAAATTCGACGCCTGCATAGGCGGCGCCCGCCGCGACGAAGAAAAAGCCCGTGCCAAGGAACGCATCTTTTCCTTCCGCGACGAATTCGGACAGTGGGACCCGAAGGCACAGCGCCCGGAACTGTGGGACCTGTATAACACGCGTGTTCATCCGGGCGAAAACATGCGGGTATTCCCGATTTCAAACTGGACCGAACTCGATGTGTGGCTGTACATCCAGCGCGAGAAGCTGGCACTGCCACCGATCTATTTTGCCCACGAGCGCCAGGTCATCCCGCGCAACGGCCTGCTGGTGCCGCTCACGGACCTGACCCCGGCCAGCGAAGGCGAAACGGTCGAAACCCAGGTCGTGCGCTTTCGCACCGTGGGCGACATTTCGTGTACCTGCCCGGTATCCTCGGATGCCGCCACGGTCGAAGCGATCATCGCCGAGACGGCAGTCACCCAGATCACCGAACGCGGCGCCACCCGGATGGACGACCAGACCTCCGAAGCGTCCATGGAAAAACGCAAGAAAGCAGGATATTTCTAATGAACGCCATGAATGAAAAGCTGACCGAGCGCGGACTGCTCCGCTTTATTACCGCCGGTTCCGTCGACGACGGCAAGAGCACCCTGATCGGCCGCCTGCTGTTTGACAGCAAAGGTATCTTCGCCGACCAGCTGGACGCCATGTCGCGCTCCAAGCACAAACGCACCGTGGGCGACACGGTGGACCTGTCGCTGCTCACGGACGGCCTGGAAGCCGAGCGGGAACAAGGCATCACCATTGACGTGGCCTACCGCTACTTCGCCACGCCCAAGCGCAAGTTCATCATCGCCGACACGCCTGGGCACGAGCAGTACACGCGCAATATGGTGACCGGCGCCTCGACGGCGGACGCAGTCATCATTCTGATCGACGTCTCCAAGGTCAAGCTGCGCGAAGACGGTGGCGTGGACCTGCTGATCCAGACCAAGCGCCATTCCACCATTGCCCACCTGCTGCAGATCGAACACGTGGTCGTCGCCGTCAACAAGATGGACCTGATCGACTACGACCAGGCCACCTACGATCGCATCGTCAAGGCCTACAAGGAGTTTGCCGCGACCCTGGGCCTGAAGGACATCACCCCAATTCCCCTGTCGGCCCTGACCGGCGACAACGTGGTCGACGCCAGCGAGAAAATGGCCTGGTACCAGGGCCCGACCCTGATCGAGCTGCTCGAATCGCTGTCGGTATACGACGAATCGCACCACGCGCCCTTCCGCTTTCCGGTGCAACTGGTGGCCCGTCACAACGGCCACGAAGCGAACGACTTCCGCGGCTACATGGGTCGCATCGAGGCGGGCAAGGTCAGTGTCGGCGACAAGCTGGTGGTGCAGCCTTCGGGCCAGAGCGCGACCGTCAAGGACATCGTGACCCTGGAAGGCTCGCACCAATCGGCTGTGGTGGGCCAATCGGTCACCATCCTGCTCAACGAATATCTGGACATCTCGCGCGGCGACCTCCTGGCCGGCGCCGAGCAACCGGCCACCCTGCTCAAGACCCTGAGCGCGGACGTGTGCTGGATGTCGGACGAGGCGCTGGACCTGCGCCGCAAATACTGGATCAAGCATGGCACCAAGCAGACCGGCGCCAAGGTCACCGCGGTGGACACCCTCCTGGACATTAACACCCAGGAGCGCCACCCGGCCCAGGGCTTGAAGCTCAATGACATCGCACGCATCTCCCTGACCGTGCAGCAGCCGCTGGCAGCCGATGCGTATGCTGACATCCGCGCAACGGGCGCCTTCATCCTCATCGATGAAGTGACGCACCAGACGGTGGCCGCCGGCATGATCCGCCTGGACCAATAAGGAGCTGTACATGGCTGCACTTGGCAAAGTCTATCTGGTGGGTGCCGGCCCCGGCGCCCAGGACCTGATCACCCTGCGTGGCGCGCGCCTCCTGGCGCAAGCGGACGTGGTGCTGCACGACGCGCTGGTGACGGACGAGATGCTGGCCCTGTGCCCCCAGGCAGAGAAAATCCTGGTCGGCAAACGCTGCGGCCAGCTCTCGACCGCCCAAGCCTTCATCAACAAGCAGTTGATCGACCAGGCCCACAAGGTGCCGCTGGTCGTGCGTCTGAAAGGGGGCGACCCCATGCTGTTCGGTCGCGCCGATGAAGAGTTGAGCGCGCTGGAAGCGGCCGGCATCGAGGTGGAAGTGGTACCCGGCATTACAACGGCCGTGGCAGCGGCTGCGGCCACCAAGCAGCCCCTGACCAAGCGCGGCGTGGCGCGCAGCGTGGCCTTCTTCACCTCCAGCACGGCGCCCGAGCTGGCCGGCCACGCGGCCATTCCGGACACCGACACGCTGGTCCAGTACATGGGTGGACGCGAGGCGACCGTCACGGCCCAGCGCATGCTGGATCAGGGACGCCGTCCCGATACGCCGGTGGTGGTCATTGAAAACTGCAGCCGCCCCGATCAGCGCATCTTCCGTTTGACGCTGGCGACCCTGGCTCACGGCCTGGGAGCAGCGCACGGTCCAGTGCTGGTCATGCTGGGCGAAGCGATGCATCAGCGCGCCCACCAGCAGGACGATACCGAGGCCGCACCGGCGGCCAACCTGCGACGCGCCTGACGACTAGGACGCAGGAGCGGCGGCCACCAACTGTTCGTGTTCGGTGATATCCCACTGCAGTCGGTCGGCTCGCACAAAAGTGTGTTCGGCCACGCTGGACAAACGTGCAAAGGCGCGCTGCATGCGTGCCCCGAGCCGCGCGCTGTGCATGGCCGCCAACTGACAGCGTATGCCGCGTATGTCTTCCTTCAATCCAGCGAGCGCCGCGCGCAAGGCGCCATCGGGGTCGATGGCCTCGCGATGTGTGTCGGCTTGCATGCGCGCGCGCAGCAGGTCGATGCGCTCGCCCATGGCCACCAGGCGATCTGCGACCCGGTCCAGCCGCAATGCGCAGCGCCTTTCAGCGCCCAGGGCCAGCAAGCCCTGCTCGACGCGACGCCATGCGTGCTCTAGCTCGCGGAACAATTGTTTGACGGTGGAATGGAACATGGCGTGCTCCTGGTCGGATCAGGGATCAGGAAAGTTTGTGCGCGCGGACAGGGGGCGTCAAACGGCTGCGGCTATGTTCCGTTTGATCCAGAACAAGTTCAGCGCTTTTGAAAATGAAATGCTTTACAATTTAAGCCGGTATTTTTCCCGAAACAAACGGACACCCTGATGAAGACATTCAAGCACATCCTGCCAGCGGCCTTCGCCTGCGTCATGTTGCTCTCGGCCCCAGCCTACGCTGCCGAAGACGCGACGCATTTCCAATTGAGCATGGCCCTGATCCAGAAGCTGCAAGCAGCCGAAGCTGACATGAAAATGCAGCAAAAGCCGGGCGCGCCCCAGGCCGAACCCGAAGTCGACCCGGACAAATCGATCGAGGCAGCCATCCGCAAGGTCGACCGCGATACGCTCACCAGTGCCGCCCTGGCCAAAAATGGCCTCACCAGCCGTGATTTCGTCCTCTCGGCGCACGCTTTGCTGCACGCCGGCACTTTTGTGTCGCAAGAGTCGACCATGGACAAGCTCAAGAGCGCCACCCTGTACAGCAGCTATACGCCGGAACAGCAAGCCAACATCGACCTGATCCGCAAAATGCTCAAGGGCGAGAAATAAAAGGGCAGCACGAAAAGCTGCGCTTGCAAAGGCCAATCACATCCGCCATAATCTAAATGAGAATTATTCTCATTAATGGAGGAGTGATGGCAATCGAGAAGGCTTTTCCCCTGCCGGCCGGAAGCGCCGGTGCTGCACCGCAACCAGAGCTGCTGGTCTCCAGCGCCCTGCACCTGATGACCCACTACAGCGCGCTGGCCGGCCGAGATGGGTCCTGCGTCAAGCTGGCGTCGGTCATTGAACGGCACCTCAAGGCGCTGGCGGCTCACGGCTCGCTCACGCCTGTCCTACGCGCCACCTGCCAGCAACTGTCCGAGCAATGGGCGGCTGTGGTCGACCAAGCCTTGCCGGCACCGCGCAAGCCCTCGCTGTTCGGGCGGTTCAGCGCGCATCCGCGCTAACGAGTACCTCAGTGCGCGCGGGCGATGGCGCAGGCGTAAGCGAGCAGTTGATCGCCGTCGACACCGCGCGAATACAGCAGCTGATGCTGGGCGAAGGCCGCAGGCAGTGCACAAGGCTGCTCGCCCAGATTGACCGCCACCAGCATCCGTTCGGCCGGCGTACTACGCCAGAACAGCAATAGCGCTGGAGCGCCGCTGCGCACGAAATGCACTGCACCCTGACGCAAGGCCGCGTGGGCTTTGCGCAGCGCGATCAGGGCCTTGTAGTGGTCGAACGTGGCCTGCTCAAAGCTGCCCCAATCGAGTTCGAACGGTTCGGCCAGCGACATCCAGTTCTGCCAGCGCGGCTCGTTAAATTCCTGCCCCATCAGCAGGTGCGGCACACCGTCGAGCGTGAGCAGCACGGCAGCTGCGGCCAGATGCAGACCGGGCCCGAAATAACGCCAGGCCCTACCCTGCTCTTTTTCCTCGAGCCAGCGCATGCGCAGCGCACCGCGCGGGAACGTGTAAGTCGATTCTTCCCACTGCCAGCGTAAGGCGTCGGCATTGGCGGCGCCGCTGGCCACGCGCAGCATGGTTTCGCGCGCGCCGCCATCGTAGGTCAGGTCGCAGGCGTCCAGGTGGTGCAATTCATCGGTCGACTGTGAGATCAGCGCGATGTCCTGCCGCACGGCAGCCAGGCCGGCACGCAATTCGTCAAGGAAGTCGAGCGGCGTGATGTCGGCGTCATCAAAGCGCATGCCATCCAGGTCAAAACCGGTCACCCAATCCTGCATGGACTTGATCAACCAGGCCCGCAAGGCCGGCTGGCTGAAATCGAAACCGGTGAAATGGGCACGCTGCGGCACTGCATAGTGCAATTTGCCGCTGGCGTCGCGCGTGAACCACTCGGGATGACTTTGCGTGAGCACGTTATCGCAGCTGGCGCGGTTAAGCGTCCAGTCGAAGATGATGCGCATGCCACGCTGGTGCAGGTCGGCGATCAATGCGCGAAGGCCCGCCGCGTCGCCCAGGGCCGGATCGATGGCGTTGAAGTCGCGCACCGCGTACGGGTCGCCCAGCGCGCCACTGCGGCGCACTTCTCCCAGCGGCTGCACCGGCATCATCCAGATAATGTTCACGCCCAGGTCCTGCAGATAATCGAGGCGCTGGCGCACGCCGTCGAAGCTGCCGCCGAAGGCGCGCACCGACAATTGGTAGATGATGCCATCGGCGAGCCACTGTGGGCTGGTCACGGCCGTGCGGCGGCGATACAGGTCGCCCGGGGTTTGCTGCGACACGTCACCCGTGCGGATGAAGATATCGCCAAACTCGTTGATCGTCAGGCAGGAATTATCCTGGGCGTCTTCCGAAATCCAGGGATTGGCAGGATCTCGTATCCATGCGCGCCCATTGACCACGTACTTGTAGTGGTGGCGTCCGGGACCGGCTGCCACCGTCGTCTGCCAGGTGGATGCGCCCACGCGCGTGAGCGGTGCGGCGTCACCCACCCAGCTGTTGAACGTACCGGCGACAGCCACCGATTCCACCTCGGGGCCTCCCTCAAAGGTGAAGCGGATGCCGCGGGCGGTCTTTTGTGGCAGCAGATCGTGCCGGAGAGGTCGGATGGAGGTGCTCATGATGCGGGCATTTTACTCCCGCCATGCGAAAAAATGGTTTCCCCGACAACGTTTATTCGCCGGCAGGCAGGGTCTTTGGCGAATATGCGACAGCCGCTCAGCTGTTTTTCAGGTGGGCTGCCACGCAATAGTCGGTCATCGCCTTGATGACATCCGGGTCTTCGCCGACCGCACCGGCTACCGCGATGGCCAGCTGTGGATGCGCGCTCTGTAGCTCGGCCACCAGCAGCGGCAGGTCGCGCAGCAGATGGCCGCCTTGACCGAGGAAGACGGGAACAATGGTCAGGCTGGTCACGCCCTGTTCTGCCAGCGCCGCGACCTGGGCCGGTAGGCGCGGCTCCATCAGTTCCAGGAAGGCCAGCGACACCGGCACATCGGGCATGCGGGCCTGGGTCAGGTCGCGCAGGCGCTCGAACGGCGCGGCCCAGGAGGCAGCGCGCGCACCGTGTGCAAACAGGACCAAGGCCCGCGTCATATGCGCTCCACCTTCCACAGCGCCACCAGCGCCAGCGTCATGAACACCAGGCTGGGGGCAATGGCCGTGAGTATGGGCGGCATGGAACTGAGCAGGCCGATATGGGCGAACAGGCTGTTGACCAGCATGAAGCCGACCCCGATCATGATCCCGACGAAAATCTTGAGACTCACGCCACCGCTACGCGCCTGCATGTAGGCAAACGGCAGCGCCAGCGCCATCATCACGAAAATGGCCAGCGGATCGATCAGTTTCTTCCAGAAGGCGATCTTGAAGCGCTCAGCCTCCTGCTTGTTTTCATTGAGGTGGCGCGTGTACACGGCCAGCTCGTTGGCCGACATGCGGTCCGGATCGGAGGCCGACACCGAAATGATCTTGGGTGTGATTTCAGAGACCAGGTCCATGCCTTCGAGCTTGCGCGTGGTGACGGCACTGCTCTCCTGGCCAAAGGTGGCCGGGCCGCTGTTCGCGTCGCTTTTTGCCGCATCGGGCAAGGGCCCGGTGTTGGAGAACAGCGTTTCGGTCACGTCTTCCAGGCGCCAGGTACTATCGCCCTTGTAACTGGCGCGTGCTGCCGTGATCAGGGAGCGCATGCGGAAGTTGGTGTCAAATTCGTACAGACGAACATCCATCAGCTTGCCGTCGTCGCGGAACTGGCGCACATTGAAAAAGCGCGAACCGACGATTTTGCCGTTGGGCGCATCGCGGATCACGTCCTTGGTCCACATGCCGGACACGAAGCCTTGCGAAATGGTGGCACCGCGCGCTGACAGGCGCAGTTTTTCGGCCAGCGGCGCGCTACGCGGCGCAATCAATTCGCCAAACACAAAGGTCACCAGCACCAGGATGATGCCGATCTTGAAGAGCATCCAGGCCGCCATACGGGTCGACATGCCCGACGCGCGCATGATGGTGAATTCCGAGCTCGATGCAAATTGCGCCATCGTGTAAATGGTGCCCAGCAGGGACGCAATGGGCATGACCTCAAACACATGGTAGGGCTGGCGCAGGATCACGTACAGGAAGGCATGCTGAACGCCGTAGCCGCTCTTGCCGATATTGGGCAGCTCGTTGGTCAGGTCAAAAAAAGCGTTCAGCGACAGGAAGGCAATGAGCGCAAAGGCCACTGCCTGCAGGATGGAGACGGTGAAATACCGTTGCAGGGTCTTCATTTGGCGCACTCCACCTTGGGCAGCATGTGGTGGCGCCGCTTGTAGGCCGCCCATAAGACCTTGGGGTGATAGCGGTGATTCACGTTCAGGCGCCAGGCAAACATGGACAGTGCCCACAGTCCGACCAGCAGATGTAGCGGCCACCAGGCCATCCCAAACTCCACTTTGCCTTGCGCCACGCTGGCCTGCACCAGGTTCAGCAAATTCATGTAGCTAATAAAAATAAGCAGCGCGATGATCAGGTTGGCCGCGCTACCGGCGCGCGGATTGACGAAGCCGAGGGGAATGGCCAGTAGAATGAGCAGCAGGCAGGTGATGGGCGTGCCGATGCGGTACAAGAGCTCGCCCCGCCCAACCCTGGTCGGTTTCTCCAGCAGGGCTTCGGTGGAAGTGGCGTTGGCCGGCAGCTCGCCATCCATCACGGCAGCCTTGGTGGCCACGCGCATGCTGTAGCGTTCAAACTCCATGGATTGGAAATCGGCCTGGCCAGGCGTGCCCTGGTAACGGCGCCCGTTTTTAAGGACCAGGAACTGGCCGCCCTTGCCATCGCCCTCGATGATGCCTTCCTTGGCCACCACCACGGTACTGAGCTTGCCTTCGACCGTATTGACGAACACATTTTGCACCACGGTCGAATCGCCGGCGGCGCCTTCGACAAAGAAGACGCGGTTGCTGGATGAAGATTCCTTGAATTGGCCGGGCGAGACTTTTTTCAAGTCTTCGCGCTTTTCAAAGCGCTGGACAAATTCGGCACTCTTCATCTTGGCCCAGGGCGTGACGAACAGGCTCATGGAACCGACCAGCAGCACCAGCGGCAGGCCGAAATTGAGGACAGGACGAATCCAGCGCACTAGCGACAGACCGGAGGCAAACCAGACGACCATCTCGGAATCGCGGTAGCTGCGCGTCACAACGGTCAAAACAGAAATAAAGCTGGTGAGAGTCAGGACAGTTGGCAGATAATTCAGCATTGCGAACACGATCAATGACACCACGTCGCCTGACGCGACCCTGCCGCCGGCGGCTTTGCCCAGGATGGAGATCAGCGTCCAGGTGACGAGGATGGTAAAGAGCACCGTGAAAGTCGCGCCGGCCGAAGCGGCCAATTCACGTTGCAATGCGCGTTGAAAGATCATTCGAATTTATAATCACAGGTTAAGCAGTGCGCGTCACATACACGAAATGGAGATTCAAATGGACTTTAGCATAAAAGCATTCGACACAAAAAACACCATTGCGGCAGCCAAAACTGGCTGTGTCGCAGTTGCGGTATTCGATAACAAAAAACTGTCGCAGGCAGCTAAAGCCCTCGATCAAGGCGGTGAAATCAGCGCCGCCCTCAAGTCGGGCGATATCAGCGGCAAAGCTGGCACCACACTGCTGCTGCGCGGCGTGAGCGGCGCTGCCGCTGCGCGCGTGCTGCTCGTTGGTATGGGCAGCGAAGACGCCATCAGCGAAAAAAGCTTCAGCTCCGCCGTGAGCGCCACACTCAAAGCCTTCGGCTCGCTGGGCGCTGCAGATGCCATTATCGCACTTCCACTGGCCGACGTAAAAGAGCGCGACGCCAGCTGGTCGATTCGCACCATCGTCTGCGCCGCCCATGAAAGCGTGTTCCGCACTGACGCCCAGAAGAGCAAGAAAGACCCGGCGCCAACCGGCGTGAAGAAAATCACCCTGGCAGCGGCTGCCACCACGGACACCAAGGCCGCGCTGGCTCAGGCGATCGCGATCGCCAACGGCATGGACCTGACCAAGGAACTGGGCAATCTGTCAGCCAACGTCTGCACCCCGACCTACCTGGCCAGCACCGCCAAAAAGCTGGGCAAGGACTACAAGTTTGAGGTCGAAGTCTTGGAGCGCAAGCAGCTCGAAGCGCTGAAGATGGGCAGCTTCCTGTCGGTCACCAACGGCAGCGACGAGCCGCCGAAGTTCATCGTCATCAAGCACATGGGCGGCAAGGCGAAGGACGCGCCTGTGGTCCTCGTTGGCAAGGGCATCACCTTTGACACGGGCGGCATCTCGATCAAGGCCGGTCCAGGCATGGACGAAATGAAGTACGACATGTGCGGCGCTGCCTCGGTGCTGGGCACCTTCCGCGCGATTGGCGAAATGGGCCTGAAACTGAACGTCATCGGCGTCATCGCGACCTGCGAAAACATGCCGTCGGGTCGCGCCACCAAGCCGGGCGACATCGTCACCAGCATGAATGGCTTGACCATTGAAGTGCTCAACACCGATGCGGAAGGCCGTTTGATTCTGTGCGATGCGCTGACCTATTGCGAACGTTTCAACCCGGCTGCCGTGGTGGACATCGCCACCTTGACCGGCGCCTGCATTGTCGCCCTGGGCAATCACAACTCGGGCCTGTTCACCCGCAGCGACGCCGCCCACGAAGCGCTGGCAGCCGAGCTGCTGGCCGCCGGCAAGGCAGCAAGCGACACCGCATGGCGCCTGCCGATTGAAGAAGCCTACAACGAGCAGCTCAAGTCGAACTTTGCCGACCTGGCCAACATTGGCACCCCTGGTGGCGCCAGCGTAACGGCAGCCTGCTTCCTTGAAAACTTCACCCGCAAGTACACCTGGGCCCACCTCGATATCGCTGGCACGGCGTGGAAATCGGGCGGCGCGAAAGGTGCAACCGGCCGCCCTGTGCCGCTGCTGACGACCTTCCTGATCAATCGCGTTTAAGCGCGATGCAAAAAAAGCCCCATGCGCCTGATGGCGGATGGGGCTTTTCTTTTTGAAGCAGTTGCAAGTGGTGCGGATCAAATCTGCTTGCTCACCTCGACTGCCCGCCTTTACATTCACTGTCCTTGCGAAAGCGAGGACCCATAACACGCCAACTTGATTAGATGCGCCAACTCTGCGTTGGCCTCGTATGGGTCCTCGCTTTCGCAAGGACAGTGTTGAGGAAAAGTCGGCGCCGCGTGCTGGGCAAGGTTGGCGCCGCGTGCTGGGCAAGGTTGACGCCGCGTGCTGGGCAAGGTTGGCGCCGCGTGCGGGGAGTTGTTACTGCCGCCGGCGGGGTCACAGCGCTCGGCGTGGCCGCTGATGGCGCTTACAGCAAGGACCCGTCTCAGTACACTACGCTGCTCGTCATTTCCTGGTGTTCGTCCTCATACGGCGCCTGCCTGCCAGTCTTTTGCATCAGCACTGTCAGCGTCTCGGGGTACTCAAACCCCGCCCCGGTGCGCTTGTCCATCAAATAACCCAGGCCCAGGGTCGTCACCGCATTGCCTATCGTGGCACTGGTGTTCGGACGCGATCCGAAGCGGTCGATCCCCGCACTGACCACGCCCTTCTTGCAATCGACATTCAGACTGCCCGCACTCTTGGTCACAGTGACATGCCCTGGCGAGACCACAAACCAGCGCCCCGCATCATTGCTCAACACGCAACCAACGCCGCCGATCTCACGGTTGTCCTGGATGGTGCGCACCATCAGATCCTGCTGGTGCGACTCGCTCACCGTCGCGCATCCCGCCAGCACACTGGCGAGCGCGCATGCGCCCATCATCTTCATCATTGCCATCTCGTCCACCTGCTGTAGTCCGTTCACCCTATTAACGGCAGCTTTGCGGCGATCATGAGTCCTACTTGACGGGGATCGGCAGGTTGGCCGGGACCGGGACGGCCGTCACGCTGTTCTTCGGGCTGCCATCGACCAGGCGGTCCGAATAGACCAGGTAGACCAAGGCATTGCGCTTGGCGTCCACCATGCGCACCACGCGCACGTGCTTGAAAAAGATCGAGGAGCGTTCGCTGAACACTTCATCCTGGCGTGGCACCTTGCCATTGAAACTGATGGTGCCAACCTGGCGGCAAGCGACCGACGCATCCGATTTGTCTTCGGCCAGGCCAAGCGCACCCTTCACGCCGCCCGTTTTAGCACGCGACAGATAGCAGCTCACGCCGCCGACGACCGGATCGTCAAATACATCCACCACCACCTTGTGGTCGGGACCAATCAGTTTGAACGCGGTATCGACCGAGCCCACCGTTTCGGCGCTGGCGCATACGGCGACTGCGGACAGGAGGAGGCCTACCACTGCTTGGTATCTGTTCATGATGATCCTGGGATGTGTGGCCGCATACGGGCCGGGAACTACGGAACTGGCGTGAAGCGCTGCACGAGTGTGCCGTCGACTTCCACCATCTCAAAGAATACGTCGCGCGGACGAGTCCAATAGGACCCGTCAGGCGCGGTGTAGACAATCATTTCGGACAGGTCCGATTCAAGCGTGGCCACGCACACCAATTGGTACAGGCCACCCTTGTAATGCCGGAATTGCATCAGCTCTCGGTCTTGTCTTCTGCCAGAGCTTTCTGCTTCTTCTTCAGGCCCTGGATTACTTTGAGCACGCCTTCGATACCGGCGGTGTCATCCAGGTCGCTGAACGCGTCCAGCACTTCGTTGAGTACACGGTTACGTACCGCGGTCTCATCGGAGCTGGCCGGCGCAGCGGAACGCACGTTGTCGGCCGTAGCCTCCTTCGATGCGACCTTCGGCGCGGAATACTTGGTCGTCGCAGCGGCAGTCTTGCCATGCGCGAGCGCTGCCTGCCAGATTACCCAGCGGCGTTGCGTCTCGAAGACGAGGTATTCATCGGGCTTGTCTTCACGGCGGCGTGTGATATGACCATCACGCTGGGCCCATGCTTCAAATGCATTTCGCATTTTCATCCTTTACAAATGCTGTGTTCGCATTTTCTTCACTGGCCGCAATCTCATATTGCTGCCAGTACCACCTCGCCGCTAGCAGTCGAACACCACCGCCAGCTTTAAGGACAAGTGCAACTATTTACTAGTGCTACAGGAAACCGGGACTGACCTCTCCCGATCAATACCGTAATACAACTTTACGTATCATACTCTCTCAATTATAAGAATACAATTTTTTATTCCCCGTAAGTAACAATAGTCGATAAACGTTGTTTTGTATTACCGATGTTACACTTTGCAACACTTATAGGCTGTTCCACGGAAAATGACAATAGTTACTTGCAATGAACATGGCGGTTTATGCCAATGATATTGCCACAACAACAGAATAAGTGCAAATAGCTATCATCTTGCAAAACTTCATTGCCTTCTCATGCGTTCTTGCGCAGCAAGGCTGCAGGGTTGATACTGCGACTCTTTGTGCCACTCCCCTGCCCTGCCCATGAAAATCGCTACCTGGAACGTCAACTCCCTGAAAGTCCGCCTCCCTCATTTGCTGCGCTGGTTGCAGGAAAATCCGGTCGACGTACTCTGTCTCCAAGAGACCAAAATGACAGACGATAAGTTCCCGCTGGCGGAAATCAATGAAGCGGGCTACCAGGTTGCTTTCAGTGGACAGAAAACCTACAACGGCGTGGCCATCCTGGCGCGCCATCCCATTACCGATGTCGTCAAGAACAACCCGCGCTACGCCGACGAGCAGCAGCGCATCCTGGCCGCCACCGTGGCCGGCATGCGCATCATCTGCGCCTACGTACCCAACGGGCAGGCAGTCGACACCGACAAATATGTGTACAAATTGGGCTGGCTCGCGTCCCTGCATGAATGGCTCAGCACCGAGATCGTGACGCATGCCGAAGGCGGCCTGGCCATCCTGGGCGACTACAACATCGCACCGGATGACCGCGATGTGCATGACCCGGCCGCGTGGACTGGCCAGGTGCTCTGCTCGGACAAGGAACGCGCGGCCCTTACCGCGCTGGTGGACCTGGGGCTGACGGACTCCTACCGCATGTTCGAGCAGCCCGAAAAATCCTTTAGCTGGTGGGATTACCGCATGCTGGGCTTCCAGAAGAACAAGGGCCTGCGCATCGACCACATCCTGCTCTCGGAAGCTTTGGCCAAGCGCTGCGTGGCCTGCACGATCGACCGCGCGCCGCGCAAGTGGGAACAGCCATCGGACCATGCGCCTGTCATTGCCACGCTGGGATAAGTGACGGTCAGGCCAGACGCAACAGGTCGGTGGCGGCGGCCGTGTCGAGCGGTTGTGCAAACAGATAGCCCTGGGCGTACTGGCAGCCGTGCGCCTGCAATAGCGCGTACTGGCCTTCCGTTTCCACGCCTTCAGCCACCACTTCGAGCTGCAGGCTGTTCGACAGCGCAATGATGGCCGCCACGATGGCGCGGTCTTCGGCACTCTCTTCAAGGTCCTTGATGAAGGCGCGGTCGATTTTGATCTTCTTGACCGGGAAGCGCTTCAGATAGGCCAGGCTGGAATAGCCCGTGCCAAAATCGTCAATCGACAATCGGATGCCGACACTGTTGATTTGTCCCAGAATTTCCAGCGTCTGCTCGCCATGCTGCATCAGCGCCGTCTCGGTAATCTCGAACTCCACCAAGGTGGGATCGATGCCCGTTTCGTCGATCACACTGCGGATCGATTCCACCAGCCCGCGATTCATGAACTGGCGCGGCGACAGATTGATCGTCAGCGGCACTGACTTGAGCCCCTGGCGCTGCCACTCCACACCCTGCTCGCAGGCGCGCCGCATTACCCATTCACCGACCGGGACGATCAAGCCGTTTTCCTCGAGGATGGGAATGAAGCTGTCCGGCAGCACCAGGCCGTGTTCTGGACGGCGCCAGCGCAACAGCACTTCCATCGCATGGAGGCGCCGCGTGGTGGTGTCGATGATGGGCTGGTAATACAGCTCGAACTCCTGGTTCGCCATCGCGCTGCGCAAACTGCTTTCCATCTCGAAGTGCTGGGCCGCGGCCTGGTTCATGCGCTGCATGAAGAACTGGTAATTGTTGCGGCCATTTGCCTTGGCGTGATACATGGCCGCATCGGCGTGGCGCATCAGCGTCTCCACGTCGCCGCCATCATCGGGGTACATCGAGATGCCGATCGACGGCGTGATGTGCAGCATGCGCCCTTCGATGGGGAAGGCCGTCGCCAGCACTTCGATAATTTTTTCCGCCACGTTCGAGCACTCTTCGGCCAGGCGGATGCCCGGCACCAGCACCACGAATTCGTCGCCCCCCAGACGCGCCACGGTATCGCTGGCACGCACCGCGCGGCACAGGCGGCTGGCCACTTCCTTGAGCAGATAGTCGCCCGTCAGGTGGCCGAGCGAATCATTGATGGTCTTGAAGCGGTCCAGGTCAATGAACATGACAGCCAGCTTGCGGTCAGAGCGCTGCACGGCCAGCATCGCGCGGTCCAGGCGGTCGGCCAGCAGTGCGCGATTGGGCAGCCCGGTCAGACTGTCGTGGTACGCCATATGGTGGACGCGCGCCTCGGCCTGGCGCCTCTCCACGATCTCGCCTTGCAGCAGTGCGTTGGCGCCAGCCAGTTCGGCCGTGCGTTCCAGTACCCTCACCTCCAGTTCATCGCGGGCGCGGCGCACCGCTTCGCCGGCCTCGCGGCGCGAGGTGACATCGTCGACCAGCCACACCGAGCGACCGGTGGCCTTTTCCAGGTCGAAGGGTCGGCCCGACAGACGCGCCCAAAACAGGCTGCCATCCTTGCGCATCAGCTGGAACTCCGACATGCTGACCCGCCCCGCGCGGAAGTCGCGCGCCGTTTCGGCCCGCGCCTTTTCCCAGCTACTTTTTTCCGGGTACAGCGACTGCACCGACAGGCCGTTGATTTCGCCAGGCGAATAGCCAAACAGCTCTTCCATCTTGGTATTGCAGCGCAGGTTAAAACCATTTTCCACCACCGCGATGCCCAGCACCGCACTATCGAGTATCGCCTGGTTCTCCAGC
>JBJMVX010000308.1:0-19126 GCA_045810445.1 Massilia sp.
AGCCCCAGCAACGCTGCTGGGCCAGTTCCCGCAAATACCCCAGGCCCGCCAGTGCGCGGCTGCCATACCACGAGAACATCTCGCCATCGACCAGGTAGACCGGCTTGCCGATCTGGCGCTCAAGCGCGTCAACATGCTGCTGGGTAAAGCGGTAAGGCTCGCTTGAGAGCAGCACGCCATCGATGCCAGCCACCAGTTCCTCGCTCCAGCTAAAACTCGGGTAGCGCAACTCACCCAGCGTCGGTGTGCGCCAGCCCAGTTCAGCGAGCATGCGCGCAATATAGGTATCGGCGGAAATGCTCATCCACGGATCCTGCCAGATACAGTAAAGCACTGTGGCCGCAGGTCCCTTGGGCGTGGCCTGCAGGTCGGCATACGCCTGTTCGAACTGGCCGCACCAGGCCTCGGCCGTCTCTTCCACGCCAAAAATACCACCCATTAAGCGCGCCAGATCCAGGTTGTCGCGCGGCGCCAGCGGATGGGTGACGATGATGTTGGGGACGAATTCGGCCAGCGCTTCTACAGTCGGCTTTTCGTTCTCATCGATATTGACCACCAGGTGAGTGGGCGCGAGCTTGCGAATCTTCTCGATGTTGACGTCCTTGGTGCCACCGACCTTGGCGATGGTCTTGACCACCTCGGCCGGGTGGATGCAAAAACCGGTACGCCCCACCAATTGTGGCGCCAGGCCCAGGGTGCACAGCAATTCGGTGATGGAAGGCACCAGCGAGACAATGCGCGCCTCGGGTGCGCGAACATGGGTGGTGCCGAGGGCGTCAGTCAGATTCATGGTGATGGCGGTAACGAAAGTAGGCGCTATTGGAACACTGATATGATGCGCTTGCCAAGTGCCCGCTGGGTACGACTACTGTGAGGACGACGATTGGAACACAAGGCTACCTTTGGCGCTTCGCCCTACCGCATCGAGGACCTGCAACTTTTTCATGACGCGGACCATGCGCGCCTGGCGCCGCTATTGGCCAACTGCTCGGTGGTGCACCTGGACGCGGGCCAGCATATCCAGGAGTCCTCCCATGCGCGCCTGTACATCGTGCTGGCCGGCGCTCTGGAAGTGCAGGCCGACACCCAAACCGGCATGGCCGACGGCACGGTCAGCCGCATTTTGCCAGGCGAGAGCGTAGGCGAACAGGCAGTGCTGGACGACAGTCCCAACCAGGCCGCCATTGCCGCCACCGAAGCGTCCGAGTTGCTGGTCATTGATGGCGAGCTGGTGTGGAAGATGATTGACCAGTCCAATGGCCTGGCGCGCAATCTGCTGCGCCTGCTGTCGTTTCGCATACGCGCAGCCAACGCCGTGCTCAGGCGGCGCCAGAAGCTTGGCGAGTTCTACCGCCAGTTGTCGATGAATGATGGCTTGACGGGCCTGTACAACCGCGCCTGGCTGGACGACATGCTGCCCAAGGTGGTGGCCACGGCCCAGCGCGCCGAGACGCCGCTGGCCCTGATCATGATCGACCTGGATCATTTCAAGCTGTTCAACGACACCCACGGCCACCTGACCGGCGACGATGCGCTGCGGGCAGCGGCCGGCGTCATCAGCACGGCGCTGCGCCCCTCCGATTTTGCGGTGCGCTTTGGCGGCGAGGAAATGATGGTGATTTTGCCCGACACCAGCGATGTGCTGGCCCTGCGCGTGGCCGAGCGCCTGTGCGCACGCATGCGCGAAGCGAGCATCTTCCCGGACATGCGCCAGGCCCTGCCCCACCTGACGGCCTCGCTGGGCGTGGCCGTGCTCAGTAGCGGGATGGATGAGCTGGGCTTGATTGCGGCAGCCGATGCCGCGCTCTACCGTGCCAAGCACGGCGGGCGCGACCAGGTATCGCTTTAGTAAGTGGCTTTCGGCGAGCTGGGCTGGCCGTCAACGGCGCCCGAGCTGCCGCCGGCAAAGTCGGCAAAGCCCTTGAGCACCAGCTCGTGGGTCTTGTCGATGCCGCTGGCTATATCGCCCTGCAAGACTTTTAGCGAGCTCAGCACGTCCTGGGCTTCCTTGAAACCTTGCTCGAAGCCGCCCTTGATAAGATCGATGAACTTGCCGCGCGATTCGGCATTGTCTTCCAGCTTGTTTTGCTGCAGGTACTGGCCATAGAAAGCGGTCGACTGCTTGACGATGCGGTCCGACGTCGCCTCGGCCGAGTTGTCCTGGTTAGCGGCGGCATTCTGGATCGCGTCCTTGCCCAGCTCAGGCTCGAGCGCCTCATTGATGCCCTGGATGGCGGTCTTGTAGAGCAGCGCCAGCGGTTCATTGCCCGAAGAAATGGCAACGCTGAGCGAACTTTGGACGATGGCGCTGTTGAGCGAACTCTTGGCCTTGGCTGCTGCCGTGCCTGCGGTCTCGGTCTCTTTGACCTTGGCCGTGTCGGTGTCGAGGCCAGTTGGGGCGGCGGCCCGGTTATTGGTGATGGAAACAGGGATTGACATGGTCGTTCTCCTTCGTCAGCATAAGCGCCACACAGCGGCGCATTCGGTGCACGTTAATGATTATCGGCACATTTCACGGAATCTGTAGCGCGGCTGCAGCAATTAACCATTTATGACCTCCCATACCTTCCTCTGGCACGATTACGAAACCTTTGGCGCCCAGCCACGACGCGACCGCCCGGCCCAGTTTGCGGCCATACGCACCGATGCCAATCTGAACGAAATTGGCGATCCCATCATGTTGTATTGCCAACCAGCACCAGATTTCCTGCCTGATCCTGTCTCCTGCCTCATTACCGGCATCACGCCCCAGCAATGCCTGGAATGGGGCGTGCCAGAGCATCAGTTTGCCGCCACCATTGAGGCAGCGTTCAGCCAGGCGGGCACGATTGGGGTGGGCTACAACACGATCCGCTTCGATGACGAGATCACCCGCTTCATGTTCTGGCGTAATCTGATCGATCCCTATGCGCGCGAATGGCAACACCAGTGCGGACGCTGGGATTTGCTCGACGTGGTGCGCATGACCTATGCGCTGCGCCCGGAAGGCATAGAGTGGCCCTTGCGCGAAGATGGCAAACCCAGTTTCAAGCTGGAGATGCTGGCCAAGGCCAATGGCCTGCTGCACGAAGCGGCCCACGATGCGCTGTCGGACGTGCGCGCCACCATAGCCCTGGCGCGCCTGATCCGCGAGCGCCAGCCGAAGCTGTTCGACTTCTGCCTGGGCCTGCATAAAAAGGACAGGGTTGCCGAGGAAATCGGCATGCATATGGCGCCGGCCCAGCGCCAGCCTTTCCTGCATGTGTCGGGCATGTTCCCGGCCGAGCAAGGCTGCATCGCCCTGGTATATCCGCTGGCCACCCACCCGAGCAACAAGAATGAGCTGCTGGTGTGGGATTGTCGC
Source organism: Massilia sp. (assembly GCA_045810445.1). Classification (GTDB taxonomy): domain Bacteria; phylum Pseudomonadota; class Gammaproteobacteria; order Burkholderiales; family Burkholderiaceae_D; genus Telluria_A. The sequence continues at coordinate 3,344 of JBJMVX010000308.1, forward strand.
TACGATCCTGCCGAGTTTTTCACCCTCGATGCAGAGACCATTCGCCTGCGCATGTTCAGCAAGACGGCCGACTTGCCGGAAGGCGTGACGCGTCTGCCGATCAAGAGCATCCACTTGAACAAATCGCCCATGCTGGTGTCCAACCTGAAGACGCTCTCGTCGACGATGTCCACGCGTTGGGGCATCGATCTGGAACAGGGTCGCGTGCACGCGCTGGCTGTGGCGGCAGGGCCGGACATGGGCGCGCTCTGGGACCAGGTCTACCACCGCCCCGCCCCTGCCGGCGAGACGGACGTTGATGAAGACCTGTACGGCGGCTTCATCAACAATAACGACAAACGCAAGCTGGAAACCTTGCGCGCCGAAAAACCTGAGCGGCTGGCCAGCGCCCGTCCCTCGTTTGATGATGAACGGCTGACAGAACTGCTGTTTCGCTACCGTGCGCGCAACTTCCCGCACACGCTGAGCGAAGCGGAGACCGCGCAGTGGGAAGCGCATCGGGCAGCGCGCCTGTTCGACGGCGCAGCGGGCGCGCGCACGATCGAGCAGTTGTTTGCGGAAATTGATGCGCTGTCGGAAGATGCTGACGAACGCGCCGAAGAGATTCTTGGCGCGCTGTACGACTACGCGGGCGAGATCGCGCCCGCGCGCTGAGTGAATTGGCGCCGAGCTAGCGCCGGGTGTCTTGGTGCTAAGTGGCTTAGCGGTATTGAAGTGCTTAGCGGTATTGGTTGATCGCGTCGCGCGTTTCCAGCGCGACGCGGCGCCCTGCTGCGGCAAAGTCTTCCGTGCCTTGCGGCGTGGCATACAGGATGGCGCGCGAAGAATTGATCATCATGCCGGTGCCCTTGCCTGTTTTGCCGGCGTTGACCGTGGCCTCGACATCGCCGCCCTGGGCGCCAACACCGGGCACCAGCAGCGGCATGTCACCGATGATGGCGCGCACCGCTGCCAGTTCCTGCGGGAAGGTTGCGCCCACCACCAGCGCGCACTGACCATTGCGATTCCACTTGTCGGCCACCAGGCGCGCCACGTGCTGATACAGCGGCGTGCCACCCACGTCCATGAATTGCAGGTCCGAGCCGCCAGGGTTCGACGTACGGCACAGCACAATCACGCCGCGCTCGTCCCATTCCATGTAAGGCTCGACCGAGTCAAAGCCCATGTAGGGGTTGACCGTCACTGCGTCGGCGCCGTAGCGGTCGAAGGCTTCGCGCGCATATTGGCGCGCGGTGGCGCCGATGTCGCCGCGCTTGGCGTCGAGGATCAGGGGAATATGCGGGTGGCTGTTGCGCAGATAGGTGCAGATATCTTCCAGCTGGCGTTCGGCGCCCAGGGCCGCAAAATAGGCAATCTGGGGCTTGAAGGCGCAGGCCAGGTCGGCGGTCGCATCGATGATTTCTTTGCAGAAGCTGAAAATCCCGTCCGGCGCGCCTTGCATGGCCAGCGGCATCTTGGCCAGGTCAGGGTCCAGGCCCACGCACAGCAAGGAGTTGTTGGAGGTCCAGGCAGCGGACAGTTTATCGATGAAATTCACGGCAGGCCCCTTGCAGTCTTAATCTAACCCGGCATTGTACCGCGTCCGCCGCACAGCATAAACGGACACAGACCGTGCTTTTAGGGTATATTTTTGACCATTCAACAACAATCACGGGATCCCCGCCATGAGCACAACTTCTTTTTCCCGCTGGACGCAACTGACCGTTGCCCTGGTCCTGACCACGCTGCTGTCCGGCTGCGGCTACAACGATTTCCAGACCAAGGATGAAGCGACCAAGGCGGCCTGGGGCGAAGTGGTGAATCAGTACCAGCGTCGCGCCGACCTGATTCCGAATCTGGTCAACACCGTCAAGGGCTATGCCACCCACGAGCAAGGCACGCTCGAAGCGGTGGTCAAGGCGCGCGCTGCCGCCACCAGTTTCCAGATTACGCCTGCTGTCTTGAACGACCCGGCCGCACTGGCCAAGTTCCAGCAGGTGCAGGGCGAACTTTCTGGCGCCCTGTCGCGCCTGATGGCGGTGAGCGAGGCCTACCCCAACCTCAAGGCCGACGCCAACTTCCGCGATCTGCAATCCCAGCTTGAAGGTACCGAGAACCGCATCACGGTGGCCCGCCAGCGCTACATTGCAACGGTGCAGGACTTCAACGTGAAAGTGCGCCAGTTCCCGACCAATCTGACCGCCATGATGTTTGGCTACAAGACCAAGCCTTCGTTCACGGTGGAGAACGAAAAATCCATTTCGACGGCGCCGACCGTCAATTTTGGCAAATAAGATGAGCGCACTGCGCGCCTTGTTCTCGCTGTGGCTGGCGCTATGCCTGGGTGGCATGGCGCAGGCCCAGGATTTTGTCCCCGTGCCACCTTTGAAGGGCCATATCACCGATCAGGCCGGCATGCTCAGTCCCGACGAGCGCGCGCGCCTGGAAACGACACTGGTCGAGTACGAAGCGACGACAGGCAGCCAGATTGCGGTGCTGACGGTCAAGACGACTGCGCCCGAGCAAATCGAGCAATACAGCATTCGCGTGGCCGAAGCCTGGAAACTGGGCCGCAAGGGAGTGGACGATGGTGTGCTGCTGCTGGTGGCGCCAGAGAATACCAAGGCCATGCGGCGCATGCGCATCGAGTCGGGACGCGGCGTGCAGGGCGTACTGACCGATGCGAAGTCCAAGCAGATCCTGCAGGATGTGATAGCCCCCTACTTCAGTAAAAAGCAATATTACGAAGGCATGGCAGCTGGCGTGGGGGCAATTGCCCATACTTTAGACGCAGAAAAATTCCCGGCGCCGCCGGCGCAAGCGCAAGCCCATCAATCACCCCAGCAACAAGCCCAGCGCAATGACAGCGGTGGCTTTCCCTGGACCATACCGCTGATTTTTCTCGGCCTGATCCTGTTTGCCCGCTTCTTCGGCTCTCGTGGCAACCAACTGAGCAGCAACGGCTTTGGCAGTGGCGCCACTGGCTTCATCCTGGGCGCTGCCCTGGACAGCCTGGCGCACAGCAACCGCGGTGGTGGCTTTGGTGGCGGCGGGGGTGGCGGCGGTTTCGGCGGCGGAGGCGGCGGTTACTCCGGCGGCGGTGGCAGTTTCGATGGCGGTGGCGCCTCGGGAGATTGGTAATGGCGGGCTTCACGCAACAACTAGGGCGTCAATGGCGCCACTGGTGTTCGACCTCGGCCAGGGCGCGGCACCTGTTTCCGGTCGATACATTGGCGCGCATCGGCGACGCCATCACTGCCGGTGAACAATTGCATCGCGGCGAACTGCGCCTGATCGTGGAAAAGGCCTGGCCCTCTGCGGCTATCTGGTCGGGGCTGAGCAATCGCCAGCGCGCCATTGCCCTGTTTGCCCAGTATGGCGTGTGGGACACGGAAGACAATTGCGGCGTCCTCATCTACGTGAACCTGGCCGATCGCAAGGTCGACATCGTGGTCGACCGCGCCATTGGCCGCAAGATTGACGCCGCCACCTGGCAGCAAGTGTGCGCCACGCTGACGACGGGCTTCGCCAAGGGGGACTACCACGAGGCCACGCTGGCTGCGGTGAATCAGGTCAGCGCCCTGTTGGCCGCGCATTTTCCCAGCACAGGGCCGCGTCCCAACGAATTGCCGGACGCGCCCATCGTGTTGTAGCATGCGCGTCTTCCCTACTGCCTGAAAGCACACCATGACTTTACGACTCGACCAAAAAGTAGCCATCGTGACCGGCGGCACCCAGGGCATCGGCCTGGCATGCGCCGAACGCCTGCTCAAGGAAGGCGCGCGCGTCATGCTGGTCGACATCAAGGCTGAAGGCGCTGCCGTGGTGGCTGCCATGGGCGAGCAGGCACGCTTTTTCGCCGCCGACGTCAGCCTGAAGGTGGACGTCGATGCCATGATTGCCGCCACCGTGGCCGCGTTTGGCCGCATCGATATCCTGATTAACAATGCCGGCGTCACCCACGCTGCCGACTTCCTCGACCTGTCCGAAGACGATTTTGACCGCGTGCTGCGCATCAACCTGAAGTCGATGTTCCTGTGCAGCCAGGCTGCTGCCCGCCACATGGTCAAGCAGCACAGCGGCTGCATCATCAATATGTCGAGCGTGAACGCCGAACTGGCCATTCCCAACCAGGTCCCCTACGTGGTGTCCAAGGGCGGCATCAACCAGCTCACCAAGGTCATGGCCCTGAACCTGGCGCCGCACGGCATCCGCGTGAACGGCATCGGCCCTGGCACCATCCTGACCGAACTGGCCAAGAAAGCCGTGCTGGCCAGCCCGGAAGCGCGCCACACCATCCTCTCGCGCACGCCCGCTGGGCGCTGTGGGGAGCCGGAGGAAATTGCCTCGGTGGCAGCCTTCCTGGCCAGCGACGACGCCTCGTACATGACCGGGCAGACCATGTATGTCGATGGCGGCCGACTGGCCCTGAACTACACGGTACCGGTGGCCGAATGAACGACAAAGCCAAGCAGCCACTGGCGCCAGGCCTGAACCTGCTGGCCCTGGAAAACCAGTTCTGCTTTGCGCTGTATTCCGCCTCGCATGCCATGACCAAGACCTACAAGCCGATGCTGGACCGGCTTGGTCTGACCTATCCGCAATACCTGGTCATGCTGGTGCTGTGGGAACAGGACGCCATCCTGGTCAAGGAAATTGGCGCCCGCCTTTTCCTTGATTCGGGCACCTTGACGCCCCTGCTCAAGCGCCTGGAGGCCAATGGCCTCCTTAGCCGCAACCGCGACCCCCACGACGAGCGCCAGGTGCGCATCGTGCTCACGGCGCAGGGCCGCGCACTGCGTACCCAGGCCGAAACCATTCCCGAGCAGGTGCTGTGCGCCAGCGGGCAAGAGGTCGCCGATCTGGGTCGGCTTCGCAGCGAACTGGCCCAGGTACGCGATGATTTGTTCAAATCCCTGGAGTCGGACGCCTGAGGCCCCACCGCCCTCAACTACAGGACCGATAGCGATAATCAATTGCGCACAATTTAATTGTGCGCTATAGTTCTTTCATCGGCAGCGAACGCGGCCCTCACCCCCAAGGAGAAACACCATGCAAACCCTTTACACAGCACATGCAACAGCAACCGGTGGCCGCGACGGCCGTGGCGTTTCCAGCGACAAGGCACTCGACGTTGCGCTGTCCACGCCAAAAGAACTGGGCGGCGCCGGCGGTCCAGGCACCAATCCTGAGCAGTTGTTTGCCACTGGCTACGCTGCCTGCTTCCTGTCAGCGATGAAACTGGTGGGCGGTTCGCTCAAAACCCCGATTCCTGCTGACACCTCGATCAACGCCAGTGTCGGCATTGGCCCGAATGGCCAGGGCGGCTTTGCATTGAGCGTCACCTTGGCGGTTTCTACCCCTGGCATGGACCAGGCCGCAGCCCAGGCCGTGGTTGACAAAGCCCACCAGGTTTGCCCGTATTCGAATGCTACGCGCGGCAATATCGACGTGGTGTTGACGGTGAACGCATAAGGTTATACGTTTTGCGAATGTCGGACATGGGAAATGACAATTAGACACATGAGGTGCAGTGCACCATAATAGTGCCTGTCTCCACTATTCTCCTCCAAGAAGATAGTTTTAAGCCCGCTTTCATCAGCGGGCTTTTTTTTGCCTTTTTTTCGGCCGCGACGTTCCGCACAAACGGACGAACATTGAGCCATGTCATGGCCGCGTCATATAGCCCACCTATACTTCCTTCATCCGCCGTACACGCAACCGATATGCGTGACCGTGGCCAGGTGTGCCGCCGCAAGGCGCCGCACACCAACCCGAATTTTGGACTCTTGGCCCGTATTGGGTTTTGCCCGCACCAAACGCGGGCATTTTTTTTCGAACCCGCACCAAGAAAAACCGCCAGTACTGCACACAATATGCGGCAGGACTTGCAGGCGTCTCGCTTTCTACTATGATGAAGTTCCCGCGTCACCTTTTCCAATAATTTTGGCAAAATGCACACCGGAGAAATCGCATGAGTGAAAACCTCCTCGAACCCATCCACGTCGTTCCCGCGTCGGAAGCGCCCGGTCGCCGTCATGTTCACGGCCCGGACGAACAACTCGTCCTCAGTGAACTGGATCCTTGCGCCGTCATCGATCAGCTCGAACCCCAGGACGGTGCCATCGAATTGATCACCTTCGGCACCCTGCGCGAAACCTGCCCCCATTGCACCGACAGCCACCTCAAACTGGTGCTGCGCCAGCGCCGGGTACGCAAGGCACATTTGTTCTGCAGCGACTGCCTGTCCTGCTTTGACGCCCACTATGCCAATGGCAGCTCGGCGCTGACCATCTAGGGAGCGGGCATAGGCGCGCGGGGCGTGGTAAGGTTGCGCCTTTTCCCACCTCGCTACGCCATGCCACCTCTGCTGTCCACGCTCATTCTTGACGACAGGCTACGCATGCGACGCGTGCTCGCCGCGCTGGCCCTGTCTGCCCTGATCATCGCCATCGGTTCCATTCCAGGCGCGCGCGCCGAAGTGGCCCTGCTCGCTTCAGGCCTGGTCCTGCACAGTGTGGCTTACAGCTGCGTCACTTTCTTGATGTTCACCGGCTGCGAAGGCAGCCGCCTGGGCCGCGCGACCAAAGCCGTGCTGACGGTCCTGGTGATCGGCGCCATCGATGAATTCGTGCAAAGTTTTCTTCCCTATCGCCATGCCGCTGTCAGCGACTGGCTGGTCGATGGCGCCGCTGCCATTGTGACGGCCGGCCTGCTGTGGGCCCTGCTGCCTGATCCTGTTCACGATGTGCCTGCCTGATTGTGCTGGAACACGCAGCCTGCAAGGGACGGGAACCTCTGCTTTAACTTGAGCTCTTAAGGTGGTGGCGTGTGCATCCGCACGTCAGGAACAAACCCACCCACTTTGAGGAGCGAATCATGAAGCGTCTTATATGGAGCGTGACTGGCCTGGCCGTGCTGGCATTGGTCCTGGCCGGTTGCAGTGCTACCGATACCCAGCGCAATAGCACTGCGGACACGAGCATGTCATCGAACACTGACAGTGGCTCTGGAACTGGCGCTGCCACTGGCGCTAGCACTGGTACTGGCGCGAGCACTGGATCGAGCGCTGGGACCGGCACCAGTACTGGCGCTGCGTCTGGCTATGGTTCTGGCGCTAGCTCGGGAACCAGCGCGGGCACGGGCAGCAGCACGGGCATGAGCCACAGCAGCGGCGCCGCCAGCACCAGCTCAACAGCAAGCGTGGTTCCGAACAGCACGGTCAGCAGCATCATCATCATGCAAAAACCGGCAGACAGCACCAGTGCAAGTGGGGCCGTGGGCGGCTCGGGAACCTCTGGCAGCATGGGCACCGGCGCCGGCACGAACATGGACAGCAACCGCAGCTACCGCATCACCCTGATCATGGACGACGGACGCACGCAAGTGATCACGCAGGACTGGGCGCCATCGTTTGCCAGCGGCGACCGCGTGCGTTTCAGCAACGGCGTCATTTCCCGCTGAACGGGCGCACGCCGACACAGGCCGGCGCGCCCTGGGGCAGCATGGCTTACAGAGAACCGAGCAACACTTGATTGCCTGGCAGGCTCACCACGACATCGTTCGCCTGGGTACCGTAGAACTCTTCAAAGCGCAGCGCGATGCTGGCGTCCTTGCTGACAAAGCGGTTGCGGCCCGCTGCCACGATTTCCACGCCTGGCTGATCGTCAATCTGCAGATAGAAATGGCTGCGGTCGTTAGTCAATGCCATGCGTTTTCCATTCGACAGCGCGTATATGCCGCGGTAGTCCTGGAATTGGGCGGCGTCCACCTTGACCCGTGCAGGCTGGGCGCCCCGAATTTGTACGGCCGAGTTATCGGTCGTCGCTTCCGTGGTTTGTGGGGCGGCCTGGGCGACGGCGGCGATGCTGGTGGCGGCGAAAAAAGCGGCGATGGTCAGAGTGCGCATGATAGTTTCCTGTGATCGAGTTTGAAGGGTAGGCTTGATCGTCATGTCCGTCGGTCTGCATGGCGATCTGAAACCAGTGTAGGAAATCGCAGGAGAGCGCGCAGAAAAAAACGACTGGATGCGCGAAAAGCGGGGATGGATGGCGTAAAAAGGCGGACAGAATGCAAAGCGCATGCTTGTCTATATCAATATCGAAGAAACCCATGTGTTTACTGGCGCGCTTTCATATGCATGGGCTGCATATATGCACTGCAAAGGCGACTATTCCGTCGACAGCACCAGTGTTTCCTTGATCTCTTCCATCACCACATAACTCTTCGATTGCGCAGCGCCTGGCAGCTCCAGCAGCATATCGCCGAGTAACTTGCGGTACTCCGCCATTTCATGGATGCGCGCCTTGATCAGGTAATCAAAGTCGCCGGACACCAGATGGCATTCCTGCACTTCCGGTATGCGCAAGACTTCGCGCCGGAACTGTTCAAAGGCCGTGGCCGATTTCTGGTTCAGGGTAATTTCCACGAATACCAGCAAATTGGCGCCCAGCGCGGCCGGCTCCACTCGCGCGTAATAGCCGCTGATGACACCATCGCGTTCCATGCGCTTGACCCGCTCGATGCAGGGCGTGACCGACAGCCCCACCCGCTCGCCCAGATCCTTCATGGAAATACGCCCCTCCAATTGCAGGATGCGCAGGATGTGGCGGTCCAGTTTGTCCAGCGTACGACTCGATTGTTTTTGAATTCTCATGAAAATCCACCAAATAGTTCGGTTTATACGTGAACAAACACTAGGGGAATCACCATACTATAGCGGAAATTCTTGCAGTGCTAATTAAATCATCAGGAGACAGTATGCGGGTTGTGATTCTGGGCAGCGGCGTTATCGGCGTGACCACGGCTTACTACCTGGCCAAGGCCGGGCATGAAGTAACCGTCATCGACCGCCAGCCCGGTCCTGCGCTGGAAACGAGCTTCGCCAATGCCGGCCAGATTTCGCCCGGCTATGCCTCGCCCTGGGCCGCGCCCGGCATCCCCCTGAAAGCCATGAAATGGATGTTGCAGCGCCACGCGCCCCTGTCCATCACCCCTGACGGCACCACCTTCCAGCTCAAGTGGATGTGGGACATGCTGCGCAATTGCACCTCCGACCGTTACGCGGTCAACAAGGAACGCATGGTGCGCCTGGCCGAGTACAGCCGCGACTGCTTCAAGACCCTGCGCGACGAGGCTGGCATCACCTACGAAGGCCGCCAGCAAGGCACCATGCAGTTGTTCCGCACCGAGCAGCAGTTTGCCAGTGCCGAAAAAGATATCCGCGTGCTGCAGGAATCCGGCGTGCCTTACGAGCTGCTCACGCGTGAACAACTGGGCGCGGCCGAGCCGGCCCTGGCTGCCGTCAAGGACAAGCTGGTCGGCGCGCTGCGTCTGCCCAACGATGAAACGGGCGACTGCCAATTGTTCACCACGCGCCTGGCCAAGATGGCCGAGCAACTGGGCGTCAAGTTCCGCTACAACGTGGCCATCGACCGCCTCGCCGTGAGCGGCAACAGCATCACCGGCGTGCATTGCGGCGCCGAGCTGGTCCAGGCCGACAGCTATGTGGTGGCCCTGGGTGCCCACTCCACGCCCCTGCTCAAGGGCCTGGTCGATATTCCGGTGTACCCAATGAAGGGCTATTCGATTACGGTGCCGATCACCGACGCTGCACAGGCGCCGGTATCAACCATCCTCGACGAAACCTACAAGATCGCCGTCACCCGTTTTGAAGACCGCATCCGGGTAGGCGGCATGGCCGAACTGGCCGGTTTCGATCTGCGCCTCAATCCGCGCCGCCGCGCCACGCTGGAAATGGTGGTCAACGACCTGTTCCCGGGCGCCGGCGACACCAGCCAAGCCTCGTTCTGGACCGGCCTGCGTCCGATGACACCGGACGGCACGCCTATCGTCGGGCGCACCGCGCTGTCTAACCTGTTCCTCAATACCGGCCACGGTACGCTCGGCTGGACCATGTCCTGCGGCTCGGCCCAGATGCTGGCTGACCTGATGTCCGCCAAGCGTCCTGCCATCCCGTTCGACGACCTCGGTGTTGGCCGCTACGCTGGCAAGGGCCCGCGCACGCGCTTCGACCTGGCCAACGCCTGATCCACCCGCGCGCGGCCAGCGCCGCGCGCCCTTCCTACTGCACCGTGATCGCCAGGTCACGTCCCGCCGTCGCCGTGTTGCCGGCAAAGTCGGCTGCCAAAATGCGGATGATGTAGTCACCTGGCGTTAAGGCGGCAGGATCCCAACTACCTGTGGCAGCGCGTCCATCGCGCACCGTATTGGTCACCACATACAAAAAGCGCGTGCTGGCACTGCCATACACGGTGATGCCGCTCTTCTCCGCATACGCGACCTTCACACTTTCCTGATCCGGCGGCAGACGATTGAATTCGATATTCACCTTTGGCTGCTCAAAGCCCGCCAGCGGCGTGCCATCGGCCGCCAGCACCTGATAGCCCACCTTGTACAGTCCCAGCTTGCGGCGCGCCGCATTGCCATCGGTCTGGTCATAGGCATCGACCACAATGGCCAGCGGCCCGGCATCGCGCGGCACCAGCAGGCGCTTGCCCTGCTTGGCGACCAGGGCCTTGCCATCCTGCCCCTGCAGGGCGATGCCGGCAATATGGGGAATCACCAAGTCCTGCAAACCAGGGAAAGGCAGCGCCAGCGCGTTGGCCTCGCCACCGGGCGTGCGCTCGATCAGGTGCACGTGGAACATGCGGTTGACCGTGCCCACGGGATCACCGACATGAAAGCGGGTGCCGCGCCGCACGCGCACGCGATAGGGCTTGCCTTTCTCGTTGGTGAGCAGGGTGAAGCGGGCAGGATCGAGCACCGCATTGCGCAAGGTGCGTCCGACCCGCATATGGATGTAGGCGAAGCTATCCACGCCCAGTCCTTCTCCGAGCTCGTCGAAGCTGCTGTTGGGTAGCGGACTGCTGACTTTTTCGTCGACCACGGCCAGCACCGGCACACCCATGGCGGCCTGGATATCGAGGCCGTTATGAAAGTGGTCGCGGCTATCGCCACCATAACTGCCGCGCACTTCGCCGACGACGCCAACCACTTCATGCACCGCATTCTGCGGCGCGAACGGCCAAGGGAAGCTGCCGGTTCTTGGCGCTAGCGGCGCGGGGGCCGCCGCCTGTGACGGCGCAGCACCTACCGGACGTGGTGTCAGCTTGCGCAGCACCCGGGCACGGGCATCACTGACCAGCAGAGCGCCATGGCGATCAATGGCAATACCAGCCGGACGGCCAAGCCGGACCGCTGTCGCATCGCCGATCTCGATATCGATCTTGATGCCGGTCAGGCCACGCAGTTCGCCGGTCGGCGCGAGCTGCAGCAAGCGGCCTCGCGCCATATCGCCAACATACAAAAAGCCGTCATGGGTGACCGCCAGCGACAAGGGCCGCCGCAGCAGCGGGTCCTCGGCCTCGTCGTCGCTGCGTGCCAGTGTGCTCACCTGACCGTTCGGGGACAGCTTGCGGATGGCCCCATTCTGAGTGTCGGCAATGTACAGATTACCCGCCGCGTCCAGCGCCAGGCCCGTTGGCGTATCAAAGGCTGCGGCGCCGGCCAGGCCATCGGCAAAACCTGGCGCCGCCCCGCCAGCGATGGTGCTGACCACACCTTCCGGCGTGATCTTGCGGAGCCGGTCATTGTAAGTGTCGCTCACGTACACATTGCCGCCCTTGTCCACGGCAATGCCGATCGGGCCATTGAACTGTGCCTGCTTACCCGCGCCATCGGCGAAGCCCGGGGCGCCACTACCGGCCAGCGTGCTGACCACGCCCTGCGGCGTGATTTTGCGGATCGCGTGATTGCCCGTGTCCGCCACATACAGATTGCCCGCCTTGTCGAGGGCAATGCCCGACGGGCTGTTGAACGAGGCAGCAGCGCCGCTGCCATCGGCATAACCTTCGCCCTGCCCGGCCAGCACGCTGCGCACGCCATCGGGCGCGATCCGGATGATCTGATTGCGCTCGCCCGCATCGGCCAGGTAGGCATTGCCCGCCGCATCGACGGCCACGCCGAAAGGATCGGCAAAGTCAGCGCCGACAGTGGCAAACGCCACCGGCCAACCCATCACCGTGGCCGCATCCTTGTGCACCAGGGCCGCCATGCGCGCCATGGGCGCAGTCTGGGGAAACAGATACCAGCCGGTACCGAGGGCGGCTGCCGCCAGCACGGCCACGCCAGCTACAATGCGTCGCATCGAATGTCGCTTCAATCGATCCACCTGCCTGAAAAACTGAGAGATCCGAAGCATACGCTATCGCCTGCTACACTAGTCGGCAAACTGATCCGAAAGCCGCCATGCAAGCACACCCAATCAATGCCATGATTGCCGCCGCCGACGCCGCGATCAACCGCGAGGACTTCGATGCGCTGATGGATTTTTATACGGACGACGCCACCATGGTGGTGGTGCCGGGGCGGGCCGCCAGCGGCAAGGAAGAAATCCGCAAGGCTTACGTGGCGCTGGCCGAGCACTACCAGCACACGCTGTATGTCACGCAGGGCGACATGATCGTCATTGAAGGTGGCGACAGTGCGTTGGTGATCGCGCAAACCCATGTGCGCGCGAACATGAAAAGTGGCAGCCCTACCATGGAAACGCGCAACGCCACCTATGTCTTCAAGCGCGGCCTGGATGAACAATGGCGCTGCATTGTCGACAATGCCTATGGCGCCGCGCTGCTGGGCCAACCGCCGGTCTAGGCCTCACTGGCAGTCGTCATTCTCGGGCAAAAAGACCAACACCTCGTCGCTGCCGCCCTGGGTGGGTTTCCCGGGCCCCGACAACAATCCTTTGAGGCGCACCTGCCGCGGGACCGAATCGGCTGCGGACGTTGTGCGCCAACGGGCGCGATGGTGCAGCAGCGCCCCGGACGGCGAAATGACCGAGGCCGACATCATCGGTCCCTGCGCAAAAATCTCCACGCATTCCGCCTGCGCTGTCGTCGACAGCAGATGGGTCTGACCATCGACGTCGGAGGTGCCAAATTCCAGTTTGCCATTGCCGCGCACGACAGCATATTCACGGTGTGGCAAAGGGCTGCCATTTTCCTCATCGACCAGCACGAAGCGTTCGGTGTAGGCAGGGGCGCTGTTCGAGCGCACGCTGGCCATGCTGGCATGCTCGGAGAGAGCGCGCCCCGTGTCCTTGATGACCTGGCAGCGCAAGGTCTGGTTGGGCAACAGGCGCGGCGCCACGGCGCAGCGGCAGATGCACAGGTCGTTTTCCAGCGCCACATTCTTGCCGTTGAGCGTTTCCGGAATACGAGGTCCAACGCAGAGTATCTTGCCTGCCGTCTTGCAGGCTGGACAGGTGACCAGATCGCCTTCCAGCGCAATGGCCACGCCATCGATCTTGCCTTCGCTGCTGGCGGAAATGACCTTGCCGCCGCTGGTCGTGGGCGCACCTAGCGTGACGGTATAACGCCTCATAGGTCGCGGCCCGCGGCTGGCATTGCACAACTGATCGGAATTGGTCTCACTGCAAAGCTCCCTGAAATGGCTGACCGCGCCGAGTAGCCAGATTAAGGTCGCCAGCGTTTCAGTCTTTGATTTCTATCAAGAGTTCTGGGAAGCACCGTTGCGCCTCCTGCATGCAAGCAGGCAGGCGCTATGGCATATCCGGGGCTGTGTGTCCCGCGCATCGGAGCGATGTCACAATTGAATTTCTGCTGGCCTGCCGATCACGAATAGTGGTATCTTTGGGCTCAGAAATGCGTCGTTTTTAGACCGATGCGCCCCGCCCCCGCGCCGCCGTCCCCAACGTTTTGCATGGAACTCTGCTTACATTTTTGTACCAGACGAGACCACCATTCGGGAATCAGCGTGCACCAGCAAGTCAGAACCAACCGCGCCATGGCGCAAATCATCGAACAAGGGCTCGAGCGCGACCTGCTGCACGGCTCCGTGCTGGCCTGGAAATTCATGGCCGCCCAGGGCGTGCCCGAACCGCTCATTGCGCGTGTACTGGCCGATCCCGCCCAGCGGCGCTGCAGCGACCCGGCCCCACCGCGCTCAGGCCCCTTGCCCAACGCCGACCAGTCCGGTACAGCGCCCTCCTCCTGAGCCAGTTTCGCGTAATCAAATTCTTACACGAACACAGCATTGACGACGATGGCGCCCGGAAATTGCCGGAACTATCATGGGCTTTTCGATAGCGACATTGCCATCATGTACGCCTCCGCCTCCCTTCGCCGTGATTGCGCGCCTGTGGGCCCCGCCCTGCAGTGGCACACGGTCGAACAGCGTTTCCTGCACCGGCCCAGCCGCTGGTCAGCAGGCAGCTGCCTGGTAAGCGTACTGGACATGGGACCGATGGCGCTGGCCCAAAGCGCCGACATACCCGGCCTGGACCAGCGACTGCAAGCGCTATTTGCCGCGTCGCCAGCTTGCGCGGGGCAGGCGGCAAGCAGTCTGTTCCTGGCTGAACTGCTGGCCCACCTGACCCTGGAATTGCAGTGCCGCGCCGGCGTCCCCTGCGCCAGGCGCGCCATCATGACCGTTCATGAGCGCCGTGGTCAGGTCCGCATCATCATCGCCAGCAACGCCGAAGCGCTGACCATACGCGCCTTCGCGCTGGCCTGCGCCATGGTCGCCGCCTTATGCGCCGGCCGGCCCGTCGATATGAGCGCCTCCATGGCGGCCCTGCTGGACGCTAGAACAGGCTTAGCTGCGCGCTCGTGAGCGTCGTGAAGTCATCGTCCACAAAAGGCAGGATGGCATCCGCCACGGGCTGCAGCTGCCGCGTCAGATAGTGGTGATAATCAATCGCCGAGCGCTGCGTCTCCAGCGGCTCGGGACCTGCCACCGTGATCACATAACGAATCCAGCCCCCGCTTTGATACTGCAGGGGCCGACCCTGCTGGCGATTGAAGTCGTCCGCCACGCGCGCCGCCCGCACATGCGGGGGCACATTGCGTTCGTAATCGCTCAAGGGACGACGTAGCCGCTTGCGGTACACCAGCAGCTCATCGAGTTCGCCGCGCGCCGTGCGCGCCGCATAGTCGCGCACATAGTCCTGGTAAGGCTGGCCCTTGAAAATGCGTTCGTACAGCTCCTGCTGGAATTGCTGCGCCAGCGGCGTCCAGTCGCTGCGCACCGTCTCCAGGCCCTTGTATACCATGGTCTCGCCGCCATCACCCTTGCGCACCAGGCCGGCGTAGCGCTTCTTGCTGCCCTCTTCCGAGCCACGGATCGTGGGCATCAAGAAGCGCCGATAGTGCGTCTCGTATTGCAGCTCCAGCGCATTCTCAAGCCCGAACTGCGCGTGCACGTGCTGCGCGAACCAGGCGTTGACATGGGCGACCAGCGCCCGTCCAATGACGCCTGCCTCTTCCTCGGTATGCGCATGGCGCAGCCAGACAAAGGTCGAATCGGTGTCGCCGTAAATGACCTGATACCCCTGCGCCTCGATCAGGCGGCGCGTCTGGTGCATGATCTCGTGCCCGCGCAGGGTGATCGATGAAGCCAGGCGCGGATCGAAGAAGCGGCAACCGCTGGAACCGAGCACGCCATAGAAGGCATTCATGATGATCTTGAGCGCCTGCGACAAGGGCTTGTTGTGCTCGCGCTTGGCCGCGTCGCGCCCCTCCCAGATCTGCCGGACGATGGCCGGCAGACAGTGCTTCTCGCGCGAGAAGCGCGCACCGCGAAAGCCCTGCACGGTGTTGGCCGGGTCGTCCACGCTGGTGCCCACTACCAGCCCGACCGGATCAATCAGGAAGGTGCGGATAATCGAGGGATACAGGCTTTTGTAGTCCAGCACCAGCACCGAATCGTACAGGCCCGATTGCGAATCCATCACGAAGCCGCCCGGGCTATCCTCATTGGGCA
>JBJMVX010000309.1:0-8713 GCA_045810445.1 Massilia sp.
CGATGGCCCAGGGCGCCCTGGCCCACAGCGGCGCCCAGCTTGCCCTCGCCACCACGGGCATTGCCGGCCCAGGCGGCGCGGTGCCCGGCAAACCGGTAGGCACCGTGTGGTTTGCCTGGAGCCGAGACGGGCACACTGTCACTGAACGCCAAGTCTTTGCAGGCGACCGCCAGGCAGTCCGCGAGCAAGCCATCCTGCATGCCTTGAACGGCCTGCTGCGCTTCATTGAATAGCACCCTCGCACGCGGCGCCGCTGCCCTCGCGCTGGCCTGCAGCGGCGCGCAGGTGGCAGCGGCGGTCGACACGGCGCCCTATACCGTTTATGCCGCTGGCGACATTGCCTACTGTGGCAAGGCTGCGGCGGCCTGGTCGGGTGCGGCGGCGACCGCCGACCTGGTTGCTGCCGGCCTGCGTGCCAATCCGCGCGCGGCCGCGCTGGCGCTGGGCGACCTGGTGTACCAGAAAGGCACGGTGCGTGAATTTGCCGACTGCTATGGCCCCACCTGGGGCCGCTTCAAGCAACGCACCTATCCGGCACCGGGCAACCATGAATACGCTACCGCGAATGCAGCGCCCTATTTCGCCTATTTCGGGGCGGTCGCCGCACGCGGTTATTACAGCGTGCAACTGGGCGCCTGGCGCGTCATCTCCCTGGACAGCAACCTGGCCGCCGGGCCCCAGCGGGAGCAACTAGCCTGGCTGCGACGCGAACTGGCCCAAGGCCCCCGGCGCTGCACCCTCGCTTACTGGCATCACCCGTTGTATAGTTCCGGCGGGCACGGAAACATGCCCGTCATGCGAGACGCCTGGGACATCCTGTACCAGGCTGGCGCCGATATCGTGCTGTCGGGGCACGATCATGACTACGAGCGTTTCGCACCGCAGGACGCCAATGGCAAGCTCGACCCGGCGCGCGGCCTGCGCCAGTTTGTGGTGGGCACGGGCGGCGCCTACGCGACGCCGTTCTTGTTAACAGTAAAAAACAGCGAAATGCGCGACAATCACCGTACTGGCGTGTTGAAACTCATTTTGCGAGATGGCAGTTATGAGTGGGAATTCCTGGAAGCGTCTTACTCCGGCTTTCCCTTTGCCCAGCGGCCCGATCGCGGTACCGGCCAGTGCCACTAACTTTTTTGGAGCCTCACGATGCACAATTCGGTCCATTTCATCCTTCAAGGCAAGGGCGGCATCGGCAAAACGCTGGTGTCGACCATCCTGGCCCAATGGCTGGCCACGAAAGATGAGCTGCCGCTGCGCTGCTTCGATACCGACCAGGAAAATGCCACCTTCTCGCGCTACAAGGCGATGGACGTCAAGCATGTGCCAGTGATGACCGATACCCGCACCATCGATCCCAAGCGCTTCGACGCCCTGATGATCGACATCCTGGAAGAAGATGGCAATTGCGTCATCGACAATGGCGCCAACACTTTTTCCCCGCTCATGGGCTACTTGCTGGAAAACGATTGCTTCGACCTGCTCAAGGAATCAGGACGCAAGGTCTACATCCACAGCATCGTGGGCGGCGGCGACACCCTGCATGACACGGCCATGGGTTTCGTGTCGACCGCCAAATCGACCGATGTGCCGCTGGTCCTGTGGGAGAACGAGCATTTCGGCCTGCTGCAATCGGCCACCGGCAAGCTGTTTACCGAGTCGCAAACCTATGCCGACAATGCCGAGCGTGTGTGCGGGCGCATCGTGCTCTCGCAACGCAACGCCGACACTTTTGGCGCCGACATCAAGAAGATGAATATCGCGCGCATGACCGCCAACGAAGTGCGCGAGAGCGACAAGTTCAACGTCATGGAAAAGCAGCGCATCAAGGTGGTGTTTCGCGACCTGTTCGAACAACTCGACAAAGTCCAGTGGTAAGCAGCATGGACCAGCAAAAACTGCGCATGCTCGTGTTTGAAAAGACCGGTGTCAAGATCGACATCGACGATCCCATTTTCGCCCTGGTCGCCCTAAACGAAGCAGTGCTGGCCGAAGCGGTGGAGCGCCACGTGGCCCTGCTGGACGAGGCTACCGCCGAACTGGCGGCGCAAGCCCAGGCACTGCAGGATGGCGGCGGCGTACGCGCGCCGGCCAGCGAACGACCGCTGCCTGCGCTGGTCAAGCCGGCCGCCGACCTGGCAGTCACGCCCGGCCCCACCCAGCAGGAACGTCGCTTCATGGCCATCGCCGGCGGCGCGGCCGTGCTGGCAGCCTTGCTGGTGCTGATCGGCCAGGCGCTGCTGATCAAGCCCCCCGTGCTGCCGCCAGCGCCACCGGCTACCGTCATCGCCAAGGAACTCACGCCCGAACAGGCGACCGCCCTGCGCGACGGTGAAAAATTGGCGAAAATCGTACAGAAGCTGGACCAGAAAACCCGCAACGCCATCCAGGCAGAAATGCAAAAGCCTTGACCATGTCCCCTTTGAAGATGCTTGCCGTACCAGCGTTGGTGCTGTCGCTGGGCGCTGCCGCGCCAGCGCCGGCCGCGCCCGCGCCACCCACGTTCGCGATTGAAAAATACACCCTGCCCAATGGCCTGGAAGTGATCCTGGTGGAAGACCACAAGCTGCCGCTGGTGGCCGTCAATCTGTGGTACCACGTGGGCCCGGCCAACGAAGCGCCTGGCCTGACCGGCTTTGCCCACCTGTTCGAGCACATGATGTTCGCCGCCACCAAGCATGCCCCGCGCGGCCTGGTGGACCAGTTACTGGAAAGCGCAGGCGCCACCGACTCGAACGGCAGCACAGATTTTGACCGCACCAACTACCACGACACGGTGCCCTCGAACCAGCTGGAACTGGCCTTGTGGGCGCATGCCGACCGCATGGGTTATCTGC
The DNA here is from genome assembly GCA_045810445.1 of Massilia sp. Lineage (GTDB taxonomy): Bacteria > Pseudomonadota > Gammaproteobacteria > Burkholderiales > Burkholderiaceae_D > Telluria_A. The sequence continues at coordinate 2,835 of JBJMVX010000309.1, forward strand.
TCGATGTCCTGGACCAGAAGGCATTGGCCAACCAGCAGGACGTGGTGCGCAACGAGCGGCGCGAGAGCGTGGAGAACCGCCCTTACGGCATCGTCGAAGAGACGCTGTTCCAGCGCCTGTTCCCGAAGTCGCACCCGTATCATGCCAACGTGATGGGTTCGCACGCCGACATCCAGAGCGCCAAGCTCGAGGACGTGCGCGATTTTTTCATCCGCTACTACGCGCCAAACAATGCCAGCCTGGTGATCGCGGGCGACATCGACAAGCCCGCCGCGCGTGCACTGGTGGCCAAGTACTTCGGCACCTTCAAGCGCGGCGCTGACGTCCCCAAACCGAATGTGGTCACCCCGCGCATCACCTCCGAGCAGCGGGTCCAGGTGCATGACCGGGTCGAGCTGCCGCGCGTGATCATGGGCTGGCTGAGCACACCGGCCTTCCAGCCAGGCGACGCCGAACTGCAGGTGGCGTCCTATATTCTGGCCGGCGGCAAGACGAGCCGCCTGTACCAGTCGCTCGTCTACGACAAGCAGCTGGCCCAGGACGTGAGCGCGTCACAGCATGCGTATGCGCTCAGCTCCGTGTTCGAAATCGACGTCACCGCGCGGCCCGGCCACACGGCGGCCGAACTGGAAGCGGCCATCGATGCCGAACTCGATGCCTTGCGCACGAGCGGACCCACTGCCAAGGAATTGGAGCAGGCCCAGGCCGCCATTGAGACCGGGATGTTGACCAGCGTGGAAAAATTGGGTGGCGACGGCCTGGCCGATATCGTCAACCAGTACAACCAGTATGTGGGCGACCCTGCCTACTTCGCCAAGGATTTGGAGCGCTACCGCGCGGTGACGGCAGCAGGCGTGCAGCATGCGGTGGCCGAGCAGTTACGCAAGCATGCGCGCGTGGTGGTGCATGGCCTGCCCGGCACGCCGGCGCCGATTGTTGATGTACCGGTGACCAAGGTCAAGCACCGCAGCAGCAAGCCCACTGGCGTCAATGCCGACGAACCCTGGCGATTGCAAGTGCCGAAAGCCGGCCGGCCACCAGCCATCGTGCTGCCCGTGGCGCACTCGTTCACGCTGGCCAATGGCCTGACCGTGATCCATCACCACAATCCGGCGCTGCCCCTGGTGGCGGCCGAACTGGTGATCCGCTCGGGCGCGAGCGCCAATCCGGCGGCGCTGCCTGGGCTGGCCGGTTTCACGGTCAGCATGCTCGATGAAGGCACGGCGAGCCGCAGCGCGCCGCAAATTGCCGGCGAACTGGCGCAGCTGGGCGCCTCGTTTAGCGCCGGCAGCGGCGCAGAAACCTCGCGCGTCTCCCTGCTGTCGCTGAAGAAGAATTTTCCGCAGGCCCTGGCCGTGCTGGCCGACGTTGTGCGTCACCCGGATTTTCCGGAAGCGGAAATCGAGCGCCAGCGCGCCAGCCGCCTGGGCGAACTCGGTCAGCATTTCGAGGACCCGGCCTCGGTGGCGGAAATTGTCGCCGGCGCCGCGCTGTACGGCCCGCAGCATCCTTTCGGCTACGTTGAACTGGGTAATGAGGAAGCGATTGCCAGCACGACCCGCGCCCATCTGCAGCAGTTCTGGCAGCAGCACTACCTGCCCAATAACGCTGCCCTGGTGATCTCGGGCGACCTGACCGCCGCAGAAGTGCGCGCACTGGCGGAAGCGAACTTCGGCGCCTGGAAAGCGGGGACCCTCGTCCCGCATCCGGACGTCCATCCGAGCACCACCAAGGCCAACGTGGTAGTCGTGCAGAAGGACGACGCGACCCAGACCGCGCTGCAGGTAACCTTGATTGGCACCGACCGCAAGACGCCCGATTTCGCGGCCCTTGAAGTGCTTAACGCGGTGCTGGGCGGCCTGTTCACAAGCCGCATCAACACCAATCTGCGTGAGGAAAAAGGCTATAGCTACGGCGTGTATTCTCAGTTCGACTATCGCCGCACGCCTGGCCCTTTCGACATCGCAGGCAGCGTGCGTACCAATGCCACGGGCGCCTCGATTGCGGAGATCTTCAAGGAAGTGCGGGCCATGCGCGAGCATCTGCTTACGCCCGCAGAACTCGATAACGCGCGCAACGCCCAGGTGTTGTCGCTGCCTGGTCACTTCGACACCAACGACGGCATCAGCGCCAGCCTGGCCGGCCTGTACGCCTACGAGCTGCCGCTCGATTACTACAGCACCCTGGCGCAGCAGTTCGCCTCGGTGACGGCGGAACAGGTGCAGGCGGCGGCGCGCAAATACCTGGTGCCCGAAAAAATGCTGGTGATCGCCGTGGGCGAGCGCAAGAAAATTGAGCCGCAGCTGCGCAAGCTGAAGCTGGGAACGATCGAAGTACGCGACACCGACGGCACGCTCAAATAAGCTGCCGCAATCAGGAACAGGGAATCATCATGCAACACAAGCACGAGCACGATCAGCACGACCACCATGACCATGACCATGACCACGGCCCCAATTGCGCGCACGACCACGCGCATGCGCCCGCCAAAGCCAAGGGGCACGATCACGGGCACGATCACGACCACGGTCACGGACATCACCATCATCACCACATCGACCCGAATGGCAATGGCCGCGCGTTCGCCCTGGCCATCGGCCTCAATACGGTGTTCGTGGCGATTGAATTCATCTACGGCTTCATCGCCAATTCCACCGCGCTGATGGCCGATGCCGGCCACAATCTGTCCGATGTGCTGGGCCTGATGGTGGCCTGGGGCGCAGCCACCCTGGCGCGCAGTGCACCGAACCGGCGCTACACCTATGGTTTGCGCAGCTCGTCGATCCTGGCGGCCCTGCTCAATGCCCTGATCCTGATGATGGCCTGTGGCGCCATCCTGTGGGAAGCCGTGCACCGCTTTGCCAGCCCCGCGCCCGTGACCGGCCTGACGGTGGCAGTGGTGGCCGGTATCGGTGTTGTGATCAACGGTGTGTCAGCCTGGTTGTTCATGGCCGGCAGCAAGGACGATATCAACATCCGCGGCGCCTACCAGCACATGGCTGCCGACGCTGCCATCTCGCTGGGCGTGGTGGTGTCAGGCCTTGCCATCCTGGGCACGGGCTGGACCTGGCTCGATCCGGTGGTCAGTATCGTGATCGTGCTGTTCATCCTGGTGAGCACCTGGTCGCTGCTCAAGGAGTCGCTGCGCCTGGTGCTGGCGGCAGTGCCGGACAATGTGGACGAAGCGCAGGTCACTGCCTTCCTGCAGGCGCAACCGGGCGTGACGGCAATCCATGATCTGCACATCTGGGCCATGAGCACCACCGAGACCGCGCTGACGGCCCATCTGGTGATCCCGACAGGTTATCCGGGCGACGCCGAAGTCGATGCCATCGTGGCGCGGCTCAAGTCAGAGCACGCCATTCATCACTGCACCTTGCAAATTGAAATGGGCACCACCGCGCATGCCTGTACCTTGCACGGTGATGCCCACTAAAGCGCGCCAGGCGCTGCCCAGCCTTCAGGCCAGATTCGAGAACAGGGCGGTCGACAGATAGCGCTCGCCGTAGGAAGGGATGATCGTCACGATCAGCTTGCCCGCGTTTTCAGGCCGGCGCGCCACCTGCATGGCAGCCCACAGTGCGGCGCCTGAGGAAATACCCACCAGCAGACCCTCGTCGCGCGCAGCCGCACGCGCTGTGGCGAAGGCGTCATCGTTCTTGACCGTGATGACTTCATCGTAGGCGTGGGTATTGAGCACGGCCGGAATGAAGCCGGCGCCTATGCCCTGGATGGGGTGAGGTCCCTTGGTGCCGCGGGAGAGCATGGGCGAAGCTTCCGGTTCGACCGCAATGGCTTGAAAGCCGGGCTTGCGCGACTTGATCACTTCACTGACACCGGAAATGGTGCCACCGGTGCCTACACCAGCGACCAGGATGTCGACGTTGCCGTCGGTGTCGCGCCAGATTTCCTCGGCCGTCGTGCGGCGATGCACATCCGGATTGGCCGGGTTGTTAAACTGCTGGGGCATGAAGTAATTGGGGTTGGCTGCGCACATTTCCTCGGCCGTGCGAATTGCACCGAGCATGCCTTCGGGACCAGGCGTGAGCACCAGTTCGGCGCCGTAGGCACGCAGCAGCACGCGCCGCTCACTGCTCATGGTTTCGGGCATGACCAGCTTGCAGCGGTAACCGCGCGCGGCGCACACCATGGCCAGCGCAATGCCGGTGTTGCCGCTGGTGGGCTCGACGATGACGGTGTCCGGACCAATGACGCCGGCAGCTTCCGCCGCTTCGATCATGGCCAGGCCGATCCGGTCCTTGACGCTGTGGGCCGGGTTGTAGAACTCAAGCTTGGCCAGGATCTCCGCGCCGGCGCCGCGCGCCAGCTTGCGGATGCGCACCAGTGGGGTGTTGCCGATCAATTCGGTCACATCATTTGCGATTCTCATCGTGCTTCTCCCCGTGCCAGCTGGTTTATTGAACGTCGACTAATTCCACATCAAAAATCAGGTCGGAACCTGGTTTGATCACATCGCCTGCCGAGCGCGAACCGTAAGCCAGGTGGCTAGGGATGATGAGGGTGCGCTTGCCGCCCACTTTCATGCCCAGCACGCCTCGGTCCCAGCCCTTGATCACCTGGCCGGCGCCCAGCACGAACGAAAATGGCTCGCTGCGGTCAAACGAAGAATCGAATTTGCGGCCATGCTGCTTGACGGCCATTGGCTTGTACAACCAGCCCGTGTAATGCATGACCACCTTGGAGCCGATGGTTGCTTCCTTGCCTTTGCCGATCACGGTATCGGTGGTCACGAGCGGGTCGAGCGCCGGCTCGGCCGGTGCAGCTGGCGTGGCGGGTGTGGCTGGCATCTGGGCCTGGGCGCTGGCAGCTGGCGCCGTGGCATCCTGGGCACTGGCCTGGGCCATGGCAGCGGCGCACAACACGAACAGCGAAACGGAACGACGAATCATGGTGATGACTTTCTGTTGGAGGTAGAGGACAGCCTATGATAACAAGGCCGATGACGCCTGCACAGGGCTTGTGCAAGCCGGATCGCGCTTGGTCTGTGCCGCCAGTTGATTCAGAACATGACCTGCGGCAATCATGCCAAAGGTGGCGGTCACCACCATGCTCGAACCGAAGCCGGCGCAATTGAGTCCGCTGATGCCTTCTGCAGCCTCGTCGATCTCGCAGCTTTCGGCCTGTTCCGGCATGGAGAGAGGCTCCATGGAAAACACGGCATCGACATGGAATTTGGTTTTCAAGCTGCGCGGAAAGCCGTACTGGCTGCGCAGGCGCTTGCGCACCATTTTCAGCAAAGGCTCCTGTTCCGTCTTGGACAGGTCGCGCACTTCGATGCGGGTGGCATCGGTCTGGCCGCCGGCGCTGCCGATGATCACAATTGGCAGTTGGTGGTCGCGGCAATAGGCAATCAGGGCCGCCTTGGCCTTGACGCTGTCGATGGCGTCGACCACGTAGTCGTAACCTTTGCCCCCGATGAACTGATCGAGATTGTCTGCAGCAATAAAGTCTTCGATCAAGTTGACCTTGCAGTCCGGGTTGATCTGGGCAATGCGTTCGGCCAAGGCGTCTATCTTGGCCTGGCCAATGGTCGAGGACAGGGCCTGGATCTGGCGGTTGATATTCGATTCGCCAACATTGTCCAGGTCGATCAGAGTGAGCTGGCCGATGGCGCTGCGGGCCAGCGCTTCCACGATCCAGGAACCCACGCCACCGACGCCGACCACGCACACATGGGCAGCGCGAAATCGCTCGAGTGCAGCCTGTCCATACAGGCGCCCGATGCCGCCAAACCGGCGCTCGGCGTCGAAGTTGTCCGGGCTGTCCGGGGAAAGAGAAGTAGGTGAAGTCGTCATCCCGCCATTTTAACGGACGCGGCTGTGAGGACTGCTCTAAAATGGTCAGATGATCAGAACAGC
>JBJMVX010000310.1:0-17589 GCA_045810445.1 Massilia sp.
CCATACCGCTCGCTGACGGCTGAAAAATGTCATCAGCATATTGCACTTTTGCCAGGCACCGATGCAGCACTTGCCTTGGGCATGATGCATGTGTTGATCAAGGAAAATCTGGTCGACACCGACTACATCGAACGTTACACCCTCGGTTACGCTGAGCTGGTCGCGCGCGCAGCCGAATGGACCCCGGAACGCGCTGCAGAAACCTGCGGCATCACGGTCGAGGAAGTGGTCGGCCTCGCGCGCGACTACGGCCAGGCGGCCCGCCGCAACGAGCCCGTTGCGATCCGCACCAATTACGGCTTGCAGCGCGTGCGCGGCGGCGGCATGTCGGTGCGCACCATTGCCTGCCTGCCAGCGTTGGTAGGCGCCTGGCGCCACCCGGCTGGCGGCATTCAGTTGTCGTCGTCCGGTTCCTTCCCGCTCAACAAATCGGTCATGCAGCGACCTGACCTGCTCAAGCAGAGCGTTCGCACCATCAATATGACCACCATCGGCGACGATTTGCTCAAGCCAACCTCGCCCGAGTTCGGCCCGCAGATCGAGGCGGTGATTGTCTACAACGCCAATCCGCTGGCCATCGCGCCCGACTCCGACAAGGTCATGCAGGGCTTCCTGCGCGAAGATTTGTTCACGGTGGTCCTGGAGCACTTCCAGACGGATAGCGCCGACTACGCGGACATCCTCTTGCCCGCGACCACCCAGCTCGAACACATCGACGCCCACAATGCGTACGGCCACCTGTACATGATGGCCAATAACGCGGCAATTGCACCCATGGGTGAAGCGAAGCCGAACACGGAAATTTTCCGTCTGCTGGCCGCCCGCATGGGCTTTACCGATCCCTGTTTCCAGGAAACCGACGACCAACTGGCAGCCCAGGCTTTTGATAACAAGGATGTGCGCGGCATCCATTTCGACTGGGACTCCCTGAAGCGCAAGGGCTGGCAAAAACTCAATATGCCGGACGCGCCGTTTGCCGAAGGCGGTTTCCCTACGCCGTCGGGCAAGTGCGAGTTTTATTCCGCCAGCATGCTGGCCGATGGCCTCGATCCCGTGCCGACTTACATTGCGCCTTACGAATCGGTGGCCAGCAATCCCGCGCTGGCAGCGCGTTATCCACTCGCGATGATTTCTCCGCCGGCGCGTAATTTTCTCAATTCCACTTTCGTCAACGTCACCAGCCTGCGCGCCAATGAAGGTGAACCGCACCTGGACATCCACCCGGACGACAGCGCCGCGCGCCAGATCAGCAGCGGCGACATGGTGCGCATTTTCAATGACCGCGGCTCCTTCGTGGCCAAGGCCCGCGTCACCCCCAAGGCGCGCGCCGGACTGGTCGTTGGTCTGTCAGTATGGTGGAAGAAACTTGCCAGCGATGGCAAAAACGCCAATGAAGTGACCAGCCAGGCGCTCACCGATATGGGTCGCGCGCCCACGTTTTACGATACGCTGGTGCAAGTGGAAAAGGTGGCGTAAGTTCGCCCGTACAGGAGGAAGGCAACATGACAATCCCGCGCAAAGCCAAGCATGTACTATTAGTGCTGGCGGCGGCAGGCTTGCTTGTCAGTTGTTCTAGCCTGAACTACTACGCCCAGGCCGCGCGCGGTCAGTTCACCTTGCTGTCGGACGCCCGTCCCATCGAAGAATGGCTGGCGGACCAGAACACTGCACCCAAGTTGCGCATGCGTCTGGAAACCGCGCGCCAGATGCGCACTTTTGCCGTGCAGGAGTTGGGCCTGCCGGACAACAAAAGCTACCGCAATTACGCTTCGCTGGCCCGGCCCTTCGTGCTGTGGAATGTTGTGGCCGCGCCCGAGCTATCCCTGAAGCCTGTCCAGTGGTGTTTCCCGGTTGCTGGGTGCGTTAACTACCGTGGCTACTACAGCAAGGAAGCTGCCCAGGCCTATGGCGCCGAATTGCGCGCCGAAGGCAATGACGTGCAGATTGGCGGCGTGCCGGCCTATTCGACCCTGGGCTGGTTCAATGACCCGCTCATTTCCACCTTTATCTATTATCCCGACGCCGAATTGGCGCGTCTGCTGTTCCACGAACTGGCTCACCAGATCGTCTATGTGCAGGGCGATTCGCAATTTAACGAATCCTTCGCCAGCGCGGTGGAAGAGGCCGGCGTGGAGCGCTGGTTGAGCGGCTATGGCAACGAGCAGATGCGCGAGAACTACCTGCGTTACTCGGCGCGCAAGGAACAGTTCCTCGCCTTGCTGCTCGACTGCCGCCAGGCCCTGGAAAAGGTGTATGCATCCCACGACAGCGTGGCCGCCAAGCGCGCTGCCAAAGCGCGTTATTTTCAGAAGCTCAAGGACGATTATCAGGTGCTTAAAACCAGTTGGGGCGGTTTTGCCGGTTACGACCGGTTCTTTGCCGAGCCGCTGTCAAATGCCCACCTGGCCGCCATCGCTACCTATAACGATTACATTCCCGCCTTCCGTGCCTTGCTGGCGCGCGAAAAGACCTTCCCCAAGTTTTATGCCGCCGCGCGCGCACTGGCGCAACTCGATACCGCCACCCGCCATCAACGCTTGCAGGCGCTGGCCGCAAGCCCCGCTGTTGTTGCTGCATCGCATCAATGACCTTCCGATAGAGGTCTTGCTCAAATACCAGCAAAACCTCTTGCGTCCAGGCCGTCTGCCCGATAGCATCATAGAGAGGCAAAATAAAGCGCATGCTCGTTCTTTTTAGCGCGACAACAAACAGACTGGCAGTGCGCGCCAGATTTGATAAATATAATGATTGAGACAGAGGCAAACGATGGATAAAATTTGGCTGAAATCCTACCCCCCGAACATGCCGGCGGAGATCAACCCTGATCAATATGGATCGCTCGTCCAGCTCCTGGAAGAGTCTTTCACCAAATTCGCAGACCGTAATGCCTACGTCTGCATGGACAAATTCCTCACCTACCGCGAAATCGACACCTATTCCAAGCAGATGGCCGGCTGGCTGCAAAGCCGCGGCCTGAAAAAGGGCGCCCGCGTTGCGGTCATGATGCCCAATGTGCTGCAATACCCGATCGCCATCGCTGCCATCCTGCGCGCCGGCTACACGGTGGTCAACGTCAATCCGCTGTACACCCCGCGCGAACTGGAACACCAGCTCAATGATTCGGGCAGCGAAGCGATCATCGTGCTGGAAAACTTTGCCGTGACCCTGGAAGCGGTGCTGGCCAAGACTGGCGTCAAGCACATTGTCGTGGCCAGTATGGGTGAAATGCTGGGCGGCCTGAAAGGCATGATCGTCAATTTCGTCGTCCGCAACGTCAAGAAACTGGTGCCGGCTTACTCGCTGCCAAACGCGCTGCGCTTCAAGGAAGTGCTGGCGCTTGGTACCAGGATGACCTTCACGCCGGTCAAGGCCGCGTCCAGCGACGTCGCCTTCCTGCAGTACACGGGCGGCACCACGGGCGTGTCCAAGGGCGCCACGCTCACCCACCGTAACGTGATTGCCAACGTGCTGCAAAGCGAAGCCTGGTCCGAGCCTGCCATCGCGCGCAACAACGTCGAGCAGATCACCATCGTGTGCGCGCTGCCGCTGTACCACATCTTCGCGCTGACGGCCTGCGCCATGTGGGGCACCCGCGTCGGTGCTCTGAACATCCTCATTCCCAATCCGCGCGACATCGGTGGCTTCATCAAGGAACTGGCCAAGTACAAGATCAACATGCTGCCAGCGGTGAACACGCTCTACAACGCGCTGCTCAACCACCCGGACATTGGCAAGGTCGACTTCAGCGCGCTGAAAATATCCAACGGCGGCGGCATGGCAGTGCAGCAGGCCGTCAACGACAAATGGAAAAAACAGACGGGCACCTGCATCATCGAAGGTTACGGCCTGTCCGAAACCTCGCCCGTAGCCACCTGCAATCGCGCCGACCTGACCGAATTTTCGGCCACCATTGGCCTTCCGGTGCCATCGACCGATATTGCCATCCTCGATGATGACGGCAATCCGGTCGCGCTTGGCGAATCCGGTGAAATCGCCATCCGCGGACCACAGGTCATGGCGGGCTACTGGAACCGTCCGGACGAAACGGCCAAGGTCATGACCGCCGACGGCTTCTTCAAGTCCGGCGACGTGGGTGTGATGGATGAGAATGGCTATGTCAGGATTGTCGACCGCAAGAAGGACATGATCCTGGTATCGGGGTTTAACGTCTACCCGAACGAGCTCGAAGGCGTCATCGCCCAGCATCCGGGCGTGCTCGAATGCGCGGTCATTGGTGTGCCTGACGAGCATTCGGGTGAAGCGGTCAAGGTTTTCGTGGTCAAGAAGGACCCGAACCTGACCAGCGACCAGCTGATGGCTTACTGCAAAGAGCAGTTCACCGGCTACAAAAAACCGAAATACATAGAATTCCGCGACGAGCTGCCGAAGACCAACGTGGGCAAGATCCTGCGTCGCGTTCTGCGGGACGAGAAGAAGGCCGCCTAGGCAGCCGACACCCGAAGGCCGGGTCGCAACAGAACATAACAACTAAAGAGGGACACGATGGACAAGTTTTGGCTCAAATCGTATCAACCGGGCGTGCCGGCCGAGATCGACTACACGCAATACCGTTCGCTGACCCACCTGCTCGAAGAAGCCTTCCGCAAGTATGCCGACCGCAAGGCCTATACCTGCATGGGCAAGGCCATCACCTATGCCGAACTCGATCAGATGTCGCAGCAAATGGGCGCGTGGTTGCAGTCGCGTGGCATGAAGCAGGGCGCGCGCGTGGCGATCATGATGCCGAACGTTCTGCAGTATCCGGTGGCCATGGCGGCCGTGCTGCGCGCCGGTTACGTCATCGTCAACGTCAATCCGCTGTACACGCCGCGCGAACTGGAGCACCAGCTCAATGACTCGGGCGCCGAAGCGATCATCGTGGTGGAGAATTTTGCGACGACCGTGGAGCAGGTCCTGCCACGCACCAAGGTAAAGCATGTGGTCGTTGCCACCATGGGCGACCTGCTTGGCTTTGTGAAGGGCACCATGATCAATCTGGTGGTCCGCAAGATCAAGAAGCTGGTGCCGGCGTTCTCGCTGCCCACTGCCATCCCGTTTAACAAGGTGCTCGCCGAAGGCACTCGCCTGACGCTCAAGCCGGTCACCCTGGGGCACGACGACATCGCCTTCCTGCAGTACACAGGCGGTACCACGGGCGTATCGAAGGGTGCGGTTCTGCTGCACCGTAACGTGATTGCCAACGTGCTGCAGAACGAAGCCTGGTTGCAGCCAACCTTGAACACCCTGCCAAAGAACGAGCAACTGGTGTTCGTGTGCGCACTGCCGCTTTACCATATCTATTCGCTGACGGTATGCGCGCTGATGGCCACGCGCCTGGGAGGCATGAACATCCTGATTCCGAACCCGCGTGACATGCCAGGCTTCGTCAAGGAGCTGGCCAAGTTCAAGGTCAATATTTTCCCTGCCGTGAACACGCTGTACAACGGCCTGTTGAACAATCCCGATTTTGCCAAGCTCGATTTCTCGTCCTACCGCATCTGCAACGGCGGCGGCATGTCGGTGCAGCAGTCGGTAGCGGACCGCTGGCTCAAGCTGACGGGTACGCCGATCATCGAAGGTTATGGCCTGTCCGAGACATCGCCAGTGGCCACGGCCAACCGCTGCGACATCAAGGAATTTACCGGCATGATCGGCATTCCTTATCCGTCGACGGAAATCCAGATCCTGGACGACGATGGCAAACCGGTGGCATTGGGCGAGCGGGGCGAAATTGCCATTCGTGGACCGCAGGTGATGGCAGGCTACTGGCAGCGCGACGATGAAACGGCCAAGTGCATGACGCCGGACGGTTTCTTCAAGACGGGTGACGTGGGCGTGATGGATGATCGCGGCTACACCAAGATCGTCGACCGCAAGAAGGACATGATTCTGGTGTCGGGCTTTAACGTCTACCCGAATGAAATTGAAGGCGTGGTGTCCTCGCATCCGGATGTATTGGAGTGCGCCTGCATCGGTGTGCCGGACAAGAACTCGGGCGAAGCGGTCAAGCTGTTCGTGGTGAAGAAGGATCCGAATCTGACGGCGGAAATGCTGCAGGAGTTCTGCAAGGAGCAACTGACTGCGTACAAGAAGCCGAAGTACATCGAGTTCCGCACCGACCTGCCGAAGACTAATGTAGGCAAGATTCTGCGGCGCGAGCTGCGGGACGACAAGCAGGCGGCGTAAGCCTGGAGCCGTCGGGCGCGTAAAAAGCAACGCCGTTGTACTCGACGCTTAAAAAGCCAACCCGTCGTCCTCGCGAAAGCGGGGACCCATACTGAGTTTCCATCAGCGTGGGTCCCCGCATTCGCGAGGACGACGTTTTTTTGGGTAAGCTAACTAGCCAGTTCGCTTCGCTCCCACAACCCCATCCATCACCTCAAACCCCGCCAACCGCGCCACTCCCGACTTCGCATCACGCACGTCATCAAGCCCCATAAAGAGGGTGCTGGTGCGCTGCGGCGTCACCTCCATCAGCATGAACCCGCGCTTGTCGCTGCGTCCATACTTCACATGTGGATTCATGTCCACATACTGCTGCGTGCGCGCCTGTGGCCGTGAACTTGAGGTCACCGACGTCCCACAAAACTCTGTCGCGACCAGTGGATTTTGGCGCGACACAGGCTTGTCAAAATCGCGCCGCAAGTCACTCGCATAAAACGTGTGCACGTCGCCCGCCAACAACACCGGGTTGGCAGCCCCGCTCGCACGCAAGGCGTCAAACAAGCGCTCGCGCGCCACAGGATAACCATCCCAGCCATCAGTCCAGAATCGTCCGTCGCTCGCTTTGATAATGGGCACCTGACTCGATTGCGCCATCGGCGTCTGCTGCGCGATGAAGTTCCAGCGTGCCTTCGATAAACGCAGCCCTTCTGCCAGCCAGGCATCCTGCTCCTTCCCGAGCATGGTGCGTTCGGGCGACCGCAGTTCCTTGCAGGCCCGCGTCACTGAGCTCGACCCGCCACGATCCTTCGGTCCGCAGGCATGGGTGGACCGGTATTGGCGGTCATCGAGCACATGAAAGCGCGCCAGCCGTCCCCAGTCATAGCGTTGGTACATGCGCAGTTCGCCAAACGCCCCTTCGCGCGGCGGTCCCTGGCGCAGTGGCATATGCTCGTAAAAGGCTTGATAGGCGGCTGCGCGCCGTTCGGCAAAGTGCGGATCGCGCCGTTCATCGCTGTCGCGCGCATAGTCGTTCGCCACCTCGTGGTCATCCCATGTCACGATCCAGGGCGCTGCCAGATGCGCCGCCTGCAGATCCGGATCGCTCTTGTATTGCGCATAGCGCGCCCGATACTGCGCCAGCGTGAACGATTCCTCAGTGCGCTGCGCGCTCGTCGGATGACGCAGGCTGTACGGTCCCCACTCGTAGATATAGTCGCCTAAAAACGCCACCAGATCGGGATGGGCCGCCGCGATATGGCGGTGCGCCGCATAACTGCCAAACTCCCAGTGCTGGCAGGACGCCACTGCCAGTTTGAGCAGCTTGGGCAGGGCATCGCGCGCTGGCGCCGTACGCGTGCGTCCCACAGGGCTGACCGCGTCGCCCAGCATGAAGCGGTACCAGTACCAGCGCTCTGGCTCCAGTCCCTGAACGTTAACGTGCACGCTGTGCGCCAAGGACGGCAGGGCGTTCGCGCTACCCCGGGCCGCAATACGCGTAAAAGCCTCGTCGTGCGCCACTTCCCAGCGCACAGGCAGCGCCACAGCCGGTGTGGCGGCAGCGTTCAGTGGATCGTGCAGGACGCGCGTCCACAGAATGACGGAGTCCGGCAGTGGCGAGCCTGATGCGACGCCCAGGCTGAAGGGATACGCCGCACCGGCATAAGCTGCGCGCGGCAAGGCGCAGGAAGCGGCCAGGCCGGCTGCGCCCAGCAAAAATATGCGGCGCTGCGATTGCATGCGGTGCTTAGGACTGGATCAGGGTGTCAAGCGGTGGCAGTTGACGCGGTTTGCGGTCGGTGCCGGTGGCAACATAGGTGAGGGTCGCTTCGGTTACCTTGACCGTGTTCGCCTGCAGGCGATTGCGCTCTGCGTACACTTCCACGTACACAGTCACCGACGTGTTGCCGACCTTGACGATGTCGGCGTAAAACGACAGCAGGTCGCCCACGAACACGGGATTTTTAAACACGAAGGAGTTCACCGCAATGGTGGCCACGCGGCCATTGGCGCGCCGAGTGGCGGGCAGGGAGCCGGCGATGTCGACCTGCGCCATGATCCAGCCGCCGAATACGTCACCATAGACATTGGCGTCGGACGGTGCCGGCATCACCCTCAGCGTTGGCATTTTGCCAGGTGGCAGACCCGTTTCCACGGGGAGGGCGGCGGTATTTTCTGGCGTGGTCATCTTGAATTCTCGTGAAAGGCTACAATCGTCCGATTGAACCATAAATTCCAGAGCTCTGCCATGCGACGACAATCTTCCCCACCTCCAGCACCAGTTGCCGGCGCCAAGCCGCGCAATGACTGGGCCACGCTGCAAACCCTGTTTCCCTATCTATGGGTGTATAAATGGCGCGTGATGGCCGCGATGGCGGCACTGATCGGCGCCAAGCTGGCGAACGTCGGCGTGCCACTGGTGCTGAAAAAACTGATCGATCAACTTAGTATCAGTCCCACCAATCCGCATGCCCTGCTGGTGCTGCCGCTGGCGGCGTTGGTCGCCTATGGCCTGCTGCGCCTGTCCACCACTGTGTTTACGGAGCTGCGCGAGTTTCTGTTTTCGCGCGTGACCCAACGTGCCGTGCGCACCATTGCGCTGCGCGTGTTCCGCCATCTGCACGCGCTGTCGCTGCGCTTTCACCTGAATCGCCAGACCGGCGGCATGACGCGCGATATCGAACGCGGCACGCGCGGCGTCAGTTCGCTCATCTCGTTCACGCTGTTTAACATCCTGCCAACCCTGGTCGAAATCACGCTGGTGCTCGGCTACCTGGTGACCCACTACGACATCTGGTTCACCGTCATCACGGCGGTGGCGCTGATTAGCTATATTGTTTTCACGGTCATGGTCACGGACTGGCGCACCCACTTTCGGCGCACCATGAACGACCTCGATTCGAAGGCCAACACCAAGGCCATCGACTCGTTGATCAACTACGAAACCGTCAAATATTTCGGCAATGAGGACTACGAGGCGGCGCGCTACGATGAAGGCCTCAAGAGTTTCGAGAATGCGGCCGTCAAGTCGCAAACCTCGCTCTCCTTCCTTAATACCGGGCAGTCCTTGATCATCGCCACCGCCGTCACGCTGATCCTGTGGCGCGCCACGGAAGGCGTCATCGCCGGCACCATGACGCTGGGCGACCTGGTACTGGTCAACACCTTCATGATCCAGTTGTACATTCCGCTCAACTTCCTGGGCGTGATCTACCGCGAGATCAAGCAAAGCCTGGCCGACATGGAGCGCCTGTTTTCCCTGCTCGACGAAAACCGCGAAGTGGCGGATGGCCCCGAGGCGCGGCCATTGGCAACGCATGGCGCGCGGGTGGCCTTCTCGAACGTGAGCTTCAGCTACGAGAGCAAACGCCAGATCCTGTTCGACGTCGATTTCACCATTGCTGCCGGCACCACCACCGCTGTGGTGGGGCATAGCGGCTCGGGCAAGTCGACCCTGTCACGCTTGCTGTTCCGCTTTTATGACGTCAACAGCGGCAGCATCAGCATCGACGGCCAGGACTTGCGCGCGGTGACCCAGGAGTCGCTGCGTAGCGCCATCGGCATCGTGCCCCAGGATACAGTGCTGTTCAACGACACCATCGAATACAACATCGCCTACGGCAAACCCGGCGCCACGAAGGCCGATATCATCGCCGCGGCGCGCGCAGCATCCATTCACGATTTCATCGAAACGCTGCCCGACGGTTACGCGACCATGGTGGGCGAGCGCGGTCTGAAATTGTCAGGCGGCGAAAAGCAGCGCGTGGCCATTGCGCGCACCCTGCTCAAGGACCCGGCCATCTTGATTTTTGACGAAGCCACGTCCGCCCTGGACTCCAAGGCGGAACAGGCGATCCAGGGGCAGTTGAAGGAGATTGCGAAGAACCGCACCACGCTGGTGATCGCGCACCGCCTCTCGACGGTGGCCGATGCGCAGCAGATCCTGGTGCTCGATCATGGCCGCATCGTGGAGCGCGGCACCCACCAGCTGCTGCTGGCGGCCAATGGCCTGTATGCGCAGATGTGGGAGCGTCAGCAGGCCAGGCAGGACGAGGAGCTGGCCTCGCCCGTTGAAACAGAGTAGCGCTTAGTAGGTGTAGAACATGCGCTGAATTTCCTTGGTGTCGCTGGTCTTGGTCAGGGCCAGCATCAGCAGGATGCGCGCCTTTTGCGCATTGAGCGTATCGGCCACCACAAAGTCCAGTTCATCGTCGTTTGCCTCTCCATTGCGCGCCAGGATGCCCTGGCCAACGCGGCTGGCGCGCACCACAATCGCCCCTTTCGCCCGCGCTGCTTTCAGCGCTGGCACCACCTTGGCAGCGAGGCTGCCATCGCCTACGCCAGCGTGGATGATGCCCTTGTCGCCGGCGGCCATGAAGGCCTCCACTGCGGTCGGACCCACGTTGGCGTAGCCGTACACAATGTCCACCGCAGGCAGTGATTGCAGCTTGCTCACGTCGAATTCAGTGTCAACGGTATGCTTGCGCGCTTGCAGGTGATAGAAGAACGGCTTGCTGCCCTGGATGTAGCCGAGCATGCCCAGTTCCGGAGTGCGGAAGGCGTCCAGCGTCGAGGTATTGACCTTGGTGACATCGCGCGCAGCCTGGATCTGGTCATTCATCGCCACCAGCACGCCCTTGCCAACTGCTTCGGGACTGGCCGCGAGCAGCACTGCGTTGTAGAGATTGATCGGACCATCGGCCGAGATGGCGGTCGATGGGCGCATCGCGCCAACGAGCACCACCGGCTTGCGGCTCTTGACGACCAGATTCAGGAAGTAGGCCGTTTCTTCCAGGGTGTCGGTGCCATGGGTGATGACGATGCCGTCCACGTTCGGCTGCGCCAGCAGCACGTTGACGCGTTTGGCCAGCACCAGCCAGTGATCATTGCTCATGTTCTCGCTGGCGATCTGGAATACCTGTTCGCCACTGACGTTGGCGACCTTGGCCAGTTCCGGCACCGCCTGGATCAGACGCTGCACGCCGACGGTGGCAGCCGTATAACCCACCGTGGTGGTGCTGGTGGCGCCGCTACCGGCGATGGTGCCGCCAGTCGCCAGGATGGTGACGTTGGCCAGCTTGGGTGCTGGCGCTTCGGCCTGGGCGGCCTGCGTCATGCACAGCAGGATGGTGAACAGCGCGACGATTGAACGCGCAGGATGTTTGTGCAGCATAAAGGCTCCTGTGAAGTGTTATGGTTTTTTGTAGACGACGCCGTCCTTCATCACGAAGGCAATCTGCTGCAGCAGCGTGATGTCGGCGAGCGGGTCGCCTTGGACAGCGACGATGTCGGCGGCGTAACCGGGCTCGATGGAGCCCAGGTGGTTTGATTGGTCCAAGAGCGTTGCGGCGCTCAAGGTGGCCGAGCGAATCGCGTCCAGCGCCGGCATGCCCGCTTCCACCATCAAGGCAAATTCCTTGGCGTTTTCGCCGTGCGGGAACACGCCGGCATCGGTGCCGAAAGCGACCTTCACGCCAGCTTTCCAGGCACGCGCAAACGTCGACTGGATCTGCGGTCCGATGGCTGCTGCCTTGGGACGCACCAGGGCTGAATAGTACTCGGGTTCTTTGGACTTTTCAGCGACGTAGCGGCCAGCGGCAAGCGTGGGGACATACCAGGCGCCGTGTTTTTTAAACAGGGCGATGGCCTCGTCATCCATATAGGTGCCGTGCTCGATCGAGTCAACGCCAGCGCGCAGCGCGCGCTTGATGCCTTCGGTGCCGTGCGCATGGGCCGCTACCCGAAAGCCATAGTCCTTGGCGGTGCTGACGATGGCGCGCAGTTCTTCCTCGGTGTATTGGGGATTCTGGCCATTGCGTGCCTGGCTCAGGACACCACCGGTCGCAGTCACCTTGATCAGGTCCGCGCCTTCCTTGTAACGGGCTCGCACTGCGGCGCGGCCTTCGTCGGGACTGTTGACCACACCTTCGTTCGGACCCGGTTCGCCCACTGCGTGCAGCAGGCGCGCAGACATCCCCACGGTGGGATCGGCATGGCCACCGGTCGTTGCAATCGATTTGCCGGCCGTGAACATGCGCGGACCGGGGATGAGGCCCTTGTCGATGGCGCGTTTGAGCGCGATGTTGACGCCATCGTCGCCACCGAGGTCGCGCACCGTCGTAAAGCCCGCCATCAGCGTGCGCTGCGCCATGCCCACCGAACGCAATGCCACGTCGGCAGGGCTGGCCGAGACCTTGTCGCGCAGGGTGTCGACCTGCCTTTGGGTCTCATTGGACATATGCACGTGCATGTCAATGAAGCCTGGCATGCATGACTGGGAACTGAGGTCCACGTGACCGGCGCCTGGCTGCATGGGGCTTATCGCGCTCACTTTGCCGTCGTCGATGACGATGCTCACCTTGTCGCGCCAGACGCCTGCTTTCACGTCCAGCATGCGGCCGCAATCGACAGTCTGCGTCGCAGCATGCGCGCCGCTGGCGGCAATCAGAAGGCACAGCGCTGACAGTTTTTGCATAACAGGGCTCCAGTTGTGGATCAATGGCGAATCAGAATACACGAATTCCCATGAAAAAAGGCCTCCCAGAATGACGGGGAGGCCTCGCTGTTCGAGCACGCCGGCTTACGGTAGTGGCGCGCTTGCCAAATCCTGTTGCGACGGATTGGCCAGCTCGCCCTCCCACTTGGCCACCACGGCGGTGGCGATGCCATTGCCGATGACGTTGGTGGCCGAACGTGCCATGTCGAGGAAGTGGTCAATCCCCAGCAGCAGCAGCAGGCCGGCTTCGGGCAGATTGAACTGTGCCAGGGTGGCGGCAATGACGACCAAGGAAGCGCGCGGCACCCCGGCGATCCCTTTCGAGGTCACCATGAGCGTGAGCAGCATGAAGATCTGGGTCCCCAGCGGCATATCGATACCGTAGGCCTGGGCGATGAACACGGCCGCGAAGGTGCAGTACATCATGGACCCATCGAGGTTGAACGAATAACCGACCGGCAGCACAAACGAGGCGATGCGGTTGGTCACGCCGAAACGCTCCAATCCTTCCAGCGTTTTCGGGAACGCCGCTTCCGACGACGCAGTGGAGAAGGCCAGCAGGGTAGGCTCGCGCAGGATGCGCAGCAGGGCGAACACGCGTGGGCCCAGGAACACGAAGCCGCCGGCGATCAGGACCGCCCACAGCAGCATGATGGCAAGGTAAAACTCGCCCATGAAGATGCCGTACTTGCCCAGGATGCCGACCCCACTTTTGGCGATGATGCTCGACACCGCAGCGAAAACGGCGACGGGCGCGAAGTTCATCACGTAGCCTGTCACCTTCAGCATCACATGGGCCAGGCCATCGATTGCTTCCACCATCGGGTTGGCGCGCGGGCCGACGGCGGCAGCGCCAATGCCGAAGAATACGGAGAAGACCACGATCTGCAAGATCTCGTTGTTTGCCATCGCTTCGACGATCGAGGCAGGGATCAGGTGCTTGACGAAATCCTTGAGCGTGAACGCGGCGGTGGTGATACCGGTGTCCTTGGCCGCTTCCAGCGGCATGCCCACCCCAGGCTGGAACAGGTTTACCAGCACCAGGCCGAGCGACAGCGAGAGCAGGGAGGCGATGACAAACCACAGCAGCGCCTTGGCGCCGATGCGGCCAACTTCCTTGGCGTCGCCCATCTTGGCGATGCCGACCACCAGGGTGGCGAATACGAGCGGCGCGATGATCATCTTGATCAGGCGCAGGAAGGCAAAGCTGAGCAGCGAAATGTACTCGCTGAACGGGGCCGCGTACGGCGTGTGTGCATTGACGACGTATCCGGCGATGATGCCCAGGACCAGGGCAGCCAGGATGTACATGGTGAGGCGATTTCGATTATTCATGTGCTGTGCATCCTTCAGGTGGGGCGATCCCTGCAAACTCGGGCAAAATACCGGTTTCGTGGCAAGTTTGGCAGTATCCTAGGGGCTGGTGGTACTGTCAAGCTTGCCCGTGCCGCGTTCCGACCACACCAAAAAACAACATGATCGAACTTAAAAATGTCAGCAAGTCCTATGGCAGCTTCCAGGTCCTGAGCGACTGCAGCACCCTTGTCGCCAAGGGCGATGTGGTGGTGATCTGCGGTCCCTCCGGCTCCGGCAAGTCGACCCTGATCAAGACGGTCAATGGGCTAGAACCCTTTCAGGCCGGGCAAATCCAGGTCGATGGCATCTCGGTGGGCGACCCTGGCACCGATCTACCGGCCCTGCGCGCGCGCATCGGCATGGTGTTCCAAAATTTTGAGCTCTTCCCACACCTGTCCATACGCGAGAACCTGACGCTGGGCCAGACCAAGGTCTTGAAGCGCAGCGTGGATGAAGCCACTGCGCGCGGCTTGAAGTATCTGGACCGGGTCGGCCTGCTGGCGCAGCAGGACAAATTCCCTAGTCAGCTATCGGGCGGCCAGCAGCAGCGCGTGGCCATTGCGCGCGCGCTGGCAATGGACCCGATTGCGATGCTGTTCGACGAGCCCACTTCGGCGCTCGACCCAGAAATGATCAACGAGGTGCTCGACGTGATGGTCGGCCTGGCCCAGGAAGGCATGACCATGATGGTGGTCACCCACGAAATGGGCTTTGCGCGCAAGGTCGCCAACCGCATCGTGTTTATGGACCATGGCCGCATCGTGGAAGACAGCCCCACCCAGGAATTTTTCAGCCAGCCGCGCTCCGAGCGTGCGCGCGAATTCCTGGCCAAGATCATTCATTGATGCGGAAAGTCTGACGATGCCTTATGTGACGCTCCGCCTCGATCACGTGTTTGACGTCGTCCATGGCACTGGCCGCAATAACCGGACGTTCTTCAGTTTCGAGAGCGGCGAAACCAGCCAATACGGGGTTCAGCTTCCCGGCTCCCGCACCTTCCAGGACGGCATGGTCGTGACAGCTTTTTTGCAGGAAGAAGGCAATTGGCAGACTTTATTGGCCTGGGGCGAGCACGCCACGGGGGAAGTGGTGTCCTTGCGCTCCGAGGAGGCATTGTTTGGAGGTCTCGCCGTGTGCATGGGCGGCGCCGCGGCCGCCGGCCTGTGGGATGGTCATGTTGTTCTGTCGTCGTTGGTGGCGATGCTAGCTGGCGCAGGCCTGGTTGCATTGGTCAAACAAATGCGCGTTCGCGCCGACATCGCCACGACCTTGCGTGAATCCTGCCGCCCATAGGCCGCAGCTTATGGGCGTGGGCAGGCCTGCTGCGCCAGCTGGGCGCCTAGTTGGCGGGCGCTGTCGAAATCGGCGGCCGACAAATCCTCACCATACCGTTCGCGCAGCTGTTCTTCCGTGAGCGTCTTCTTGCGCGGCACGGCAGCGGCAATGCTGTAGGCCATGGCTGTGCGCAGGTCGCGTCCTGTCAATTGGCCCGCATCGTAGACGGTCGAGAGCAGCGCCAGCGCGAACGGGTCGCACTTGTTCCCGGCCTGCTTCAGATAGTCGAGCGCTTCACCCTTCCAGGTGGTCACGATCGGGTCGTCGGGATTACTGGCGACGTCGAAGTCGCGCCCGTACGGGCCTTCCATATAGAAGTCCACCTGGGCGCCCAGGTGCCCATTGCGCGCTGCGGTGCTCAGGAACCCCAGGCGCTCCTGCACCTGGGCTGCCGAAAGGCCCGTGCACAGCTTTTCCTGTTCCGCGCGGTCACGCAGGAAGGCTTCCTTCTGAGATGGTTCGAGAAAATCGGCCAGCGGGTCCTGGTTGGCGGCGCAGATCGATTCGGCCTGGTACACCTCGTAGGCTGATTTGACGTCGCCACTGCGGGCGGCGGCCACGCGCGTGGCGATGAACTGGGCGACGGTCAGGCCGCCAAGATCAATGGCGCGTCCATTGCGGCCATAGACCGCATGCCTGCCGCCCTGGCTGGCTGCGCGCGGATCGGGCCAGGTGGCGGCCTTGGGGGTGTCGGAGGAAAACCAGCGGGCCTGCTCAAGGGTGCCGGTCTGGGTTGGCATAGCTGCGACGGTGGGAGACGAGGGGGCGTCTCCCACCGGGCTGCCAAACGCTAACCACAATCCTAGGCCAACAACGGCCGCGGCCGCAATAAGAGTGGGAGATTTCATGCCACAAGCTTACGCGAGACCGGCGCGTGCTGCCAGCGCCGGTCCCGAAAATGCAGACTTAATCCCAGAGGTAGCAATAGCTCTGGCTGCGTTCCAGATTCAAACCCACCGAACCGGAAGAGGAAATGACTTTGACCGAACCGTTCGGTGCCGAGGCGGTTGGCACATCGCCGCAATTGCTGTGTACCCAGTGAATGCCGGTGGTGCCGCTGGTGTACTTGGCGCCGCACAGGGAAAGGCGGCTGTTGACTTTGATGGCAGCTAAGGACGGTGGCATCGAGCTCGAGTTTTTCACGTAGTCGACGGCGTACACATTGTCCATGGCCACATCGTAGGTCTTGCCGTCCTGGTCAGCTTTCAGATTCAGGCGGGTGTGGGTGAGCTGGATGCCTTGGATGGTCGAGCTGGAACTGTAGAACTTTGGTGCGCTGATGACGGTGCCGGTCAGGTAGGAACCCTTGTTGGCGGTACAGGTGCTTTGTTCAGTGGCGTAGGCACATAGCGATTGCGACAGAACGACGAGAGCTAAGATCAGTTTTTTCAATTTGAATCTCCAAATGCATGGTTTCAAAAAAAATACCCGTGGACCCCGATGTCCTGCATGCGAACCGGCCATGCTGCAGTGCTGCCTTAACCAGAATCTGAATTGAGTGTATTCCTAAAAAAAGCAAAACGACAAAAGTTCTAATTTTTTGACAAAAGTCGATGTTTTGTAGCAACGCTTGTATAGACGAGCTCATCGCAGTCGTCCAGCGGCACGGCAGGCGGCGCTGCGGGTAAAATGACGGCATCCGATTCCAGAGAGCTGCCATGTCCATGCCTGACACCCCAGAGAGCATCACCATCACCCGTCCCGACGACTGGCATCTGCACCTGCGCGACGGCGCCGCGATGGCCAGCGTGCTGCCGCACAGCGCGCGCCAGTTCGCCCGCGCCATCGTCATGCCGAACCTCAAGCCGCCAGTGACCACCACCGCCATGGCCCAGGCTTACCGCGAACGCATCCTGGCCGCTCTGCCAGCCGGAATGGCGTTTGAACCCTTGATGACGCTTTACCTGACCGACAACACTGACCCCGACGAAATCCGGCGCGCGGCCGACAGCGGCTTTGTGCATGCGGTCAAGCTGTACCCGGCCGGCGCGACCACCAATTCCGATGCCGGCGTCACCGACCTGCGCAAGACCTACAGGACGCTGGAGGCGATGCAGCGCGAGGGCCTGAAGCTGCTGGTGCACGGCGAAGTCACCAGCCCGGAGGTGGATCTGTTCGACCGCGAGGCCGTGTTCATCGACGACGTCTTCGAGCCGCTGCGGCGCGACCTGCCCGAGTTGAAGGTGGTGTTCGAGCACATCACCACCCGCGAGGCCGCGCAGTACGTGACCGAGGCCGAC
>JBJMVX010000311.1:0-29556 GCA_045810445.1 Massilia sp.
GCTGCTGTCCGCCTGGCTGTCGGCAGCACCGGTGCTGGCGGCACGCGACGCACCACTGCCTGCCACCTCGGGCGCCGTGTAGGCACTGCGCAATGCACCGATCACCATGCTGGCACCATCCCCGCGTGAAAGCCGCTTACCCCATCATAGCAAACAATAACGTTTGGACAAGATACACACGCTGCCGCAAGCTGCCACCTTGCTTGTATAATTAATCACATTGCAACTCACTCACCACCAGGGCACGTCCACCCAGCGCATGCGCCGTCTCCTTCCCTTCCTGCTGCTGATCTGCCTGGCCATCCTGCCGCTGCGACATGACAGCACGGCCCCCGCCGCGCGCCCGCATCCGGCGCTGGCCCAGTTGCCAACTGAGATCATCTGGGCCTGGGAGCGGCCCGAGGACTTGCGCTGGCTGCCACCCGAGGTTGGCGTTGCCTATGTGGCGTCCACCATTACCCTGGTGGGACGTCAGACCGTGATCCACCCGCGTACCGTGCCCCTGCTGCTCGCTGACGGCGCCGCCGTGGTCCCGGTGCTGCATGTGGACATGGCGTGGCGCCATCCGCCCAAGCTGAGCCCTGACCAAAGCGCGCGCATTGCCGCCGAATTGCTGCGCGTGGCCACGCGCGCCAATCGCCATGTGGTGCAACTGGACTTTGAAGTGCGGCGCTCCCAGCGCCCCTTCCTCGCTGCCACCATTGCCACCATTCGCAGCCAGCTCGATCCGCGCATTGCCCTCTCGAGCACAGCCCTGGCCTCCTGGTGCCTGGACGACTACTGGCTCAAGGACAGCGCGGCCGATGAAATCGTGCCGATGGCCTTTCGCATGGGGGCCGACCAGGACGGCTTGCGCCGGCGCCTGCTGCAGCAAAAGGGCTTCAAGCAGCAGCGCTGCGCCAGCGCCATCGGCTTTTCCAGCGACGAGCCGATGATGGCGGTCACGCCGCGGCGCCACTATTATTTTTCCCCGCAAGCGTGGACCGCCGCCAGTTGGCAGGCGCTGCGCGAAGCGCCCCGTTCCACTTCCTACACGAGCCTTTGACATGCGCCTTTCCCGACTCTGTATCCTGCTTGCCAGCGCCCTGCTGTGCACCGAGGCACTCGCCAGCGGCGGCGACGACTTCCAGGAGAACCGCTACGCCTCCGAATACCAGCCGGCCGCCCTGCCCGCCTTCGCCAGCGGCAAGGTGGGCGTGCTGCCAGCCACCTACTGGCGCATCTATTACTACCTCGCTTACCAGGCCAGCCGTGGCAAGGCCTTGACGCCCAAGCAGCTCGACGCCTTGTCGCTGAACCGCTGGAATGTCGGCAACGATGAAGCATGGAGCAATATGTCGGACAACGCCAGGAACGGCATCGATGGCTGGAACAGTGCCCGCAAGCCGTTGGCCATGCAATGGCATCTGCCGCTGGACCTACCCCTCGACAATCTGGGGCTGACCAAGGACAGCGAAAATTTCGTCAACTGCCCCGCCGATGCCTTCAACCAGGCCAGCGCCACGCTGGCGTCGCGCCTGAAAGCGGCCGGCGGCAAGGCCGATGCCTGGCACAAACAATGGCTGCAAGGCCAGGACGCGGTGTTTGCCAATTGCGCAGAAGCGCGTGAGCCGCGCGGCGCCAAGCCGGCCGCGCATCTGCCCCCGCCCCTGTCCAAGGATGCGCCCGAGTGGTTGCAATACGATGTGGCCTACCAAACCGCCGCGGCCAATTTCTATGCGCGCAATTTCGATACGGCGCGCGCACAATTCCAGGCCATTGCAGCCCAGCCAAAGTCGCCATGGCAGCCTTTGGGCGCCTACCTGGCTGCCCGTACCCTGATCCGCAAGGCCTCGCTCGAGTTGCCCTTGACCGACGAAGGCAAGCCAGGTCCGGAACGGCTGGCAGCCCTCGCCCAGGCGCGCAAGGAAATGGAAGTCGTATCGGCCAGTTATGCGCCCGCAAAACAATTGCTCTCGCTCGTAGAGGCGCGCCTTAACCCCACCGAGCGCATTGCCACCATTGCCCGCCTGCTCGAGAAAGAGCCTTTCAACGAAGGCAGCGCGCGCCTGCTGAGCGACTACCTCCGCCTGCTCGATGGGCAAAGCTCGGCCCAGATGTACGGAGCCAAGGAGCCGCTAACCGCCTGGATTGGCAGCATGCAAGCCTATGTCCATTCCGCGCCCGGCAATGCCGTGCCACCCGAGGACAAAATCTCCGAGACCAATCGCGTGCAAGCCATGGCCACCGTGCGCAAGGTGTGGCTCAAGCAGAGCGACCCGCTGTGGCTCGCGCCTCTGCTGAACCTGGCCAAGGCCGGTGAACTGACCCCAGCCGAACGCAAGGCCGCCGCTGCAGTGGCGCCTTCGCATGTGCTGTACCTGACCATCCAGTACCATCTGGACCGACTGGCGATTGCCGAGAAACAGCCTGAGCGCGCGGACAAGGCCATTGCCGCGCTGCTGGCCGCGCAAGGCAAGAGCATGCCGACCGCCGCCGTCAACCGCTTCCTGTCCATGAAAATGACCACTGCCGCCACGCGCGAGGATTTCCTCGCTGCCGCCCTGCGCACACCTGACGACGTCACCACCGGCACACCAATCACCGAAGTGCCAGCGCAACCACAGAGCACCGACGCCGACTTCGCCCAGAGCGTGCTGCGCTTCCTGTCGCTGGCCGAACTGAAAGCGCTGGTCAAGCATCCGACCTTGACGCCAACCTGGAAAGCCAATCTGCAGGAAATCATTTTCACCCGCGCCCTGATCTACAACGATGAAACAAGCGCGCTGGAACTGCTCGACACCATGGCGCGCAGCCGCAAGACCACCGCCCACCTGTATGCGCGCTACAAGGCTGCCAAGCCCGGGGCGGAGCGGCGCCTGGCTGGCATGCTCATTCTGGTCAACACGCCAGAGTTCAATCCCTCCGTCATTGGCAAGGATGGCGTGTCCAAATACTGGGGCTGCAAACTCGGTGGGTCGGAGGGCACCAGCGGCAACCAGGAGCCGCCACGCTACCTGAGCGCAGCCAGCCTGGCGGACGCAGAAAAAGAACAGCAGCAGCTGCTCAACCTGCCACTGCGCACGGAGTTCATTGCACCGGTCTTGCTGGAGTGGGCCGGCAAGAAGCAGAAAGACGAGGAAGCGCCCAAGGCCCTGCATTTCCTGGTCGCTTCGACCCGCATGGAATGCCCTTACGGGACCGCCAAGCCGGAAAAAGAACAGCTGCGCGCCCGCTATTCGCGCCAGGCCTTCGACATCCTGCACAAGGTGTACCCCAACAGCAGCTGGACCGCCGACACCAAATACTTTTTCTAACGTCAACGATAGGAACCACCATGCTGGAACGCCTGACCTACCTGTGCGCCGCCCTCCTGTTCTGCCTTGCTCCCAGCGCCCAGGCCCAGGACAAGCCTGGCATCGCGCTCACCATCGACGTGACCCATGTGGCCAAGGATAGCTGGCGCGTTGACTACGACTTCGCCAGGCCGGTGCATGCCATGAAATTTAACGCCGTGGTCGACTATCGCCCGAGCGCATGGAAGCTCCTCACGCGCGAGATGAAGCTGAGCAAAGAGGGCGAGCTCGATGTCATCTCCGCGGACGGCAAGCCATTCACGCGCGCCAGCGTGCTGGTGACCACCTTCGACGGCCTCGCACCCAAGGATTACAGCTCCTTCAACCGCTTTTCCGATGGCGGCACTGCTGTCTATCTGGGGCATCTGCAGGGCGAGGCCTTCGTGGGCCCGCAAGGCGTGCCCATGCTCACCGAGATACGCTTGCACGGCCTGGGCCAGGAAAACGTGATCGCCCCGCCGCCCAACCGGCTCTCGCCTGGGGCCGAGCGCGGCTACGCCTACTTCGGCCCTGCGCACCCGGTGCGCATCGGCAGCGCGCAATTTCTGATCGATCCCGCCACGCCGGTGTGGATGCGCGAAACCATGCTCGACGCCGGCGCGAAGGTCTCGGCTTATTACGACAAGGCTTACCAGCGCAGCTTCAAGGACGACCTGATCATCTTCTTGTCGGTGTCAGGCTTTGACAATGCCGGCCTGTCGATCAAGGGTGGCGCCGTGACCGGGCAACTGGTCTACCGCTTCGACGGCAAGGCCACGCTGGCCGACCATCCACGCTACCGCGAAGTACTGGGCCGCTTGGTGGCGCACGAACTGGCACACCGCTGGCAAATCAATGTCGCGCGCGGCGGCTTTGGCGACGAGGCGCCCTGGATCCACGAAGGCGGCGCCGAAGCGATGGCCATTGATGGCTTGCTCAACACCGGCATCTGGAGCCAGGACACGGCCGCCGCTTACCTCAAGACCCAGCTGGCCACTTGCGACAAGCTTGGCAATGCGGTGGACTCCTATGACGGCATCTACGCCTGCGGCCTGGCGCGTCATCAACGTTCGGGCGTGCCGGTAGTCGCACTGTGGCGCGATCTGATGGCCGAGACCGAAGTGAAAGGCGAGCCTTATTCCGAGAAGATGTTCGACGCTGTGGTGGCCAGACAGACGGCGCGGAGTGCAGCCCCGAAAAAAGCTTTGCTGCAGGAATAAAGTGTCCCGGCTGTGCTAGGATCGACTGGCCACACAACCACTTGGAGACATCATGAAAAAATTCTTGTTGTATGCATTGCTGGCATTGAGCAGCGCCTTCCTTCCCCTGGCATCAGCCTCGGCTGCGGGCGAGCGCGGCACGGCGGACGAGGCCAGTGCGCTGGTCAAGAAGGGCATCGCCTACCTGAAGGCCAATGGGCCGGAAAAAGCCTATGCCGCCTTCAATGATCCCAAGGGCGAGTTTGTCGATCGCGATTTGTACTTGTTTGTATTCGACATGAGCGGCAAAACCCTGGCCCATGGCGCCAACAAGAAACTGCTCGACAAGAACTTGATCGCTTTGAAGGATGCGGATGGCAAACCCTTCATCCAGGAATTCATTGATGTCGCCAACAAGAAAGGCCACGGCTGGGTTGACTACAAGTGGCCACACCCGCAAACCAAAGCCATCGAAAACAAGTCCTCGTACGTGGAAAAACTCCCTGACGGCACCTTGATTGGTGTCGGGATTTACAAGTAAGCGCAGCGCACACAGCAATCAATCACGCGTCGCCTCCTATCGGGCGGCGCGTGAACTGCGACTAATTCCTCCTCCTGTCTCAACCTCCCAGAAAGCCGCGACACCACCATGCATTTTGAAGTTCCCAAAGCAAAAACACTGAAAGAATTCGGCGGTGAATACCTGATGATCGTCATCAGTATCCTCACCGCCCTGGCGCTGGAGCACGGCGTCCAGACCATGCACCATCACACGGTGGCGCGCGAAGCGAGCGAAAAGATCGACGCGGAAATTCGCGACAACATCAAGGAAATTGGGCTGGCGCGCGATCACAACGCGGTCGAGATGAAGAAGCTGGAGCTCATTCGCGACGCCCTGTTGGTGGACCTGAAAGCCAAGGTGGAAGAAGATGTGCTGCGCAAACGCTTGCTCAAGGAATACGCGGGCGCGTTTTCACTGAGCATGCGGGCGCCTTCCTTGCGCCGTGAAGCGTGGGAAGTGGCCGTGGCCAACCAGGCGGTCAGCTGGATGCCGGCGGAAACGCTCAAGCGCTATTCCGCCATTTACGCCACCATGCGCGACGTGCAGTCGTACACGGGCGGCGCCTCGCGCACCTTTCTCAACGGCCCGCAGATGCTCGATACCATGAGCAATGCGACCATGGGCGTGGTCGATGCGCGCGATGCCTTTCGCATGCTCAACCAGATTATCAGCAGCTATAGCAGCATCAATGGCAATCTGAACGAGCTGAAGACCTTGATGGACGAGCAGAAGCAGGCGCCCGTGACCAAGCACTAGGCGCCGGGGGGCGAATCAATTGCGGTTGATGTCGATGCTTTCCTTGCGACCGCTATTGGCCACCGAAACCATGATGCCCAGGCCGACCAGGATCACCACGCCAATGATGGTCCAGGTGCTGCCGATACTGGCCAGCACACCCAGCTTCCACAGGGCTGCCAGCAGGCCGCCTACCAGTATCACAAAGCCCACCATATACATTCCTGCCCATTTCATCTTGTTCTCCTTGGCCGTTATCGGCGTGCACAGGCGCCGAACTTGGCGCGAATGACACAAGAATAAGAGTCGCAGGGGGGATAGTCTGTGTGCTGGCACACGTAAAGAAATTCCGTTTAGAAACTCCACACGCACCGCCCAGCACTCAGCTCTCAGCACTGAGTTTCCCCCACTTTCCTTGCGAAAGCGAGAATGTAATGGACGCCCTCCACCTAATTCGGTGAGCAGGGAGGCGGTGATGTGGGAATGTTCAAATGAGGTGGATCCTCGCGTGGCGACGGCATCAGAGTGCCCTATAGTGGAATCTCTTACCTTTCCCTATGAGCCAACGGAGGATCCACTATGAATGCTACTACTAAAGCGGTTTTCGGTGTCGATGTTGCGAAGCTGGTGTTTCAGATTCACACAGTCGATCAGGAAACTGGCGAAGTCACCAGCAAGCAACTCAAGCGTGCCAAGTTCCTGGAGTATTTCGCCAACCGGGTTCCGTGCTTGATCGGCATGGAGGCTTGCGGTGGATCGCATCATTGGGCAAGGCAGCTAAAGGCGATGGGACATGAAGTGAAAGTGATGGCCGGCAAGCAGGTCAAGGCTTTCGTCTCTGGCAACAAGAATGACGTGGCCGATGCACGCGCGATTTGGCTAGCAGTGCAGCAACAATCGATCAAGTCGGTCGCGATCAAATCGGAAGGCCAGCAAGCTGTGTTGGCAATGCACCGGATGCGCAGCCAGCTCGTCAAATTCCGCACTATGCAGATCAATAGCTTGCGCGGGCTCATCTGCGAGTACGGTGAAGTGATGGGTGTCGGTCGCAAGCCCCTCAACGATGGCATGCCTGGGGTCCTGGCCCGATTGGCGGAACGCTTGCCTGCAGCATTGATTGACACCTTACGCCAGCAGTGGGCGATGGTGGCTAGGCTTGACGAACAGGTCGCACAAATTGAACAGCGGCTTCTGGCATGGATGCGAACGGACAAGAGCAGCAGAGCCATTGGCGAAATTCCAGGCGTTGGCGTGCTCACAGCCACTGCTGCGGTAGCGACGATGGGCGACCCCAAAGCGTTCCGATCCGGCCGCGAATTCGCGGCCTGGCTCGGGCTGGTGCCGGCCCAGGTGGGCACCGGCGGGCGGGTTCGACTACTGGGCATTAGCAAACGGGGCGACACCTATTTGCGCACCTTGCTCATTCAAGGTGCACGGTCAGTCTTCTATAGCAAGAAGGAGCCGAGTCAATGGGTGCAGAGTCTCACGAAGCGTCGGCCCGCAAACGTCGTCATTGTGGCGTTGGCAAACAAGATGGCCCGCACGATGTGGGCGATGCTGGCACACGAGCGCGCCTATGCGTCGAACTACGCCAGGTAGGAAAACGGCAGAGGCAAAGCAGCAGAAGCGAGAGGTCCTAGGCAGCAACCAGTTTGTGTAAGGTTCTAAGCGTGATGACAACAGGTAAGACCGGGATTTGCTAAACCTGAATGGGTCTCCAGGGCTTTCAAGCCTGCAGCGAGAATGAGGTGCAAATCAGCGACTTACATCGGGGCCATGCAGCGATTCATCGCATGCAAAAACAGGCCGGATATAGAAATGCAATCTTATCCTGTCGCATCAAGCAGAAAAACCTTTTCAAAAGGGGGGCGTCCATATAGGACCCATAACACGTCAACTCAAAGTGGAAGCCATTCGCCGAACCCACATGGAATGGGTCCTCGCCTTCGCAAGGACAGTGCAGCGGATGGGCAAGTGTGCGAATGTGGTGTGATACATCAGCTGCAATGAAAAAAGCCCCCGCAGCACACGCTACGGAGGCTTTTGCAACGACCGAAGTGCGATTACCAGCCCGTCAACAGCGTGTACTTGCCGCTGGTTGCGCCTGTGCCGCCAGCGTAGTAGAACACGCGCACATACAGGACCATCGGGCTAGTGGTCGTATTGGCCTTGGTGACCGTATCCACCGCACCCGTGCCATTGACCGACGAGCTCAGCTTGCTGCCGGTGCTGCTGTAGAGCTCAACGTCATAGTCCGAAGTCGAATTCGGCGTCATCTTCGCGCTCAGCGTCTTGCCAGCTGGCAGAGTGATCTTGAAGTAATCCGAATCGGAGCTGCTCAGCATGTTGGCGCTGACCGTGGTGTTGGCAGTCGTTACCGTGTTGGCGGTCGCGATCGTGTTGTTGGACTCGGTCTCGTTCATGGTCGGGCCCACCACCACCGTGCTCAAGATCTTCTGGGCTTCAAACTTGGCCTGGAAGGTGTTGGCGTAGGTCAGGTCCGATGGGAACAGGGTTTTTGCCGCGTTCACAATTGCCGTGGCCATCGCTGGCATCTTGATGTTGCTGCCCAAACCGAAGTGTGCTTCCAGGATGATCTTGTCGATGTTGGCGCGTGGCTTGCCAGCAGCGATCAGGGAACGCATCGATTCAAACAGCGGTGCCGACCACAGTTCGTCGGACTGGAAGGTCACGCCATTTTCCGTGACCGACTGGTGTGCGCCATAGGTCTTGCTGCTGTTGTACATGGTGTTGGTGCGGTTGAGCAGGCGACCGCCCCAGCACGCGCCGTGGCCATCCCAGCTGAACGCCCACTCAGGGTGATAGACCGGACCGTTCGGGGTGCTGTACGAATACGATGCTGCCCAGTAGTCGCCAAAGCCTTCGCCCATGGCGCCCGTGTCGCCGCCCGACCAGCCCGAGTTGATGTTGGCCTGGATGCCATGGCCATACTCGTGCAGGACCACGTCGGTGTCTTCGTCATCATCCACGCAGCCGTGGCCAAAAGCCAGGTAGTCGGACGAGCCGCCGCTGTAGTGCGAATTGTCGTCGCCGTTCACGCCATCGGTATCGACATCCAGCGGACGGTTGATGATGGACTTGGTGCCGGTAAAGCCGAGCGACTGGATGTAGCGCTGGTTCTGGTCAATGTGGAAGTAGACCATGGTGTCGTCAAACGCGTTGTTGCCGCGCTTGGCCGTCCACACGCCATTGGTGGTGGTGCTAGGCGCGGTGTTCGGCGCTTCGATGTCCTTGATGTTGACGTAAGGGCCGGACAGCTTGTACACGCCGGACGTCACGGTCAGGTCGCGCAGCGACTTGGTGAAGTAGGCTGCATCGAAGGCGGAAGCGGCCGAGGTGTCGGTCAGCGCGTCGGTATTGAGGGTGGTACGTGGGTCCGGATCGAACACGAAGCCGGTGCCGTTGATGCCCGAGGCCACGGCGGCGGTGGTCACGCCCATGGTCTGCATGGCCGCTTTCGGCATCGGTACGGCAGCGGTGGCGCTCTTGCGGTCCAGCATGCCGCCAGCCATGGCGCTACGCGCTTCGATGCTGCGCTCACCCCCCTTGTTGGTACGCGGCAGCGAGGTCGAGTAGGAGTCGAGCAGCTTGCCGTCCTGCGCATCCAGATACTGGACAAAACCGCCGGTTGGCATCTGCGCTTCAATCATGACCTTGTGCGCCAGTTGCACGCCATCCTTGGACGGTACCCACACCATTTCGGCGCGTGGTGCAGCCACCAGCGCGTGCTGCACTTTCATGTTGGCCCAGCCTTTGTCCAGGGCCTGGTCGCGGCTCAGGTGAGCCGTGTTGTAGAGCTGATTGACCGCCTTCGCTTCCATGGCAGCCGAGATATGTTTGGTTTCATTGAACACGTGCAGCAACTGGCCATTGTGGCCGATCGAGACAATCACTTCGGCGCGGTCCACCGGCAGGCCGCGCAGCATTTGCTGGTAGTGATAGTGCTTGCCGGTGAGCGACTCCTGCACCTTGGTCAACACCAGGTTGTTCAGGTTCGCGGGCAGGCCGAAGCGCGAGGCATTCTCGCGCAGCACGTCTTCGGCAGAGGCTGCCTTGGTATTGGTGTACACGGTCAGATTGTCGACGACGTTGCTGGCGGCGAAGGCCGGCGCGGCGTAAGCGAGAACAATCATCGAAGCAAGAAGGGAACGAGTTACAGTGCGCATGCTGGTAAGTCTCCGTCAAGTATTGTTGTATGAGAGCGAGCTCGACCGCACTCGCGTCGGACGAGTATAGCCAGCAAATCTATCCAAATGTAAATCCGGCGCCTTTTAAACAAACGCGGGAAAAATGTCCAATTTGAGACATTTGAGACGTGCGCGCCGACCCTGCGCTAGCATGGCGTTTTGTCGTGAGAGAGGAATTTCCGATGCGCAACTTCAGTACCGTGTTGCTGGCCACTGCCCTGCTGGGCGGCTGTGTGCAAGCCCAGTCGCCATCCGCCGTGCCTGCCATGGCGCCTGTGATGGCAAGCGCCCCGCGCATGGCGGCAATTAGTGACAGCGAGCCCGATGTAACGGCCCAGGTCAGCAACTTGCTGGCCCAGGCAGGCGCGTCGGCCTTGCCACGGGAGCAATTGAGCAGCAATGCGCAAAACGCCCTGGACGCGCCGGCCACCGCCCAGATGGCGGCAGCCTTGCGTCCTTGCGGCACGGCGCCAGCGCTGGAACTGCTGTCCAGAACGACCAAGGGCGAGGACAGAAACTACCTGTACCGCGCCCCCTGTAACGGCAAGCCCTTGCTGGTCGAAATCACCTTTGGCAAGGGCGCGCGCGTCAATCACCTGCTGGTGCGTCAGGAGCGTTGAGCTCCGCCTCCGTCAGACACAGGCCCACAGAGATTTCGTTGCTAAAGCCAACGAAGCCGCTGTTGACGATGGTGCGGTCTGCAGCAACCAGACGCACCGTGTAGCCACACTTCGACATGGCGCTGGTGTCGAGCCGCCAGACCCCCGTCTCGCCCGTGGTCGGCACGCTCGGATAGGTACGCGGATCGGGCACGGGCGCCAGGAACACGGCGCCCAGGGGCGGCTGTACAGCCAGGCTCAGGCTGCTGAAGTGGTCGTCCGTCACCTGGTAATTGCCTTCGATGATGTCGCCAATGACGAAGTCGCCGCAGGTTCCGCTGCCGGAAGTGATCTTGAAGGAGTCGAGCGGGAACTGGGGCCCTTCATTGTCGACACGCACAGTGACGGTGTTACCGAAGTACATGGTATCGGCAGCATCCTTGGCCTCGATGCGGATGGTCCAGGTGCCGGATTTGCCGGCCGTCTGCCAGCGCGCCAGCACATTGCCCGAGACGAAAATCTCGGCGTTGCCGGTCGCGCCCGTCAAGTCTTCGCGGTAGGTGTAAAAGCCAGCGCTATCGGTGCTTTGCACGATGGAAGGCAGGATGCTCCATACGCCGTCAAGCAACTGGGTGCGCGCAATCGTGAACGGATTGCCCAGCACCTGGTCACCGCTGCCATCATTGAGAATGACGCGGTATTTCAGGGGCGCGCCGCTGGCACTGATGTCGGTGGCATTGGCCAGGTGCCCCGTCAAGATAATTTCGCCGCCGAATGGACTTTGCCTCGCGCTAAAGCCGGCCAGTTGCGCCGGCCCGTTGGCGTAGCCGGCACCGTTGATATCGGCCACCGCCATGCTGCCAACCGTTTCGATAAATGGCGTATTGCCAGCCGCCACACGCCCTGGCTTGAGCTGGATGAACGATTCCTGGCGGTTGCCCCAGACCGGCACGAAGTCGGGATTGGTGGTCGGTGGCGCCACCTGCCAGGACAAGATGGCGCGGATCGCCACCACGACAGCACCGCGCTGGCAAGGCCTGCGGTACTTGTCCAGATTGACTGGCAAGAACACCGAGTATTTCAAGCCTTCACCTGGCACCGGCGTGATGTCGTGCACATTGACCGAGCTCGTGCCCAGAAAGGTGGAGAAACTGCCATTGCCGTTGAAGTCGCCCCAGAAGCTGACATATTCCAGGCTGCCTGCCGTGCATGGGCCGCCCGAATAGCCGTTTGGCAGCTTCACGCGCAGCACACCCACCAGCGCGCTCTGGTCGGGATTGATCCCCACGCGTTCGAGTTCTTCGTAGCGGGTGTTGCCATTGATCGGATAGAG
This sequence comes from Massilia sp., assembly GCA_045810445.1. GTDB lineage: Bacteria > Pseudomonadota > Gammaproteobacteria > Burkholderiales > Burkholderiaceae_D > Telluria_A. The sequence continues at coordinate 11,951 of JBJMVX010000311.1, forward strand.
CTGGTCGACGAACTTGGCCAGATCGAGATTGAGCTCCGGCAGCACGCCACCGAAGTCGCTGGCCATCAGGTTATCGACCAGGGACGGTTGCGCGACCAGTTGCTGCAGTTCGGGCAGGGCGTAGCGCAGCGGCTCGACATCCTTGCCCTTGTAGAGCGTCTGCAGCGCCAGTGCACCAAGTTTAGGTGGCGTGGCCAAGGGCAGCGCCTGCTTCACGTCCAGCACCTGGCCTAGTGCGGGCGGCAATTTCACCTGGGCCAACTGCAGCAGCTCATCGATGAGGATCAGGCGTTGTGGATCGATCTGGATGTGGGTGTCGTTGACGTCGCCCCACACAGGGCGGAACAGCGGCGTGTTCGCTGGCGGTGGCACATTCCAGGACAGGATGGCACGCACCAGATACTGGTTCGACTGGAAGCAGAATTTTTTCGCCGGTGACACTTGCAGGGTCACCACATATTTCAGGGGCCGCTGGCCGGCAATGATGGATGGAATATCGCAGGCCGAAAAAGCGCTCACGCCGGCGTCCTGCCACGTCGCGCCATTGTCACCGGACAGGTAGAAGCGCACGAATTCCTGAGTGCCTGACGTACAGACCCCGCCGCCATATCCGGACGCCTGATTGATATACACGACTGCGTCGAGGCGGTTGAACTGGGGCTGGAAGCCCACGCAACCAATCTGCTCGAAGGTCTTGTCGAGTGTGATATTGAGCACGGGTGGAAACGGACTATTTTGGAGATTGCCGAAATAATTCGGATTGCCCAGCACCAGTGCGCGAAACTTGGTCCGTTCCGCCGGTACCAGATTGCGGGCGGGGGCAGTGGCTGCCGGAATTTGCTGCGCTTCGGCATTCGGTTCCTTGGTCTTCATGACGCGACTCCTGCGTAGTGGTTGGAGTGGACCAGTGTGGTCCTCCAAATGCCGAGCCCGCTTACGCGGCATCAAGCGCTACCAGGGCTTTCTTTGAAGACGCAAACAAGAGATATTTGCGTGACGCACACGCTATCGGTGGTGTTGGGAAAAAAATGCGAGCAACATCCTGCTGGCATCGGGGCCCGGTCCAGCGTGGTAAGCGAGGCTGGCGTCACCACCGCTCCATGCGTGGGCCAACTCACTGATCTGCGCGATGCGGAGCATGAGCTTGCCATCGTGATGCACATCGTGCAGCTGGTGCGGATGCATACGGAGCTTGCCCGCGTGCTCGCTGCGGTGCACCGGTGTCGCGTGCGGCAAGCGGTTCAGCAGCATCGATTGGCGCATCAATTGCGCCTGATTGACAGGGCGTACCGTGCTGTCTTGCGCACCGTGGATGAGGATGGTGGGCAAAGTGGGAAAGCCTGGATGCTTGAGCAGCACTTCCTCGATGGCCGGATCGACCCGGTGACTGGCGCCGCGCTGCATCACGCCCATGGCGCCCACGGCACTGTGACCGGCGCCAAACACCGGCCCGGAATGCAGGCCCACGGCGGCAAAGAGTTCAGGATGGTTGAGCGCGAGGATATGGGCCATGCCCGCCCCCGCCGACATGCCGCACACGTACACGCGCGCCGGATCGATGGGGTGGGTCTGCATCATTTTAACGACCAGAGCTGCCAGCACGCTGACATCGCCGCCACCACGCTGCGTGGCGCGGTCATACCATTTCCAGCAGCGGTGAGGATGGGCGCTGGTGGACTGCTGGGGATAAAGCACCGCATACCCCAGCTTGTCGGCCCAATGATTCATGCGCGTGCCCTGCGCGAACTGGGTCGCGCTCTGATCGCAGCCATGCAGCATGACCAGAAGCGGCAGGCCGGCGCGCCTGGGCGGGCGCTGGGGCAGATAGAACCAGTAGCTAAGGCGGCGCACAGGTCCCAGCCCACGATCTGCGTGAGCGGAAAAATGCGAGGCGAGCCATTTGCCGGCTGCCGCAGGCGGCGCTGCCAAAGCCTGACGCGCCTTTGTTACCGGCGGCGTGACAGCTTTCGGCTTCGGCTTCGGCCGTGGCCTCGGTTTTGCCTTGGGCTTGGGCGCTGCAAGCAGGGAGTTGAGCGCGCGGGTGGCCGAGCGCTGCTGCTGTTTCCCGGCACGCAGCACGCTGCGCAACCAGGAATTGGCAGCTTTTACCATCGGAGCCTGGCTGCGGCCAGACGCGCGAACAACGCCGCAGCAAACGAACGGGTCGGGATGGGTTTGCCCAGCGGGCCGGCGTTGTTGCAGCGGGAAGTTACGAACATCATGGTCAAGGTCTCCGGGTTTTTTTAAAAGAATATCCCGGCGGAAAGCGCTGTTCTGTGCGCTATCCCGCATAACTTTGCTAACCCAGCAATAAAGCAACAATCCGCAGGCGTCCGGCACGGCAAGGAGACGATTGAGGCAGATCAAACCCAGCCAGGAACGACAAATTAGGCTGGTCAAGTGAGTACATCAACTCACCGAATGACTTACCACAGGAGATCACCATGAGTTATCTAGACCGCGACAGATACGGTATGTACAAGAGCAGTAGCAGTGCCGGACCGGGGCCACGCCTGATGGGCGCTGACACCTTGATTGGCGACAACGTGGTCAACGGCCAGGAAGACGACCTGGGCGACATCAAGGAAATCATGATCGACATGCGCGGCGGCCAGGTGGCCTACGCGGTCCTGTCGTTTGGTGGTTTTCTGGGCCTGGGCGAAAAACTGTTTGCCGTGCCCTGGCAAGCCTTGCAGCTGGACACGATCAACAAGCGATTCGTGCTCAACGTAAGCAAGGACAGGCTGAAAAACGCCCCCGGCTTCGACCCGGACGCCTGGCCCGACATGAGCGACGACACCTGGTCGAACGAAATCCATGCGTTCTATGGCACCCAGGGCAGCGACAGCGACAGTATTCTTGGCGGCAGCACCGGCAGCAGCACAGGCACGGGCAGCACCCAAACCGGCATGGGAGGCAGTACCCACTGAACCGTATCAAACAGGGCGGCCGCCGGGCGGTCGCCCTAGCGCTGCATCGACTCCCACACTTTCTGCAGGCGTTTGGCGGAAACGGGCATCGGCGTGCGCAACTCCTGAGCAAACAGGGACACGCGCAACTCCTCCAGCATCCAGCGGAACTCCACCATCTTCGGATCGGTGTTTTTCCCTGCCATGCGGTCCTTCGCTGCCCGCATGAAATGGCCGGCGGCCTGGTTCCACTCAGCCATGAGCTTGGTGTCGCGGGCCGGGTCGGCACGCAGCTTTTCCAGCCGCACGTTCATGGCCTTCAGATAGCGCGGAAAATGCGCCAGTTGCGCGTAATCGTTATCGAGCAGGAAGCGCTTGTGCACCAGGCCCTGCAACTGGGCCTGCATGTCGGATGCCGCCTGCGGATTGATACCCTGCAGCTTTTTCGGCAAACCGTGGAATTCGGTCAGCACCTGCGACAACAGGCGAGCAATTTCGTTGACCAGCAAGGTCAAACGTGACTTGCCTTCGTCCTTGCGCTTGTTGAAGGACGCCGCGTCCGTTGGCAGCGGATCTTGCAGGCAGGCGATGTCGATGGCTTTCGAGATGATCTGGTCGCGCAGTTCCTCCTGCGAGCCCATGGCCATGAACTGCATGCCCATTTGCTGCAAGCCGGGGATATTTTTTTCCACGAACTTGAGCTGCTCCTTAAACTGCAGGGCAAACAGGCGGCGCAGGCCGATGCGATGGGTGCGCGCCGCCACGGTCGGGTCGTCAAACACTTCCAGGTCGCAGTGCGTGCCCTTGTCCACCAGCGCCGGAAAGCCGATCAGGGTCAGCTTGCCCTGCACAATTTCAAGCAACTCGGGCAGCTCCCCAAAACTCCAGCTGGTCAAGCCCACGTGGGCACTGGTATTGGGTTTGACGGCCGGCGCCACGGCACCCGGCTGGGCGCCCTTTTTCGGGCTTGCCGCCTGGGCGGGCGGCACCGACACTTCGGCCAGCTTCTGGAAGCTCTGGCGCGCCTGGCCGCCAAACTCCGCCTGCAGCGTGGCCAGGTTGCGCCCCATGTCCAGCTGGCGGCCATGTTCGTCGATGACCTTGAAGTTCATGAAGTGGTGGGCCGGCAGCGTCTCGACCTTGAAGTCGCTGGTGAGCACGGCCACCGTGGTCTGGGCACGGATATCGGCAATGATCGCATCGATCAAGTCACCGCGCCCGAAAACGCCCGCCTCGTGCACGCGCTCGCAGAACTTGGCAGCGTAATCGGGCAGCGGCACGCAGTGGCGACGCAGTTTTTGCGGCAGCGATTTAAGCAGCAGGTGCACTTTTTCCTTGAGCATGCCAGGCACCAGCCACTCCACGCGTTCGCGCGGCATCTGGTTCAAGGCAAACAGGGGCACTGACAGCGTGACGCCATCGCGCACACTGCCCGGCTCGAAGTGGTAAGTCAGTTGCATCTCGATGCCGGTCACCGTCATCAGCTTGGGAAAGAGCTCGGTGGTGACGCCAGCCGCTTCATGGCGCATCAATTCGTCGCGGTTCAGGAACAGCAGCTTCGGTTCCTTCTGGGTCGCGTCCTTGTGCCACTTCTCGAAGCCGGCGCCATTGACCACATCGACCGGAATGAGCTTGTCGTAAAAGGCGGCGATCAGATGGTCGTCCACCAGCACGTCGAGCCGGCGCGACTTGTGCTCCAGGTTCTCGATTTCCTTGACCAGCTTGTGGTTGTGCGCAAAAAACGGTGCCCGCGTATTGAAGTCGCCCGCCACCAGCGCATCGCGAATGAAAATTTCGCGTGCCTCGACCGGGTTGAACTGACCGTAATTGATGCGCCGCTGGCTGTAGATCACGATGCCGTGCAAGGTTGCGCGTTCGGAGGCAGACACCTGGGCCGCGTGCTTTTCCCAACGCGGCTCGCCCCAGGATTTTTTCAGGAGGTGGCTGCCAACCCTTTCTATCCACTCGGGCTGGATCTGCGCCACGCAGCGCGCATACAGGCGCGTGGTGTCCACCAGTTCGGCGGCCATGATCCACTTGCCCGGCTTTTTCAACAGCGAAGAACCTGGCCAGATGTGAAAGCGGATCCCGCGCGCGCCAAGGTAACCGGCGCCCGGCTCGTCGTCAGCCTTGAAGCCGATGTTCCCCAGCAGCCCAGTCAACAGCGCCGTGTGCAGGTTCTCGTACGTTGCCGGCAGCTCGTTCATGCGCCAGCCCTGCTCCTTGACGATGGTGAGCAACTGCGAATGCACATCGCGCCATTCGCGCAGGCGCAACTGGGACAGGAAATTGCTGCGGCAGGTTTCCTGCAACTGGCGATTGGTTTTCTTGTGTTCGATGGCTGATTCGAACCACTTCCAGATCTTGATATAGGTGAGGAATTCGGACTTCTCGTCGGCGAACTTATTGTGCGCTTCGTCAGCTGCCTGTTGATGTTCCATCGGGCGGTCGCGCGGATCCTGCACCGACAGCGCCGAGGCCACGATCAGCATCTCGGTCAGGCAGGCGTTGTCCAGCGCGGCGAGGATCATTCGCCCCACGCGCGGATCGAGCGGCAGCTTGACCAGCTTGCGTCCCAAGGGCGTGAGCTCATTGGTGTCGTCGACCGCGCCCACTTCCTGCAGCAATTGGTAACCGTCGGCGATGGCACGCCCCTGCGGCGGCTCGATGAAGGGGAAGGTCTCCACATCGGTCAGATGCAGGGACTTCATGCGCAGGATGACTGCCGCCAGAGACGAGCGCAAAATTTCTGGCTCGGTAAATTTCGGACGCTGATTGAAATCGAGTTCGTCGTACAGGCGGATGCACACGCCGTCCGCAACCCGGCCGCAGCGGCCCGCGCGCTGGTTGGCTGCCGACTGGGCGATCGGTTCGATCTGCAGTTGTTCGACCTTGTTGCGGAAACTGTAGCGCTTCACGCGCGCCAGGCCCGCGTCCACCACGTAGCGAATGCCAGGCACGGTGAGCGAGGTTTCAGCCACATTGGTGGCCAGGACGATGCGACGCGCATTGGTGGTCTTGAAGACCTTGTCCTGCTCTTCCACCGACAGGCGGGCAAACAGGGGCAGGATCTCCACGTGCGGCGGATGGTGCTTGCGCAGCGCTTCGGCGCAGTCGCGAATTTCGCGCTCACCGGGCATGAACACCAGCACATCGCCAGAGCCGAGGCGGCACAATTCATCCACGCCCTCGACCACCGCATCCATCAGATCGCGCTTTTCGCGCGCGGCCTGCGCCTTGGGCACAGGCTTGCCGCTGTCAGGGGCACCGGTGAGGACAGGGTCGCGATCGACTGGCCGGTAACGCACCTCCACCTTGTACAGGCGGCCCGACACTTCAATGACGGGCGCCGGTTTGCCTACCGTGCCGAAATGGCGTGCGAAGCGGTCGGCGTCGATGGTGGCCGAGGTGATGATCACTTTCAGGTCCGGGCGGCGCGGCAGCAGCTGCTTGAGGTAGCCAAGCAAAAAGTCGATGTTCAGGCTGCGTTCGTGCGCTTCATCGATGATGATGGTGTCGTAGTTGCGCAGCAGCGGGTCGGTCTGGGTCTCGGCCAGCAGGATACCGTCGGTCATCAGCTTGACCGAGGCGCCAGGTTTCAAGGTATCGGTAAAACGCACTTTGAAGCCCACGTGTTCGCCCAGCGGCGTGCCCAATTCCTGGGCAATGCGCTTGGCGGTGGACGAGGCAGCGATGCGGCGCGGCTGGGTGTGGCCAATCAGGCCCTTCTGGCCGCGTCCCAGCTCCAGGCAAATCTTCGGCAACTGGGTGGTTTTGCCGGACCCGGTTTCACCACACACGATGATGACCTGGTTCTCGCTCAGGGCCTTGGCGATATCGGCGCGCCGACCGGAGACCGGCAAATCCTCGGGAAAGGTAATTGGCGGCAGCGGCGTGCGCACGATCTCGCGCGCAACGCGCTCCGGGCGTGGCTCCTTGCTGCGCGGCGCACGTTCCCCCTGCGGCGCGTCCGGCCGCGCTGCGCGCTCGGCACGCGGCTGCTCGGGGCGCGGTCCACGTTCAGGACGCGGCTGCTCCGGGCGCGGCCCACGTTCGGCACGCGGCTGGCCCGAATTTGTCGTGCGTTCGCCCTGCGGCTGGCCGGGGCGCGGCGCACGCGCTGGACGGGGTGGGCGCGGGGAAGCTGGCGCAGCGGGCTTGTTACTCTGATCTGACATTGTTTTACAGGTATTTTGGTGCGCAAGTCGCGCAGCGAATTATAATGCGCCAAATGGAAACCTTTAACCAATTCGTCCAATGGCTGCGCTCAGTCGCGCCCTACGTCCACGCCTTCCGTGGCAAGACCTTCGTGGTCGCCTTCCCGGGTGAACTCGTCACCGCTGGCGCGCTGCCAGTGCTGGCCCAGGATCTGTCACTGCTGGTGGCCCTCGGTATCCGCGTGGTGGTGGTGCACGGCTCGCGCCCCCAGGTGGCCGAACAACTGGCGCTGCGAAACGTGGAAGGCCGTTTTCATAACGGTATTCGCATCACCGACACGGCCGCACTCGAATGCGCGAAAGAAGCGGCGGGCGAACTGCGTCTTGATATCGAAGCCGCGTTCAGCCAGGGTTTGCCCAATACGCCGATGGCGCATGCGGCCATCCGCATCATTTCCGGCAATTTCGTCACCGCCCGTCCGCTGGGCGTGATCGATGGGGTCGACCTGGAACTGACCGGCATGACCCGCAAGATCGCCGCCGAGACCATTCATGCCATCCTGGCCACCGACAGCGTGGTACTGCTCTCGCCACTGGGCTTTTCGCCGACCGGTGAAGTGTTCAACCTGACGATGGAAGACGTGGCCGTGACGGCCGCCATCGCCCTGCACGCAGACAAAATCGTCTTCATTACCGAAACGCCCATGATGATGGATGCGGGCGGCACCGAAATTCGCGAACTGTCCTCGCACCAGGCAGAAGCCGTGCTGCAGGCGGGCTTTTTGCCGTCCGACGCTGCCTTCTACCTGCAGCATGCGATCAAGGCTTGCAACAGCGGCGTGCCGCGGGCGCACATCCTGCCTTACGAGATGGACGGTTCGGCCCTGCTGGAACTGTTCACCCACGATGGCGTGGGCACCATGATCAGCCACGAAAACCTGGAAAGCCTGCGCATGGCGACCATCGAGGACGTGGGCGGCATCATCAAACTGATCGAACCGTTGGAAGCGGACGGCACCCTGGTCAAGCGCGGTCGTGAGCTGATCGAACGCGAAATCGACAATTTCTCCGTCATCGAGCACGATGGCGTCATTTTTGGCTGCGCCGCACTCTACCCCTTCCCGGCCGAGCGCATGGCCGAAATGGCCTGCCTGACGGTCAATCCGGAAGTGCAGGCCCAGGGCGATGGCGAGCGTATTCTCAAGCACATCGAAAACCGGGCGCGCGCGGCTGGCATCAAACAGTTGTTCGTGCTGACCACGCGTACCTCGCACTGGTTCATGAAACGCGGCTTCCTGCCTGCCACGGTCGATGCCCTGCCCAAGGATAGGCAGCATATGTACAACTGGCAGCGCAAATCCCAGGTTTTGATCAAGCCTTTATAATCACCCCTTTACGACATAAGCATCAGGAGCTATCGATGGCGCGCACAGTGCATTGCATCAAATTGAACAAAGAAGCGGAAGGGCTGGATTTCCCGCCGTATCCAGGCGAGCTGGGCAAGAAAATCTGGGAATCCGTGTCCAAGGAAGCATGGGCGGCCTGGCTCAAGCACCAGACCATGCTGGTCAATGAAAACCGGCTGAACCTGGCTGACCAGCGTGCGCGCAAGTATCTGGCGACACAGATGGAAAAACACTTCTTCGGTGAAGGCGCCGACGCGGCCCAGGGTTACGTTCCGCCAGCCGAATAAATTCATCACTGTCCTTGCGAAAGCGAGGACCCATACCACCTCTGCTTCGCCCGGCGCCTGTTCTGAACCTAGGTGTTATGGGTCCTCGCTTTCGCAAGGACAGTGTGGCGGGGTAGCAGGGTGGCGAGATGTATTTTGCGCGCCTCAAAAAAAAACGGCGGCCCCAGCAACGGGCCGCCGTTTTTACATCGCGCTGCCTTATTTGACCGGCGCCGTCATTGTGTCGAGCACGCGCTTGACGACCGCATCAACCAGATAATCCATGCGCGTCGAGAACTTGTGCGAGGTTTCGTTAATCGTCACGACCTTGCCATTCACCCAGATCTGGGTCTTGAGCACTTCATTGTCATTGCGCACCTTCATGTCTGCCGGGCGAATATAGAAGCGATTGATCTTCATGACCACCGATTCCGTACTTGACACGGTATAGCCGCGCGCTGCCGCCTGGCGTGCATAGACGGTTTCGATCAAATGCAGGGTCGGCTCGTCGATGACGCAATCGCCGCAATTCCAGCCGATATCCAGTTTCGGCAGTTCTTTCGCACCGAGCATACCCGTCGGTCGCGGCATGGCGGCCGGGACCATGGCTGGCTTGGCCGCTGGTGCCGCAGCCACGCTCACCGGGCTGCTGACCGGCTGGGTGACCACGGCCGGTGCCGCCATCGGCGCTGGCATCGGTGCGGCCATGGGCGCTGGCGCCGGACGTGGCGGCGCTGCTTGCGCGATCGGCTGGCACTGACGCAGGTCGCACCTGGCCATGAACACCGTGCGGTTATCGCAAATCATGCGGTACACCTCGACCGGGCCCGGCTCGGTCACCAGGCCGGCACCCTGGCCGCCCACGCAACCGACCTGCTTGGCCAGATTTTCCACCGTGACGGTGGAGACGCCGGGGCGGAACGGCAGGCGCTCGATCGGACGCCCGTAAGCATCAAACAGCGGCTGCTCTTTGGACACCTTGGGAGGCGGCTGCTGGATCTTCAAGGGCTTTTGCATTACACAGCCACCCAGCATTACCGCACACGCCAACCATACGCACAATCGCTTCATGTTTATCCCCGTCGTTGAACTTCTTGATAAGACTACTTATGCAAACGTCAGCGTCTTGACGCCTTCGCTCGTTCCCAGCAGGCAGACATCGGCGCCGCGCCGGGCAAACAGGCCGACGGCAATGACGCCGACGATCTGGTTGATTTCCTGTTCCAGGCCCACCGGATCGGTGATCGCCAGGCCGGCCACGTCGATGATCTCGCCGCCGTTATCGGTAATGAAGGCTTGCTCGGTGCCCGGCTTTAAGCGCAGGCGCGGCTGGCCGCCCAGGGCCGCCAGCTGGCGCATGACGGCCGCGCGCGCCATCGGCAGCACTTCGACCGGCAGCGGGAACTTGCCCATCACCTCAACGAGCTTGGAGCCGTCGGCGATGCAGACAAACTGGCGCGACACCGAGGCCACGATTTTTTCGCGTGTGAGCGCAGCGCCGCCGCCCTTGATCATGGCGCCACTGGCCGTGATTTCGTCGGCACCATCGATGTACACAGCGATCTCGCTCACGTCGTTCAGGTCCAGCACCTCGATGCCATGACCACGCAGACGCGCAGCGGTCGCCTCGGACGAGGCCACGGTCCCCTTGATACGGTGCTTGATGGTGGCCAGCTCATCGATGAAGAAATTGGCGGTCGAGCCGGTCCCCACGCCAATGATGGCGCCGTCGACCACGTAGGCAATGGCAGAACGGGCCACGGCTTGCTTTAATTCGTCTTGGGTCATGATGTTGGTAAAAATAAATAATTGCGCCATTTTAGCGGATACCGGCAGCTGTATTGTCATTCCCGGTGCATTTTCCCTCGCAATGCGGCGCCACGGTGACAAAACGAATGCGAAACGGCACTTCTTCATGCGCATTCGGCAATGAGTTATGCGAAAATGCCCCACAAGCCAAGAGAATCAACAGAAAGCCGACATGATGCACTTCACTACCGCCCTGATCGTTGACGACAGCCGGGTTTCGCGCATGATGGCGCGCCAGTTCATCCACAGCACCCGCCCCGATTGGGTGGTGGAAGACGCTGCGACGGGTGAAGAAGCCATCGACAAGAGCAAGCTGGCGCCGCCCGCGCTGATCCTGATCGATGTGAACATGCCCGGCATTGGCGGCCTGGCGGCAGCCGAACAGCTGCGCGCCCTGTGCCCGAATGCCCATATCTCTCTCGTCACGGCCAATGTGCAAAACGCCACGCGCCAGCGCGCCAATGACCTGGGCATCGGCTTCATGGAAAAACCCATCACGGAAGCTCGCATCCACGCCCTGATCGCTGCCCTCGGACTGGAGTAGCCCATGTTCAATCTCAACGAACTCCAGCACGACGCGCTCGTTGAGATTTTCAACATCGGTGTGGGCCACGCCGCCAGGGCCATGAGCGAGATCGTCAATGAAGAAGTGACGATGTCGGTGCCCTCGATTTCCTTCGTCAACCGCGCTGACGCGGCCCAGATGCTGGGCAACAAGGACACCTCGCGCGTGTGCGGCGTCAGCCAGCACTACGAGGGCGCGTTCTCGACCGAAGCCATCCTGATGTTCCCGGAGGATAAAAGCCTCGACATCGTGCGCCTGATGGTGGGCGAGTCGGTGCCGCTGCAGGAACTGACCGAGATGGAACAGGAGGCGATGAGCGAGATCGGCAATATCATTCTCAATTCCTGCGTGGGCACCCTGGCCAATATCTTTGCCCAGGAACTGTCGGGCTCGCTGCCGGCCTACCACGTGGGTACCAGCGAAGAAATCCTCTCGGCCTCGGGCAGCATGGCCGACACTGTCGTGCTGCTCCTGCATATCGACTTCATCCTGGAAACCCACCAGATCCATGGCTACGTTGCCTTCATCCTGGACCTGACTGCCCTGCACGATCTGACCCACCAAATTGACCTTTACCTCGCGCGCGTGATGGGTCAGGGTTGATGATGGACGGTACGGAAATTCGCCTGGGCATGCTCGAAGGCGTGCTCGGGACCATCAATATGGGCGCGGTCGTGGTGGACGGCCAGCACCGCGTGCTGGTGTGGAACCGCTGGATGGCGCGCCATGCGGACCTGGCAGCGGAGAACGTCATCGGCCAGGACTTTTTTAGCGTCTTCCCCGACATCAAGGGCAAACGCATCGATAGCGCAATTACCCAGGCCCTGCGCGACAATTTTCCCGCCGTGCTGTCGCAGACCCTGCACAAGGCGCCCTTCCCGCTGTTTGCCGATGCGAGCGCGCGCGCTGCCGGCGAACGGCTGCAGCAGGCGGTTGCCGTTACGCCGCTGTCGGTGGCTGGCACGGGACGCCTGTGCCTGATTCAGATCAGCGACGTCAGCGCCGCCGTCACGCGCGAGCGCCTGCTGCGCGACCAGGCGCTGGAGCTGCGTTCGCAAAGTTTTTCAGACGGCCTGACCGGGATCGCCAATCGGCGCCATTTCGACGTCGCCATGGAAAAGGAAATCCGGCGCACCAAGCGTGCTGCCACGCCTTTGTCGCTGCTGATGATCGACATTGACGCCTTCAAGGCTTACAACGACCACTACGGTCACCAGCAAGGCGACCAGTCCTTGATCCAGGTGGCGCACACCCTGGCGCAATTGCTGCGTCGTCCGCTGGACCTGGTGGCACGCTATGGCGGTGAAGAGTTTGCGGCCGTACTGCCCGAGATGGATGCCGAACAAAGCGTGCTGATGGCCGAGAAGCTGCGCGCAGCCGTGGCGGCGCTCGCCCTGCCCCACGCGGCAGCGCCGCACGCCAAGCACGTCACGGTCAGCATCGGTGTCGCCACCCTCACGCCCGGCCATGCCGGCGACATTGGCCACCTGGTGGGCGCGGCCGACCGCGCGCTGTACCTGGCCAAGAAGAACGGGCGCAACCGGGTCGAGCTGCACCTGGACGAATGACTAGGGCTGGGGCGACTGCGCGCGCTTGAGCGTGCGCAGCACGAAGGTCGAGCGGCTGTGGCGCAAGCCGTCCAGCTTGTACAGGCGGCGGCGCAGGAACTGCTCGTAGCCTGCAGTACCGGCCACCGCGACCTTGATCAGGTAGTCATATTCACCCGTCAGCAAATACGCTTCCAACACTTCTGGCATGTCCGCCAGCGCCTGGCCGAAGCGCTCGAAGGTCTCGTCGTCGTGGCGGTCTAGCGTGACCTCGATCATCACCGTATCGGGCACGCCCAGGGCTTGCTGGTTGAGCAGCACCGTATAGCCTTCAATCACCCCATCCTGCTCCATCTGGCGCACCCGGTTCCAGCATGGGGACGCGGACAGGCCCACCTTGTCGGCCAGGTGGGCGTTCGAAATGCGGCCATCGACACGCAGTTCGCGCAATATCTTGCGGTCAATTTCATCCAAACCAGCAGCAAGTTCCATGTTTTGGTCAATAGAAGAAGGAATAACTTCATTCTATCGCATTTAAAGAAGAATCTTCTTTCAATGGCCAAAATTGAAGCAATTTCGAAAGCCTATTCTTGATGGCCAGCGCTATCCTTTCGGGATGAACTCGCCCCGCCTCAGCCTGACTTTTCGCGTCGATCCCGACAGCCCCCTGGACACCCTGGAAATGGTGCTCGCCATTGCGCGGCGCATCAGCCTGCGCCTGGCGCGCATGGAGGTGCGCGGCGAACTGGTGTTTCTCGACCTGCGCGCGGACGAGGAAGACCCGCTTACCCTGTTCTGCACGCGCCTGCACAATGTGATTGGCGTGCACAGCATTGCACTGAACGTATGCATGTTGCCAATTGAGCAAAAATACCGGACACTGCGGGCTCCACGTCCCACGTCATTACAAGGAAATCCATGCAGATGAAGTCCCCCCTCATGACCGGCGTTGCCGCGCTCATCCTGCTGCTGTCCCAGCAAAGCGCCCAGGCTGGCGACTACAGCGCCCTGATGAAAGCGAAGAAATACCCGGAAGTGGAACAGGCAGCGGCCGCCAAGCTGGCCAAGGAACCTGGCAATGCAGAAGCCATGGCTGCGCGCACGGAAGCCATCTTGGCTGGCGGCAGCGAATTGCGCATCGAGGAAGCCGTCAAACAGGCGCAGCAATGCGTCGCGGCCCATGCTGACTCGGCGCTGTGCCACCTGGCGCTGGGCAAGGCCCTCGGTTTCAAGGCCATGAATGGCGGCGTCATGTCGGCCATCAGCTACGCCGGCACCATGCGCGACGCCTTCAAGAAGGCCGTCGAACTGGACCCGCGCAATACCGACGCCCGCTTTTCGCTGCTGCAGTTCTACACCATGGCGCCTGGCATCATGGGCGGCGGCAGCAGCAAGGCCGAGGCACTGACTGCGTCCACGCTGGCGCTCAATCCGGAATCAGGCAAATTGATGCAGGCGACCCTGGCGCTAAGCGATGGCAAACTGGCCAAGGCGGAAGCGGACGCGCTGGCTGTGCGCCCTGGCGCGGACGATGAATTGCTGGAACGCCAGCAAGACCTGTTGATCAACATCGGCATGAAGCAACTCTCGGATAAAAAATATGCCGAAGCTGATCGCATTTTCCGCGACACGCAAAAGCGCTTCCCGGACAATGAAGACGCGCCCTACTGGAGCGCACGCGTGCAGCAGGAGCAGGGCAAACACCGCGAAGCCGTGGCCGCGTTCGAGCAGGTGCTGATCAAGACGCCCAAGCCGTATGTGCATTACCGCATGGCGCAGTCGCTCCAGGCTTTGGGCGACAAGCCAAAGGCCATGGCGGCCTACGAAAAAGCGTTGTCGTTCAAATCGGGGCTCAACAAAAAGATGCGTGGCGACGCCGAAGACCAGCTCAAGACGCTCAAGGGCTAATCACCGCAGGTGCTCTGCGCTGCCGCCAGCGTGCGCACGCTGGTCGGCGGCTCACCGCGCACGCAGAACCGGGCGCGGTAGCTGCGGGGCGCGCCTGGCGCGGGCGCGGCGCGCACGGCGATCATCACTTCGTAGGGCCGGCCGCTCACCAAGGGTGCGGCCGGCGTCTGCGGCAACACAGGCACCCTGCCCGCGTAAGGAATGCACATCCGAAACGACATGGGGAAGGAACGCGTGCCTGGCATTGCCATGCTCCACACAACGGCCTTCGCGCCCGGCCAGGATTGCGCGACGCTAATCGATAGAAATTCCGGTACGCCGCCGCGTCGTTCTTCCGCTTCTGAAATAGTGAAACACGGCGTGCCTGCACTGCCCAGCCGCACCTCCAGTGCGCCTACGCGCGTCGTGCTCGCCTGCGCGCCCACCGCCCAATCGAGGAGAGCCGCCCACATGATCATTGCCCTGGCGCGCATGCCGAAATCCCGTAAATAGATGCATTTGGAAAACATCTAGCCTACGGCCTTGCAGGGAGCCGACCTTGACTCAGCGCAGCCCGGTGACAAAGTGCTTCAGTAAATTCTGACGCAATGAAGAAAAGGGGAGGCACCGAGCGCAGACGCCGCTGGTTGTAGAATAAGCTGGTTCACGCTCTTCGAAAGCGACATCATGAATAATCATCGCTACTGGTTTCCAGTCAAACCTGCACGGAACGGATGGGGTTGGGGCTTGCCCACCGTTTGGCAAGGCTGGCTTGCGTACCTGATTTTTTTCGCGGCGCTCTTCATTGGCATTGCGCTGACTTTACCTTACGGGCAGCTTGCCATGATCGTGTTCAGCTGCGTTTGGGGTGGGCTGTTCGTGGGCTTGATGTTTTGGAAGGGCGAGCCTCAAAGCGTGCGCGATGGGCAGTCGCCATGAATCGCTGCCTGCAGGCTCCAGTACCTTACACGTCCGAGGGCCCAGGGACGTATCGACAAGACTTTGACAGGCCTCCATGCCGCTGACCCTGCGTCAACGCAGTTTTTCCGCTGCCACACTAGTAGCCATACCTTGGATTGAACTGGGCATTGTCCAATTTACCCATCCAATTCAGCTCCACGAAAATGCAGGCGCGTTCTTATGGGACGTGATGCGTTTGTCG
This sequence comes from Massilia sp., assembly GCA_045810445.1. Lineage (GTDB taxonomy): Bacteria > Pseudomonadota > Gammaproteobacteria > Burkholderiales > Burkholderiaceae_D > Telluria_A. The sequence continues at coordinate 27,659 of JBJMVX010000311.1, forward strand.
CTGCTAGCGGGAGGCGTCTTTTGTATTATCGCCCTCGTATTGTTTTTCTCAAGCCTGGTTCAACGTCAACGAAGTCTACTCCTGTCGCTTGCCGCAATTGGCGGTGCCTGGTTTCTTGTTCAATGGGTGCCGGCTCTTGCTGAAGGTCTTCTTCGTTCCTACCATCTAATTCATTAATCCCCGAAGCGCGCACAGAGACTTGTGCGCGTCGCGACCTTGAAAGTCAGCGGGTGGCCACAGCACAGTGCCCAGGTCGTCAAGCGAGTCAATCTCATTCGTAAGGGACGGATGGCGTTGATCAAAGCGGATTTGGTTTTGGCCTCCAGATGGAACGTCAACCCGGAAGGAACATCAAATTTTTCGTATGTCTATGAGGTGCCGCCAGACGTCAACATGGTGGCCTTCGGCACGAGCGACATGGTCATCTGGCGGCGCGACTTCGGTATCGTCCAGATTGAGAAGCATTGACAGGAACCCAGCTGCAACGCCTACTTTGTTTGGTAGAGCCTAGGTAAATTACACCGCTGCGCCGGGTCGACCAGGAAGGTCGCGAGGACGATTTCGTACAAGACCTGCGCATCAGCAAATCCGGGCTGGCACATCGCGGTAGGTGCATCCAAATGCTTTAGGACGAAATAATCGGCTAATAGATCGCCTTGGGCTTCCATGTTGTAGTCGGACAGCGACCGATCGTCGGCTAATCGATAGCGGTAACTGAGCCCCAGCCGCAGCGCGCCGCGCAGGCGCACCGGGTAACCCAACTGATGCTGCCACACATGTGTCATCTCATGCATGAACCAATGCTGCGCCTGCACACTGCCCTTGGAAAAATCAAGCAGGCAGCGCGAGCGATGGAAATACAAATGACCGTTCGGCGTCATGGCACAGTCGCGCGGTTGCAGCCCAAACGGCAGATAGCGGCGACTGTAGATGCGCACTTTCGCATAGTCGATAGCCTCGCCAAACAGCAGCGATGCCATCGCAATCTCGCCCTCTGTCAGCGCACGCCAGGACTGCCTGCCCCGCCGCCCAAACATGGCATTACACGCGCAGCGCGGCAGCCGCCTTGGCCAGCTCGGTAATGTGCGCCCAATTGCCAGCCTTGATCGCGTCCTTCGGCGTGAGCCAGGAACCACCAACGCAGGCGACGTTTTTGCATGCCAAAAACTGCGGCGCCGTCTCGATGGAAATCCCGCCAGTCGGGCAGAAGGTCACATCCGCCAGTGGTCCACCAATTGCATTGAGCATGCCCACGCCACCTGCCGGCACGGCTGGGAACAGTTTCAGTTGACGGAAACCCGCTTCGCGCGCAGCCATCACTTCGGACGGCGTCATCACGCCAGGCAGCAAGGCCAAACCACTCTTCTTGGACGCCTCAATCAGCGCTGGCGTCAAACCAGGCGAGACGCCAAAGACGGCGCCTGCATCGCGCGCTGCGGCAAATTCCTCAGGCTGGGTCAAGGTCCCGACGCCAACGATAGCGCCCGGCACCTGGGCCATGGCACGAATCGCCCCCAAGCCATGGGCTGTGCGCAGGGTCACTTCCAGTACACAGATGCCGCCTGCAACCAAGGCTTGTGCCAGTGGCACGGCGTGCTCCGGGTCGTCGATGGCGATCACGGGAATAACGCTCGCCGAGCGCATGATGTCGAGTAAGGTCATGGTCATTTAGGGTTCTTGATCAAAAAGTCTTCGTCGGAGCCAGGCACGGTGTCGCCAATATCGGCGGCGTCGTGAATCGGCACGGTGGTGTGGATGGGCGACGGCAGCGGAAAGGTGGTTGCCCCCTTCTCCGCCTCGCTGACCACGCTGCGGAACATGCCAAACAATTCGCGTCCCATGCCGATATGGCTGGACGAGAGGTCGGCCGTGGCCTGCGCGCGCGCTGCCCACACTGA
>JBJMVX010000312.1:0-6331 GCA_045810445.1 Massilia sp.
CAAGCTGATGATCCTCGCACCCGTGGTGGCCAACCGCAAGGGTGAGCACTCGGACCTGTTCGCGGCCATGCAGGCCCAGGGTTTTGTGCGCTTTCGCATCCAGAGCGGCACCGCCACCGGCAAGATCTACGAGATCGACGACCTGCCCAAGCTGAAGAAAACCGAGAAGCACACCATCGACGTCGTCATCGACCGCGTCAAGGTCAACCCGGAGATCAAGCAGCGCGTGGCAGAGAGTTTCGAGACGGCGCTGCGCCTGGCCGATGGCCGCGCCGTGGTGCTGGAAATGGATAGCGGCCACGAACACGTGTACTCCAACAAATTCGCCTGCAATACCTGCGGCTACTCGCTGCAGGAACTCGAACCGCGTCTGTTCTCGTTTAATAATCCGATGGGCGCCTGCCCCGAATGCGATGGCCTGGGCCATATCGAATTTTTCGACCCGCGCCGCATCGTCGCCTTCCCCAACCTGTCGCTGGCTTCGGGCGCGGTCAAGGGCTGGGACAGGCGCAACCAGTTCTACTTCCAGATGCTGTCCAATCTCGCGGCGTACTACGAATTCGACATCGATGCGCCTTTCGAAAAACTGAGCAAATCAGCCCAGGACGCGGTGCTGTACGGCTCCGGCAAGACCGAGATCCCCTTCACTTACGTCAATGAGCGTGGCCGCACCGTCATTCGCGAGCACACCTTCGAAGGCGTCATCACCAATCTGTCGCGGCGCTACCGCGAAACCGATTCGATGGCGGTGAAGGAGGAGCTGGCCAAATTCATCAACGAGAAGCAGTGTCCTTCGTGCGACGGCGCGCGCCTGCGCGTGGAAGCGCGCTATGTGAAGGTTGGCACCGGCAAGCAGCAGCGCGCCATTTATGAAGTGGCGCGTAAGCCGCTGCGCGACTGTCTCGAGTTCTTTGAAAAGCTCACGCTCAAGGGCGCCAAGAAGGACATCGCCGACCGCGTGATCAAGGAAATCATCTCGCGCCTGAAGTTCCTCAACAATGTGGGCCTGGACTATCTGTCGCTCGACCGCAGCGCCGACACCCTCTCCGGTGGCGAAGCCCAGCGCATTCGCCTGGCCTCGCAGATCGGCTCGGGCCTGACGGGCGTGATGTACGTGCTTGATGAACCCTCGATTGGCCTGCACCAGCGCGACAACGACCGCCTGATCGAAACGCTCAAGCACCTGCGCGACATTGGCAATAGCGTGATCGTGGTCGAACACGACGAAGACGCCATCCGCACGGCCGACTATGTGGTCGACATGGGCATAGGCGCGGGCGTGCATGGCGGCGAGATCATCGCCGAAGGCACGCTCAAGGACATCCTCAAGAACAAGAAGTCCCTCACTGCCAAGTACCTCAGTGGCGCGCTGAAGATCGCGGTGCCCAAGAAGCGCCATGCCATGGACCCGAACAAGCAGCTGGTCATCGCTGGCGCGACCGGCAACAACCTGAAGAAGGTCACGCTCAAGCTGCCAGTCGGCCTGCTCACCTGCGTGACGGGCGTGTCGGGTTCGGGCAAGTCTTCACTGGTGAATGACACGCTGTATCCGGCGCTGTCGCGCCACCTGTATGGCTCGCAAACGGAACCGGCGCCGCATGATTCGATCAGCGGGCTGGAACACTTCGATAAAGTGATCTCGGTGGACCAGGCGCCGATCGGGCGCACGCCGCGCTCGAATCCGGCCACCTACACCGGCTTGTTTACGCCGATCCGGGACCTGTTCTCGGGTGTGCCCTCCGCCAAGGAACGCGGCTACAGCGCCGGGCGCTTCTCCTTCAACGTCAAGGGCGGACGATGCGAAGCCTGCCAGGGCGATGGCGTGATCAAGGTCGAGATGCACTTCCTGCCGGACGTGTACGTGCCCTGCGACGTCTGCCACGGCAAGCGCTACAACCGCGAAACGCTGGAAGTGCACTACAAGGGCAAGAACATCACCGAAGTGCTGGACATGACGGTGGAAGACGCGCACGAATTCTTCAAGCCGGTGCCTGTCATCGCCCGCAAGCTGCAAACGCTGCTCGATGTGGGCCTGGGCTACATCAAGCTGGGGCAAAGCGCGACCACCTTGTCCGGTGGTGAAGCACAGCGCGTGAAGCTTTCGCTGGAGCTGTCCAAGCGCGACACGGGCCGCACGCTGTACATCCTGGACGAGCCGACCACCGGCTTGCACTTCCATGATATCGACCTGCTGCTCAAGGTGATTCATCGCTTGCGCGACCAGGGCAATACGCTCGTCGTCATCGAACACAATCTGGACGTGATCAAGACGGCGGACTGGATTGTGGACCTGGGGCCGGAAGGTGGCGCGGGTGGGGGCAAGATCATCGCCAGCGGCACGCCGGAAGACGTGGCCAAGAATCCCGATAGCGTCACCGGGAAGTATCTGGTGCCGCTGTTGAAGGCCTAGTGTGAACAGCAGCGTCGTCCCAAGCGGGACGCGCTGCTTTTTTCAGCGTGGGCTCAATCAGCCGCCCACGGTACCAAGCGGCAGCACGCGTTTGTCGAGCAGTTTCCAATTCCCTTTTTCATCGACCTTGAGCACAAAGCGCACCGGCACGCTGGGGTTGGCGCGCGTGTCCTGCGGGCCGTACACATTGCCCTGCAGGGTCAAGGTGTCGGCTGTGTAGCTGACCACGCGTTTCACGAAGCGCACCGGGCTTTCGAATTCGACCACGGGCGAGGACAGGCGCGGGTCCACGATGTATTTGCCCGTGCTGATAGTGGCAATGGCGATCTGGCTCGCTTCGATGCCGGTGCCGCCAAAGCAGCCGATGTCGCCGGTCCACAGCACGGCGTATTTGGACAGGCGGCGGTCGTCGTCTTCGCTGGGGACCAGCGCCAGCACGTCTTCCGGGCGCACCTTCACGCCAGGGCAGGCAATGGCATTGGCGTAGCGGCGCACGGCGTCGGCGATGCCGCGCTTGATTTCATCGTTGGAGCGGTCGGCGGCGTGCGCGACCGAGGAGAGGGCCAGCAGGAGCAGGGCGGCGGCAGGTAGTTTCATGGGGTGTTTCTAAGTAAGGCGATGAACTGCCATCTTGCCACGAAGAGGGCTTGCACAGATGCACGCTTTGTAACCAATCGCGACATGGGGGCCGGGGATGCTGCGGTTTCGTGGTAAGTGCACAAAGTTATTGCGGTTCACCCATAGAAAGGCCGCCGCCCGGCCATCACTTTGTCGTTCTCGCTTGGGGACGACGAAGCCTGGCCATCCCCGTCGTCCTCGCGAATGCGGGGACCCATGCTGAGGCAAACTAAGTATGGGTCCCCGCATGCGCGAGGACGACGGGTTAACAACTATTCAGGAGCCGCGGGGTTACCTACTTTTCAGGGCCCGCGGGTTAACTACTTTTCAGGGGCCGCGGGTTAATTACTGTTCAAGGGCGGCGGGTTGATTACTATTCAGGGGCCGCGGGTTAACTACTGTTCAGGGGCGGCGGGTTAACTACTGTTCGGGGACGATGGGTGTTTACTCGTTGTCAGTTGTAGACGCGCGAAGTCCAACGCCAGACGTAAAAACGGCGCGTCATCGACGCGCCGTTTGAACCCACAGTCAGGCGCTTATGACGCCAACCGCTTTTCGAGTTCTGCCTTGGTCGCCACCAGTTCTTGTGGCAGGTGGTAAGCAAGCTTCTCAAACAACTCGGTGTGCAGCTTGAGTTCTTCATTGAACGCGTTCTTGTCGATCGAGGTGATCGTGTCGAACTGTTCCTGGGTAAAGGCGAGGCCATCCCAGTTCAAATCGCCGAAGTTCGGCGTGGTGCCGAACACATTCTCCGTGCCGCCAGCCTTGCCTTCGATGCGCTCGAGCATCCACTTGAGCACGCGCATATTGTCGCCAAAGCCAGGCCAGACAAACTTGCCCGCATCATCGGTACGGAACCAGTTGACGCAGTAAATCTTCGGCAGCGCGGCAGCGTTCATGGCTTCGATCTTCTTGCCCATGTTCAGCCAGTGCTGGAAGTAGTCACTCATGTTGTAGCCGATGAAAGGCAGCATCGCGAACGGATCGCGGCGCACGACGCCCTGCTGGCCGGCTGCAGCTGCCGTCGTCTCCGAACCCATGGTCGCTGCCATGTACACGCCTTCAGTCCAATTGCGCGCTTCGGTCACCAATGGCACGGTGGTCGAACGGCGGCCACCAAAGATGAAGGCCGAAATCGGCACGCCTGCAGGATCGTCCCAGGCCGGATCGATCACTGGGTTCTGGGTTGCGGCAACGGTAAAGCGCGCGTTCGGGTGGGCAGCCTTGGCGCCCGAATCCGGGGTCCAGTCCTTGCCCTGCCAGTCGATCAGGTGCGACGGCACTTCCTTGGTCAAGCCTTCCCACCACACATCGCCATCGTCGGTCAGCGCGACGTTGGTGAAGATGGTGTTCGCGCCCAGCGATGCCATGCAGTTCGAGTTGGTCTTGGTGTTGGTGCCAGGCGCCACGCCAAAGTAGCCCGCTTCCGGGTTGATTGCGTACAGGCGGCCATCGGCGCCCGGTTTGATCCAGGCGATGTCGTCACCGATGGTCGTCACTTTCCAGCCATTGAAGCTCGCTGGTGGAATCAGCATGGCGAAGTTGGTCTTGCCGCAGGCCGAAGGGAAGGCCGCTGCCACGTAATGCTTTTTGCCTTCTGGCGATTCGACGCCGAGGATCAGCATGTGTTCTGCCAGCCAGCCGGTGCCGCCGGCCTGGGCTTCCTGGAAACCCATGTTCGAGGCGATGCGCAGCGCGAAGCATTTCTTGCCCAACAGCGCGTTGCCGCCGTAGCCGGAACCGTAGGACCAGATTTCGCGCGTCTCAGGGTAGTGCACGATGTATTTGGTCGGGTTGCATGGCCATGCCACGTCTTTTTGTCCGGCAGCCAGTGGGGCGCCAACGGTATGCACGCAGGGAACGAACTGGCCATCGCTGCCCAGCACGTCGTAGACGGCCTTGCCCATGCGGGTCATGGTGCGCATATTGACCGCCACGTAAGGCGAGTCGGACAACTCGACGCCAATGTGGGCGATCGGCGAGCCGAGCGGACCCATCGAGAACGGCACCACATACAAGGTGCGGCCAGCCATGCAGCCGTCAAACAGGCCGTGCAAGGTGGTGCGCATTTCTGCAGGCGCCATCCAGTTGTTGGTCGGGCCGGCCTGCTCTTTGGTGGCCGAGCAGATGTAGGTGCGGTCTTCCACGCGCGCCACGTCGGTCGGGTCGGAACAGGCCAGGTAGGAATTCGGACGCTTTTCCTGGTTCAACTTCTTCATCGTGCCGGCAGCAACCATCTCGCCACACAGGCGGTCGTATTCCTCCTGCGAACCGTCGCACCAGTAGATGCGGTCCGGCTTGGTCAGGGCAGCAATTTCGCTGACCCAATTGATGAGCTTTTGATGTTTGATGTAAGCTGGGACGTTCAATGCAGACACGCCACCCATAACGGGCTGATTCATAATACCTCCAATGCCAATAAGAATTCTTTTCTTGTCCCGGCACGGCAGGATCGTCGTCAGCTTGTGGCTTGCGCTCGGAAATCCATTCCTGGAGGATGGTTCGGCGATACGGCGGTCATGTCGACAACCTCGGTTGATGCAAGGTTGGGTGGAACGGTCTTGCTGGATTTGACGGTGCAAATCCCAAATTTGGCGCCGATTGTACACCTGCCAACAGGGGTTTTGAACGCAAATGTAGTAATAATAGCCGAGTAAAGTAGTAGGCTATTCCGAATCTGGAATATCCCGTTATTTACCTACGACAGTTTCCCTAACTTCGCGTATCTCCCATGAAAATTGCAATTCTTGATGATTACCAAGATGCCGTGCGCGGCCTGGACTGCTTCCCTTTATTGGACGGTCATGAGGTCAAAGTGTTCACCAATTCGACGCGCGGCGCGGGCCAGTTGGCCATCCGCCTGGCCCCGTTTGACGCCCTGGTCCTGATCCGCGAGCGCACCGCCTTGCCGCGCGCTCTGCTGGCCAAACTGCCCAATCTGAAGCTGCTCTCGCAGACGGGCAAACTGGCTGGTCACGTCGATGTTAGTGCCGCAAGCGAGCTCGGCATTGCGATTGCAGAAGGTGTCGGGTCGCCCGTTGCGCCGGCCGAATTGACCTGGGCCTTGATCATGGCGGCCAGCCGCAAGATCGTCCCCTACGCCAACAACCTCAAGGATGGCTTATGGCAGACAGCCTCGGTCAACCCAGCATTGAATGGCCTGGGCAATGTCCTGCGCGGCAAGACCCTGGCGATCTGGAGCTACGGAAAAATCGGGCGCCTAGTGGCGGGCTATGGCAAGGCCTTCGGCATGCAGGTGCTGGTGTGGGGTGGCGAAACAAGCCGCGCGGCAGCGGTGGCCGA
>JBJMVX010000313.1:0-9950 GCA_045810445.1 Massilia sp.
CCAGATAGGCCGTGACGCCGACGTCGTCGGTCGATGCGCTCCAGCTGATTGTGGTGGACGTATCGGTGGTGGCCGACTTGACCAGCGCCGTCGGCACGGTCGGCGCCTGGGTGTCCACCCGGGCTGGCGTACTGACATTGAGCGCTGTGCCAAGGCCGGACACATTGGCCGCCGCGTCGAAGGCTTTCAGGGTGTAGCTATATGTGGTCGACGCTGCGGCAGTGTTGTCCATGTATGCCGTCCCGCTGGCCACGGTGGCAATCAGCGTCGCATTGCGGTACACGTAGTAGCCGGCCACGCCAACGTTGTCCGTCGAGGCGTTCCAGGTCAGGCTCACCGTATTGGCGTCGATGGCGGTGCCAGCCAGGCCTGCGGGAACCGAGGGCGCCACGGTATCGACATTGCAGGGATTGATGCCAGTGGTGATGCCGCCGTTTTCCACGTCCGAGATGCCGGTCCCCAGCGCATAGTTTTTGCCCCCGTTGTTGTCCCACGTGCCTGCCCCATTATTAAAGGCGGCCTGCAAGGCTGTCGCGCTACCGAGGTTCACCGTCAGCATGCCCCACCCGCTGCACGCGATGGGCATGGCCAGGCCTGGGACTGCGGTCCAGGTTCCCGCTGTGGGGGCGTAGTGCATGTTCGCGCTGGTCCAGCCGGCTGGCAGTTTGTAGTAGACCTGCGCCACATTGCCGGCGGCCGTGGTGACCGAGCGCGCCGTAGAGACAGCCGACACATTGCCCGCGCTGTCCTGGGCGGCAATCGCGTAGCTATATGCAGTGGCCGGGGTAAGGCCGCTATCGACGAAACTGGTCGTGGCGCTGGTACCAACCTGGGTGCCGTCGCGCCGCACCAGGTAGCGGCTCACGCCGTAGTTGTCCGTGGCAGCGCTCCAGTTCAGGTTCACGCTGCTGGAGGTGATGCCGGACGCTGTTGGCTGACCCGGCGCACTCGGCGCCGTGGTATCCGGCGCCAAGGTGGTCAGTCCCAAGGTGCCGCTCATGCCGGACTGATTTCCCGCCGCGTCAAAAGCCTGCACCGCGAAGTTGTAGGCGGTGGATGGGGCAAGGGCATTGTCCGTGTAGCTGTTGCTGGTAGCAGTTCCCACTACGACGCCATTGCGGTAAATGCGATAGCCAGTGACGGCGATATTGTCGGTCGACGCCGCCCAATTGAGCACCACGGAACGATCAGTCAGCTGGGCACTGCTGATGGCACCCGGTGTAGTCGGCGGCGTGCTGTCGATAGCCAGGAAGGGGTAGACGCCAGGCACCGTGCCATTGATGTCTTCCACAAAGCCCGACCCGGTACTGGTCGCGCGATAGCGGCCGGCACCGACAAACACTTGCTGGATATCGGTCTTGGTGACATTGCCCTTGGTGTCAGTCAGCTCGATGTAGTAATCGAGCAGCTGGTTGCGGTAGGCGGACAGGTAGGTGTAATACAGGTCGCCCGTTTCCTGCGCCGGTAGTACCGCCAAGGTGTCACGGGTATTGGCATTCCACGCGACGCCGTTCATGTCGCTTTGCAGATCACGTACTTGCATCGGGTAGGCCTGCCATGCGCCGACATTCGCCGGCGTGATCGACAATCCCGACTGGCCAGCCATGGCAGCCGGATCATAGACCTTGTAGGTGTCGTCGCTCGCATCGATATTGTTACTGGTGTGGACACGCACCATGACCTTGGCAGTCGAGATGCCCGAGACATCGTAAGCATAGGTGTAGATGCCGAAGTCATTGCTGTAGTGTTGTACCGTCCAGCCTTCGGCCTTAGAGCCGTTGACCGAGCCAGGATTGTAGGGATATCGCTGGGGCCACCAGGCCGAGGGCCCGGTGCGATCGTTGGCCAGATTCGCATCGACATAAGGTTTGGAAAAGCTCAAGGAATTGTTGAAGGCTAGCGTAGGCTTGACGCTGTCGTCCTTGTTTTCATCGTAGTAGCCAAAGCCCGAGTCCATGGCCGGCAGCATGAAGTACCACGCCAGTTCGGCCGGATTGGCGCCACCGGCATAGTCGGCAGCGGCATTGCCCTTGACGGGATAGGACATCATCCAAGGGTTCAGCTGGTTGCCCTGATAGGTCACCTGTGCGTCAAGCGCGGTAGTCGGCTTCCAGTAGTTGGGATGGGCGTCGAGCCAGATCTGCTCGGCGGTCTTCGCGTAGTTGAGGGAGGCCTGCAGCAGTGCGAAATTGCGCTCCAGGTAGTGCCAGCCATATTCGAAAGAGACTGTGGCACCTTCCTGCACACCTTTGAGATTGGTCTTGGGTGCGAAGTTCAGGCCATTGACGCGGTTGAAGTCGGCGAACTGGCCCTTCCAGATCAAAAAGGGCAGGTGCCAGTGATACCAGGTAGGGTCAGAGGACGAGTCGCGGGTATCGACCCACGAGCCGTCCTGCACGTGCTGGACGTCGGCGGCCGGGATGGGCTTCTGCTTCAGGTATTCATCGATGCCCAGGCAGTAGCCGTTGCCAGTGCAGGTGGTGTTGTAGCCTGCCTGCCAGGTGGAGAGGGCGCCGGCGCGTCCGCCCGAATTGTCGCCATCATGGGCCACAACAAAGAATTGGCGTGGCTCCAGCGCTGCATACGGCGCGATTTCGTCGACCGTGGTCGAGCCTTCCCAGCCTTCCAGCCACGAGCCGTTCTGGCTGACGGGAATGCCCGCCAGGGTCGTGACGGCGCCGGTGGCCGCATCCACATGGCGCACCCAGTGCGGGGTCGAGGCGAAGGGGAATTTGTTGACGATGTTTTGCTGTTCGTGCGCCATGCCGGCCGCCACCCAGCTGCCCACGCCCGAGGTGTTGCGCAGGTCTGCACGATTCGGTGGCGAGACGATGGTGTCGCCAGTGGCGTCGTAGGTGGCGTAGGGGTAGTCCTTGAGTGTGCGCGAGAGGTGGTTGTTGCCCAGGACCGACCACTGCACACCCAATTTCGCCAGTGTTGGTATCAGGCGTTCCGAGAAACCCAGCTCGGTTGGGAAGAAACCCTTGGACGAGACAAAATTCCCGCTCAAGAAATAGGGCTGCGCCAGCGTCACGTTCTGGAAGATCAGGTCCTTGAGGAAGTAGTCGGGACCGACCAGAGGACCCATCGAGTGGTGGCCACTGAAGTGCACCGTGTCGAGCGTGCGAAAGTTATTGGTGGTCTTTAAGGTGCTGAAGGTGTTCGACCATGCCTGGCCCCAGTTCGGATTCGTATACCCTGGCACGTTCTGCAGGGTCGACAGGCTTTGTACATTGTTGATGACGGCGCCCGACATGGTGACGTGGACCTGTCCCTTCGCACCGGAGAAGGACTGCATCTCGTTCGCCACCTGCATTGGCCAATACTGGTAGGCGCCGGTCTTCGCGTCTGGCGTGTAGTAGGAAACCAGATCGTCGTGCGGCATGATGGTGCCGCCCAGGGCGGCGGGCAGGAAGTAGCTGTAGCCCGCCGGTGGGCTGGTCTTCATGTTGATCACTTCACCGTCGTACAGGTAGCGCACTGGCGCGCCAATGGCGGTGGCGTTGTACTTGGCCAGCACATCGACCCCGTAGAACGGCCAGAAGTTCGGCATGTGGTTGTGGTACACGTGGGCCGCCGGAATGGTGCCCGCCGCAGCGTCTTGGGACAGCAGACCGGCAAAGGCCGCCGCCAGGCACAGGGCCAGTGGTTTTTTGCGAAGTTGCATGGGTGGTTCTCCAGATGAAGGATGCAGGGGTTCGTCCCGGCGGCGCCGGGAGCTGACAAAGGCATGGGAATTGGCGCGGGCGGTGCCGCGCCAAAGAAGTGCTACTTTGCGATCAGCACCAGCGTGCCGCGCCCGCACACGCCGTAGACGGCAAACTCGCCACCTACGCCATCCTCGGCACCCGGTGCACGGACCTGGCCCGCGCCTTCTGCCCAGCTGCAGGTATCGGTGACCCGGTACCAGCTTTTTCCTGCGCCCGGCCATGGCAGGGTGAAGTTGACCTGGGCGCTCCAGGCATTGTGGGCGATGTAGATGGCCGACGCCGTATCGCCAAATTCGGTGCCGTCAATGCGCCAGGCCAGCGCGTGGTTATTACCGTCGTTGAAGTAGCTCGCGTCGGCGACATTTCCGTCCGGCTTGAACCAGCGCAGTTGTTCCATGCTGTTGCCGTTGTTGTCGACGCTGGAGTAAAAACCGACCGGCCGCAGTGCGGGATGGGCTTTGCGGAAGGCGATCATGGCCTTGCTGAAGGCCTGGAAATTGGACTGGTCGGTGTTCCAGGTCCAATTGAGCCAGTTGGCGCTTGAATCGAGATTGTAGGGATTGTTATTGCAGTTAAGGCTGCGCAGGGATTCGTCGCCGCCCACCACCATGGGCACGCCCGCCGATACCAGCATGAGCGTCATGCCGTTGCGCGCTGCCTTGCGCTGGTCGGCCGCAATGCTGCCCTGGTCCCAGCTGTTGTTATTGTCGTCGCCGCCATCGCTCGGACCCATGGGCCAGGCCTGACCGTTATTCTTCCCATTGCAGCTGTACAGATCCTTGAGTGTGAAGCCATCGTGGGCGGTCATGAAATTGACCGAGTGCCAGGGCTTGCGGCCATCGTCTCCATACAGATCGCTGGAGCCTGCGAAGCGTGAGGCCAATTGGCCAGGCGTGATGACAGTGGACCCAAGCTTGTTTTGCGCAGCGCGTATGGTGTCGCGATAGATGCCATTCCATTCTGCCCAGCCGGTTGGAAAGCCCCCAACCTGGTAGGAGTTGCCGCCGATGGCCCAGGGTTCCGCGATCAGGTCTGTGCCCGTTCCGCCGGCCGCTGGACGGGGCGGCAGTTCGGCCACGATGCGGTTAAGGGCATTGGCGGCATCCATCTTGTCGAAGTTGTAGCAACCATGTTCGCAGGTGTTGCCCAGTACGGAAGCGAGGTCAAAACGGTAGCCATCCACGCCCAGCGTATTGCGCCAGTAGGCCAGCGAATCGACGATCAGGTTCTGGGCGATCGGATTGTGGGTGTTGTAGTTGCCGCCGACCCCGGTGTTGTCCCAGGAGTTCTGCTTGTCGCTGGTGAGGCTGTAGTAGGTCGGGTTGTCCAGGCCACGCATGCCGAACAGGTTGTAGGTCGTCTTGTCGGTCGGCGACCAGGCGCCGCCTTCGCCGGTGTGGTTGTACACCACGTCGATCAACACCTTGATGCCCTGGTCATGGAAGGCCTTGACCATTTCCTTGAATTCGCGCGTCGGACCACCGGCAGTTTTGTCGAAGGCAAAGCGGCGGTCTGGCGCGAAGTAGTTCAGCGTCATATAGCCCCAGTAGTTGTCGCCCGCATCGCTGTTCGGATCAACTTCATTGGTGTCGTTTTGGGTCTCCTGCACTGGCAGGAATTCGACGGCAGTCACGCCCAGGCCCGCCAAATACGCCGCCTTCAATCCCGCACCCTTGTAGGTGCCGCGGTAACTGGCACTGATGCTGGTGTCGTTCTTGGTCAGGCCGCGCACATGCGCTTCGTAGACGATATCGTCCTTGAAGGCGCGCGTGGGTTTAGTACCTGTCGATTGCGTGTCACCTGCCAGCACAATGCCCTTGGGCGCGCTGCTGCCGCTGTCGATGTTGCGGTACAGGGCGCCACTGGCGTAGATGGTCCCGTTGTTCATGGTGGGCGTGTTGGGATCGTGGCTCAATTCAAGCGCATAGGGATCGACCAGCAGCTTGTTCGGATTGAAGCGATTGCCGCTGGCGTCGACGTCACTGACGAAACCCGTGGCGCTGCCTTTGGTCCAACTGGCGCTGTATGGCCAGTTTGGCCCCCATGCGCGGTAGCCGTAGTACAGCGTGCCGCTCAAACCCTGGCCGCTCAGGGTGGACGTGGCAATCGTGGTCGCCCACACATTGCTGCCCACCTGCGTCATAAGGTAGTGTGCCTTTTCGGCGCTGCCCGAGGCGGTGCTGTACAGGTATAGCTCGATGCGGGTCGCCCGGCTCGAATAGACCTTGAAGGTGACGTTGGTCTTGCCGGCGTCGTAGCTCGCACCGAGTTGGTTGGCGTTGATGGCTGCGGTGGCAGCAGGGGGAATGGCAAGCAGCGCCCAGCCGAACAGGCAGGCGAGCAGCGCGGAACGCAAGTGCATGGTTGTCTCCTCTTTTGCAGAGAGGGAGGCAGGACTACCTGATCTGAATGCATTCGCACTGCGGCCGGGCGCAACAAGGCCTTGCCCGTCCTGGCGATGGCGATCTTGAGACTGTCTCCGTTATGTCGCCCCTTTGCGGGGTCGTGGTTTCTTTATTGTATTTTGACTACCAAAGCAAAAATAATGTCTGATCATCGCTTTGACGTCATGGAGGAATCTACTCTTGAGGGTTTTTAATGTCAAATCGTTTACGTAGTTTTACTACGCATGTTGTTTTTGCCGGCACAGTGCCTGGTACAGCGGCAGCGCCGCATCGGCGATCCTCTCCAGGCTTGCTTCGCGCAGTGCAGCCGTGTCCACTGTTTGATTTGAGCGCAGGCCGGCCCAGCGCAGCAGGGCGCTGCAAGCCTCTGGGCTATCGAACATGCCGTGCAGGTAGCTGCCCAACACCTGTCCATCAATGGAGATTGCGCCTTCGGCCCGACCTTCGATCATGAACGCCGGGTTTTCCAGCGCGGGACCCCGTGAGACGCCCATGTGGATTTCGTAGCCCGTGACAGTGGCGGCATCAAAGGCGCACACGCCACTGACCTGGGCGAGGCGCTTTTCCTGCGTCAGTTCCGTGTGCATGGCAAGCAGTCCGAGACCGCGTGATTGTCCCACCTCGCCTTCGACACCATGTGGATCATCGACGCTGGTGCCCAGCATTTGAAAGCCGCCGCAAATGCCGATTACCTTGCCGCCGTAGCGCAGATGGCGCGTGATGTAGTCGCCCCAGCCTTGCTCGAGCAGCCAAGCCAGATCCGCCCGCGTGTTCTTGCTGCCCGGGATAATCAAGAGGTCGCAGGCCGGCTTGTGCTCGTTGTGGCGCACGAATTGCAGGTCGGCGTCCGGATGTACGCGCAGGGCATCGAAGTCGGTGTGATTGCTCATGCGCGGCACCGAGGGCACCACGATCTTGAAGGCGCCCTGTGATGCTTGCACTGCCTGGACCGCATCTTCAGCGTCCAAGAACAGGCCGTGCAAATACGGCAGCACGGCCAGCACCGGCTTGCCCGTTTGCTGCTCCAGCCATTCCAGGCCCGGCTCCAGCAGTGAGATATCGCCCCGAAAGCGGTTGATGACAAAGCCGACGATGCGATCGCGTTCGCTTTGCGACAGGCAGGCGAGCGTGCCGACGAAATGCGCGAACACCCCACCTCGGTCGATATCGGCCACAAGGATGACCGGGCAATCCACCGCCTCCGCAAAGCCCATGTTCGCAATATCGCGGTCGCGCAGATTGATCTCCGCGGGGCTGCCGGCACCTTCCACCATCACCACGGCATATTGCGCGTGCAGGCGCTCATACGACTCCAGCACCGCGCCCATCGCAATGGTCTTGTACTGATGGTAGTCGCGTGCCTGCATTTCGGCCCGCACCTTGCCGTGAATGACAACCTGGGCGCCAGTGTTGCTCGATGGTTTGAGCAGCACGGGATTCATGTCCGTGTGCGGCGCCAGTCCGGCGGCGATTGCCTGCAACGCCTGGGCGCGACCTATCTCGCCGCCATCAGCGGTGACTGCGCTATTGAGCGCCATGTTCTGTGGCTTGAACGGCGCCACCGGCACGCCGGCATTTTTCAGCAGGCGGCACAGCGCCGCGACCACGGTGCTCTTGCCCGCATCCGACGTGGTCCCCTGGACCATCAGCGTGTGAAATGGGAAGCTGCTCATGATGGCTTGCGATGTTGGCGTGCCAGTTCCAGCTTCTCGCACATCGCTGCGGTGCCGGCGATCATGCGCGGGCCGGGGCGGTTGAGCAGGTTGCCGTCGAGGCGAAACAGATTGTCATTTCGCACCGCCGTCATACGCGGGAAGGCCTTCCAGATTGCCACGCCACCGTCTTCGCGGCTGCGTTCTCCGGTGCTGAAAATCGCTTCAGGATCGGCCTGCAACACCGCTTCAACGCCGACGACCGGTGCAGTTACTTTCAGAGAGGCGAAGATATTTTCGCCGCCGCACAGGCGCACGGCATCGCTGACGATATGTCCGCCATTGAGGGTGTACAGGGGCTTGTCCCATACTTGATAGAACAGACGCACTGGCGGACGGCCTGCGTATTTCGCGGTCAAGGCCGTGAGCTGGGTGCGAATGTCGGCGGCCGCAGCATCGGCCACCTTTTCGGTGCCCATCAACTTTCCGAGGCGCGTGATACTGGTGCCAATCTCGGTCAGCTTTTTCGGCTCGCTGTGGAACATGGGAATGCCCAGTGTGCGCAGTTGTTCGATCTGTCGCTCCGAACTGCCATGCAGCCAGATGACGATGAGGTCAGGCTTGAGTGCTGCCACCTTTTCCATGTCGACCTCGCGATTGCTGCCCACGCGTGGCAGGAGCTTGGCCTGCTCCGGGTAGTCGCTGTAGTCGACCGCTGCAACGAGGCGCTCGGCCCCGCCTGCGGCGTACAGCAATTCCGTCGCGTGCGGCGCCATCGAAATGACACGCAGGGCGGGCTTTTGCAGCGTCACAGGCTTGCCATCGTCATCGAGGACCGTGATGGCCGCGTTGGCGTTGAACGCAAAGGCGAGAGCCAACACAAAAATTCGGGTATTCATTGATGCTCCTGATTCCATTGAGTGAGTGCGGCGTCCAGTCTTTTCCAGCCATCGGCGTCAGGCGGAAGCCCAAGGCGGATGCCGCGCGCCGCCTGAGGGAACAGGCGGACCCAGATTCCCCGTTCGGCCATGTGCTGCCAAAATTGTTCGGCGCGCGGCTCCGGCCACCATTGGAACAGCGCCGTGCCCGCACCATGGACGCCGTGCCGGGACAGCAGATTGTGCAGGCGCGTCCCAGCCTCGGCGAGGCTGCCAAAGTTCGCGTGCTGCCACTGCGTGTCCATCAACGCAGCGGCGGCAATCGCCTGTGCGGGTCCACTGATCGGCCATGGTCCCAGCGCACTTTCCAGTGGATCGAGTAGGGATCGGTGCGCGCCGACGAAACCGACACGCGCGCCAGCCAGTCCAAAGAATTTTCCCAGCGAGCGTAGCACGATCAATCCGGGATGGTGGCTCCACCGTGCCACGCTCAGTTCTGGTGTCATGTCACAGAACGCTTCGTCGACAATCAGCCAGCCACCGCGCGCACTTAGTTGCTGGGCCCAGTCGCGCAGCCGTTCGGGTGCCAGTGTCGCACCGGTCGGATTATTTGGATTACATACCACCATCACATCGCACTGCGGTAGCGCGTCGTCCAGATCAGCATATGGCACCTGGGTGAGTGTGTGCCCATGTTGCGCCCAATGGTGAGCGTGTTCGGCATAGGACGGTGCCGCGACCACCACCCGCGACGGTGCCCGCAATCGTGGCAGCATCTGGATGACTGCCTGGCTGCCCGCCACTGCCAGCATCTGGGGTGTCCCATAATATTCGCTGGCGGCGCGTAGCAAAAGCGGGTTCCGTTCGGGAAGGCGGTGCCACGCATCGGGCGGCAGCACAGGCGCCGGGTAGCCATGTGGGTTAAGCCCGGTCGACAGGTCGATCCAGTCATCGCGGCCAAAGCGTGCCCGTGCATCATTCAAATTGCCGCCATGTTCAAGCATGGTTTGCACTCCATAGGTAGACGGCAGCGCCGGCAGTACAGGCGACGGTGAGCCAGAGGATGGTGGTCGCGCGGACCAGTTTCCAGGCGCGCGCTATATCGTTGCCGTGTGCCTCCTTGCCCTGGCCGAGTGCGGGACGATGTTCGGTGACGCCGTCGTACGCGGCTGGACCACCTAACGCTAGTCCCAGCGCGGCGGCGCCACTGGCCATGACCGGTCCCGCATTCGGGCTGGGCCAGTTGGGCGCCTGCGCACGCCAGCATCGCCAGGCCAGGCGTCGGTCATCGGCCAGCGCCACGTA
>JBJMVX010000314.1:0-13986 GCA_045810445.1 Massilia sp.
ATTCCCTGGGTCGGCTACTCGCTCTCGACGCTGTTGAAGAAGGTCGAGCCGACCGGCAATGCCCGTTATGTGGAATTTACCAGCCTGGCCGACCCCAAGCAGATGCCGGGCGTGAACAGCCGCGTGCTCAACTGGCCGTATGTGGAAGGCTTGCGCCTCGATGAAGCCATGCACCCGCTGGCGCTGCTGGGTCTGGGCATGTACGGTCAAACGCTGGCCAACCAGAACGGTGCACCGGTGCGCGTGGTGCTGCCGTGGAAATACGGCTTCAAGTCGGCCAAGTCCATCGTCAAGATCCGCTTCGTCAAGGACCAGCCGCGCACGGCCTGGAATGTGTCGGCGCCGTCCGAATATGGCTTTTACTCCAACGTCAATCCGGATGTCGACCACCCGCGCTGGTCGCAGGCGAGCGAGCGCCGCATTGGTGAAGACGGCTTCTTCCAGAAAAAGCGCAAGACGCTCATGTTCAACGGGTATACCGAGGTCGCCTCGCTGTATACCGGCATGGACCTGAAAAAGTTTTATTGAGATGGCTTTCAATCCCACACCCAAGCAATTCAAGGCGCTCAAGGCGGGGCTGTTTGCGCTGGCGCTGGTCCCCTTTGCGCGCCTGGCCTACAAGACGGTCACGGGGCAGTTTGTCGAGCCACTGGAAGCCATCACGCGCGGCACCGGTGATTGGGTGCTGTACTTCCTGTGCATCACGCTGGCCATCACGCCGCTGCGGCGCCTGACGGGCTGGAACTGGGTGGTCAAGCTGCGCCGCATGGCGGGGCTGTATGCCTTCTTCTACGCCTTCCTGCACTTCATGGCTTTTTTCTGGTTTGACCATGGCTTTGATGTGGCGGACATGTGGAAGGATGTGCTCAAGCGGCCCTTCATCACGGTGGGCTTCATTGGGTTTGTGCTGCTGGTGCCGCTGGCGGTGACGAGCACGAATGGCATGATCAAGCGTCTCGGGGGCAAGCGCTGGCAATGGTTGCACCGCTTGATTTATCTGATCGCACCGTTGGGGATACTGCATTTCTGGTGGATGAAGGCGGCCAAGCACAATTTCACGCAGCCGATTATTTTTGGTGTGATTGTGGCGCTGTTGTTGGCAGTACGGGTATATTGGAGCCGCAGCAAGGCGCTGGCGCTGCGCGCGCAAGCGTGAACAGAACCACGTCGTCCGCGGGTGAACGGCGTGGGATACATCCTAGAACGCACATCGTCCTCGCGAAAGCGGGGACCCATACGGCGCTCGAGTTTGCATGGGTCCCCGCGTTCGCGAGGACGACGGGTGGTGGTGATGGTGGGAACGGCAACCATTCCATCACAACAATCCCGGATACAAATCATCCCACCGCGGATTGTCTTTGTTAATCAATTCGATCTTCCACGCACGATTCCACTTCTTTAAACGCCGCTCGCGTAATGCCGCTTCGCGCAAATCGCTGTGCACTTCAAACCACACCAGCCTGAGAACGCCGTATTTGCTGGTGAACCCGGGAATGACCTTCTCGCGATGCTGCCACACGCGCCTGATCAAATCCATGGTCGCGCCTATATGCAGCGTGCCATACGGCGCGCTGGCGAGCATATAAACATAGCTTGGTCGCTCCATGGTTGCCCATGGTGCGGATAAAGGCCCTGCGGCACGGTCGAAAAAATCAAACGTGCAGCAAGCGTGCCTTATTTGATCAAGGACTCCAGCGCAAATAGATCCGCCGGATTTTCACGCTGGCGTATCAGGTGCACCTGCTCGCCATCGACCATCACCTCGGCCGCGCGGCCGCGCGTGTTGTAGTTCGACGCCATGGTCAAGCCATAGGCGCCCGCCTGCATGATGGCCAGCAGGTCGCCCTGTTCCACCGCCAGTGCCCGTTCGCGCGCGAGCCAGTCGCCCGATTCGCACACCGGGCCCACCACGTCGTAAATGACGGCAGCGGCATCGCGCAGCAGCACCGGACGCACGTCCATCCAGGCCTGGTACAGGGCAGGGCGCATCAGGTCATTCATGGCCGCGTCGACGATGCAGAAGTTTTTCTCCGCGCCCGGTTTCAAAAACTCCACCTTCGTTAGCAGCACCCCCGTGTCGCCGACAATTGCGCGACCCGGCTCGAAAATCACCTTGATGCCTTTGCCGCCATGGCTCTCGGCGCGCCACGCATCGATGCGCGCAAACACGCGGCCCAGATAGTCGGCGACCGGCACCGGCTCTGCTTCGCCAGCTTCGCCATAATTGATGCCGATCCCGCCACCCATATCCAGGTGCTCGAGCACGATGCCTTCGCGCCCCAGCGCGTCGACCAGTTCAATCAGTTTGTCGAGCGCTTCGAGCAGTGGCGCATCATCCAGCAATTGCGAACCAATGTGGCAGTCGATGCCCACTGGCGCCAGATGCGGCAGACTGGCCGCCGTGCGGTAGGTAGCCAGGGCGTCGTCGTAAGCGACACCGAATTTGTTCGCCTTCAGGCCAGTGGCGATATACGGGTGGGTCTTGGCGTCCACGTTCGGGTTCACGCGCAGCGACACGCGCGCCACTTTGCCCATGGCGCCGGCGACCTCGTTGAGGCGGTGCAGCTCGGGGATCGATTCAACATTGAAGCACAGGATGTCGTGTTCGAGCGCCAGCCGCATTTCCTCGACCGTCTTGCCCACGCCGGAAAAAATCACCTTGCGTGGATCGCCGCCAGCCGCGAGCACGCGCAGCAGTTCGCCGCCCGAGACGATGTCGAAACCGGCGCCCTGGCGCGCCAGCAGGTCCAGGATGGCCAGGTTGGAATTGGCTTTCATCGCGTAGCACACGAGCGCGTCGCGCCCGGCGCAGGCATCGGCAAAGGCGCTGAAATTGCCCAGCAGGGCCGCCTTCGAATACACGTAGGTGGGCGTGCCGAATTGGGCGGCGATGGAGGACAAGGCGGTGCTTTCGGCGTGCAGAGCGCCGTCCAGCTGAAAGAAATGCGACATGGTTTATTCGGTGGTGGCAGGAGAAGGTGGCGGCGGCAGAAGCGGGGCGCTGGCTTTGGCGGCCGGCTTGGCCGGCTGCTTGGGCATGTACAGCGGACCGGGTTGGCCGCAGCCCGCCAGCAGTAGTCCGGATAAGACCACGGCGGCGATGCCGGTATTGCGCGCAGAGAGAGACTTCACGATTAGAATCACGGTTTGATGACGACCTTGGAGTGTAGCATGAGCGAAAAAGAATTTTTGGACCTGGCCGAATCGACCTTGAATACGATCGAGGCTGCCATGGACCGCCTGAACGACGAGGATGTCATCGATGTCGAATGCAAGCGCAGCGGCAATGTGCTGGAGATCGAGTTCATCGACAACGGCAGCAAGATCATCGTCAACAGCCAGGCCCCGATGAAGGAACTGTGGGTCGCCGCCAAGGCAGGCGGCTACCACTACAAGCACCAGGGCGGCGCCTGGATCAACACCCGCGACGGCAGTGAACTGTTCGCGGCCCTCTCGGCCCTGGCCAGCGCCCAGGGCGGCGCCAGCGTCACCCTCTGAAGCCGACGTTTATAGCAACATTGCCGATTGCTTAAAACAATTCGTTCTTGACCGCGTCCTTGGCTTTTTCTTCGGCCGGGGTGCCGCGCGTGCCCAGGTCCAGGCTCTGGATGGCGGTGCCCGGCGGGTTCTCGGCGTAGTAGTAGTCGTCGCCAACCTTGATCATACCCTCAGGCACCACGCGCTCTTCCATCGGCACGTCTTTCAAGGCTTTTTGCATATAGCCTATCCAGATCGGCAGCGCCAGGCCGCCACCGGTTTCCTTGTTGCCCAGGTTTTTCGGCTGGTCGTAGCCGATCCAGGCAATGCCCACCAAGTGCGGCTGGTAACCGGCAAACCAGGCGTCAATCGAGTCGTTGGTGGTGCCGGTCTTGCCAGCGAGGTCAGTGCGCTTGAGCGACATGGCCTTGGTGGCGGTGCCAAAACGCACCACGTCTTTGAGCATGCTGTCGACCAGGAAGGCGTTGCGCGCATCGATCACGCGGTTCGCTTCGTTGCCCGAGCGGTCAGGCGTCGCTTGCGAGAGCACCTTGCCGTTGCTGTCGGTGACCTTGGAAATGAGGTAAGGACTGACCCGGTAGCCGCCATTGGCAAACACCGAGTAGGCGCCTGCCATCTGCAGCGGCGTGGTCGCGCCCGCACCCAGGGCCAGTGTCAGATAGGGCGGGTTCTTGTCCGCGTCAAAGCCGAAGCGGGTGGTGTATTCCTGGCCATACTTGGCGCCGATCTTGTTCAGGATACGAATCGAGATCATGTTTTTCGACTTGGTCAGCCCGCGCCGCATGCTCATCGGTCCTTCGTATTTGCCATCGTAGTTCTTTGGCTCCCAAGCCTGTCCGCCGGTCTGGCCGGCGTCGAAGGAAATCGGGGCGTCGTTGATGATGGTCGCAGGCGACAGGCCGCGCTCGAGCGAAGCCGAGTAGATGAAGGGCTTGAACGAGGAGCCGGGCTGGCGCCAGGCCTGGGTCACGTGGTTGAACTTGTTGCGGTTGTAGTCGAAGCCGCCCACCAGCGCGTGGATGGCGCCGTCATCGGTATCGGCCGCAACAAAGGCCGATTCCACTTCCGGCATCTGGGTCACGCTCCAGCTGCTGCCGCCTTCCATGCTGACCCGGATCACCGCGCCGCGCTTGACGCGCCGGTTCGGCGCTGCCTTGGCCGAGAGCCAGCCCTGGGCAAACGTGAGGCCGGCGCCCGTGATCTTGATCTCTTCGCCTGAGGCGGTCACGGCCTTGATTTCCGTGGGCGAGGCCTCCAGCACCATGGCGGCAACGATGTCGTCGCTGTCCGGATGTTCGGCCAACTCGTTTTCAATCGCTTCGTCCGCTTCTTCCTTCACCTTTGGAATGTCGATGTAGGCTTCAGGACCACGATAAGGATGGCGCTTCTCGTATTCCATGACACCACGGCGCAGCGCCAGGTAGGCAGCGTCCTGGTCGGCCTTGGTGATCGTGGTAAACACGTTCAGGCCGCGCGTGTAGGTCTCTTCCTTGAACTGCTCATAGACCAACTGGCGCGCCATTTCGGCCACATACTCGGCATGCACGCCAAACTCGCTGCTGTCGGTCTTGATCTTGAGCGGCTCGGCCTTCGCCTGCTCATACTGGGCCGGCGTGATGTATTTGAGCTCGAGCATGCGCTGCAGGATGTATTGCTGGCGCGTGCGGGCCCGTTTCGGGTTGACCACCGGGTTGTAGGCAGACGGTGCTTTTGGCAGCCCGGCCAGCATGGCCGCTTCGGCAATGCTGATGTCCTTGATGCTCTTGCCGAAATAGATCTGGGCAGCCGAGGCAAAGCCGAAGGCGCGCTGGCCCAGATAGATCTGGTTCATATAGACCTCGAGGATCTGGTCCTTGGTGAGGTTCTGTTCAATCTTCCAGGACAGCAGGATTTCGTAGGCCTTGCGCTTGTATGACTGTTCCGACGACAGGAAGAAATTGCGGGCGACCTGCTGGGTGATGGTGGAGGCGCCCTGGCGCGCGCCGGTGCTGCTGGCGTTGTGCAGGAAGGCGCGCAGGGCGCCCTTGTAGTCCACCCCGCCGTGTTCGTAGAAACGGTCGTCCTCGATGGCGATGATGGCTTTTTTCATCACATCCGGGATGTCTTTCAGGTGCACCAGGTTGCGTCTTTCCTCGCCAAACTCGCCAATGAGCACATTATCGGCAGAAAATATGCGCAAAGGCATTTTTGGCCGGTAATCGGTCAGGCTGTCGAGCGGCGGCAGGTTCGGGTAAGCCATGGCGAGCGCAAAAACCACAATCAGCAGGCCAACCAAGCCCGTGCCGATGAGGGCGCCGAGGATCATTAACAACAGCCGTTTGGGACTGCGGCGGGCGCTGCCGCCCTGTGAGGAAGTGGTGGAAGTGTCCTGCTGGGAAGAGCTCATGCGGGTCGCATCTTTCGTCTAAGTTGTTGCGAATCATTATAAAGCACGCCTCCCGCTAGGTGCGCACTTCGCAGGGCCCCAATGCAGGTACTGTTCTTTGCCTTGAGGAAACTATGATGTCCCCAGGTTCATAGAGTGTGGCTTTCCTGCCCTTCCCGACAAAATTCCAATGCAGAAATACCTTTACACGACCTGAAGATAGTTGCTACGATTTAATGTAGTGTCTTATGAGTGCAGTCTAAATGGCGGTTTTATAACAAATTAACCGTTGTTGCTGTTCTCATTCTTCGTACTGCAAAGCAACTTTTGCAGCGTAAGCAGTGCAGTGTTGGTAGGTGAGGGAGTACGCTCGATGGTCAATCTAGGTTCGTTGTTCGGTCAGTCCAGTCCCCCTTTGCTGGGCCTGGATATCAGTACGTCCGGGGTCCGCCTGGTGGAATTGGTTGTGATCGGCAAAAATGAGCTGCGCTTGGAACGCTATGCGTCCGAGCCGCTGGCGCGCGGGGCCGTCGTCGATGGCAACATCGAAAACATGGAGATGGTGTCCGAAGCGGTGCGCCGCGTGTGGAAAAAAAGCGGCACCCGGATCAAGACCGTGGCGCTGGGCATGCCGCCGGCGTCGGTGATCACCAAGAAAATCATTTTGCCTGCCGGCCTGTCCGAAGACCAGCTTGAAGTGCAGGTCGAATCGGAGGCGAGCCAGTACATTCCGTTTGCCCTCGACGAGGTCAGCCTTGACTTCGACGTGCTTGGGCCGTCTGCCAATTCTGCCGAAGACATCGAAGTCATGCTCGCTGCATCGCGCAAGGAAAAAGTCGAAGACCGGGTGGCCATTGCAGAAGCGGCCGGCCTGAATGCGACGGTGATGGACATCGAATCGTATGCGGCGCGCGCTGCCCTCGACCGTGTCACGGCCCAGATGCCGAACGCCGGCGAAGGCCAGATCGTGGCGCTGTTCCAGATCGGCGCCCAGGTCACCCACATTTCCGTGATGCTCGATGGCGAAACCATTTACGAGCGCGAGCAACCGTTTGGCGGCAACCAGCTGACCCAGGACATCGTGCGCGCTTACGGCCTGTCCTTCGAAGACGCCGATGCCAAGAAGAAGTCGGGCGAACTGCCCGATGGCTACCAGTCGGAACTGCTCACGCCCTTCCTCGAAAATGCCGCGCTGGAAGTCACGCGCGCCATTCAATTTTTCTATACGTCCACGCCGTACACCCGCATCGACCAGTTGTTCCTGGCCGGCGGCTGCGCGCTGATCCCCGGCCTGCTTGATATTGTTGCGAACCGGACCAAGATCTCGAGCGCCGTGGTGTCGCCGTTCAAGGGCATGTCGCTGGGCCCGTCAGTGCGCGAGCAGCAATTGCGTACCGAGGCACCAGCCTATCTTGTCGCCTGCGGGCTGGCCCTGCGGAGGTTTGGCTGATGATCAAAATTAATCTATTACCCCACCGGGAAGCCAAGCGCAAGCTCAAGAAGGCCGCCTTTCTGGCCTTGCTGGCCGTGTCGGCCGTGGCCGGCGTGCTCATCGTCATTGCAGTCGGTGGCGTCAATGCCAGCCGCATCTCGACCCAGAATGACCGCAACAATGTGCTCAAGAAGGCCAATGCCGAGCTTGACACCAAGATTGCCGAGATCGCGACCCTGAAGCAGGAAATCGAAGCGCTCAAGGCGCGCCAGCAGGCGGTGGAAGATTTGCAGGGCGACCGCAATCAGCCCGTCTATCTGCTCGAAGAATTGGTGCGTCAGACCCCGCAAGGCATCTACCTCAAGTCCTTCAAGCAGGAAGGTCAGCGCGTGACCCTGGTCGGTTCTGCCCAGTCCCAGGAACGGGTCGCGGAAATGCTGCGCAATGTCTCGAACGGTTCGCCATGGCTGGACCATCCGAGCCTGGTCGAGGTACGTTCGGAATTGCTGGTCGGAAGCAAGACCGGCAAGAAGATTGGCGCTTTCACGATGGCTGTGGACATCAAGCGCCAGCGTGACAAGGATGCCGCCGAAGCGAGCGCGACGGCTGCACCTGGTGCCGCTGGCAAGCCAGGCGTCAAGCCTGGCGCGCCTGCGCCTGCCGTGGTACTGCCTGGTGCGGCCCCAACGGCAGTGCTGGCGCCCCTGGCCAAGCCGCCTGTGGCAGCGCCGCCCGCCAAGGCAGCGCCTGCAGCAGCGGCGCCCATCGCGCCTCCCGTCGCGGCGTCCGCGCCAAAAGCAAAATAGCCCAGAACGGACACGAATATGGAAATAGATCTGAAACGGCTTGGTGAATCACTAGGCTCGCAGTTCAAGAATCTGGCGGGGCGTCCGCCCGGTCAGTGGCCTTTGGCGCCGCGCCTCTTGTGCGGCATCGGGGTGGTCGCGGTCGTCTGCGTGGCCGGTTACTTCGCCTACTGGAGCACCCAGTTTGACGAACAGGAAACGCTCGCTGCCGAAGAGGTCAAACTCAAGGACCAGTACCGTACCAAGATTGCCCAGGCCATCAATCTGGATGCGCTCAAGGCGCAAAAAGTCCAGGTTGACGTGTATGTGGAACGCTTGCAGAAGCAATTGCCAAGCAAGGCAGAAATGGCTGCCTTGCTCACCGACATCAACCAGGCTGGCCAGGGACGGGGTTTGACCTTTGATCTGTTCAAGCCGGGCAATGTGGTGGTGCGCGATTACTACGCCGAACAACCGATTGAAATTCGCGTGGTCGGCTCTTACCACGACATCGCGTCCTTCGCCAGCGACATGGCCAGCCTGCCGCGCATTGTGACCTTGAACAATATGTCCCTGGTGGCCGGCACCAATGGCACCCTGACGCTCGATGCGGTGGCCAAGACCTTCCGTTATCTAGACGAGGAAGAGGCCAACGCGGCGCGCCAGATGCGCCTTGAACGGGAAAAAGAAGCCCGCAGCAAAGGGGGCAAAAAATGATGAACAAGCGACTTTCCATCGTCCTGCTGGGCGGCGCCGTCCTGCTGGCCGGCTGTAGCGACACCGAAGTGGCGGAAATTAATTCGTGGATGAACGAGGTCAAGGCCAATACCAAGGTCAACGTGCAACCCCTGTCCGAGCCGAAGACTTTCATTCCCTTCGCCTACTCGGTGCGCGATCTGGCCGATCCCTTCGATCCGAACAAGCTGCTGGCCGAATTGGCGAAAGCTGCCGGCAGCAAGGTCAACCCCTTGAAGCCGGACGAAACGCGGCGCAAGGAGTTCCTCGAGAGCTTCCCTGTCGACAGCATGCGGATGGTGGGCACGATCAACAAGGCAGGGGTGACCTATGGCCTGGTCCAGATTGACCGTGCCGTCTACCAGGTAAAAGCAGGACAACGGCTGGGCCAGAATTTTGGCCAGGTCACAGGAGTGGCTGATACGGCCATTGGCCTCAAGGAAGTGGTTCAGGACGCCGGCGGCGAGTGGGTCGAGCGCATGTCGAAGCTGGAGTTGCAGGAAAGCAAGGAGACCAGGAAATGATCGCAATGAAAAAGAACTTTATTACCCTGACGGGCCTCGTACGCATGGGCGCCATGATGCTCATGGCGATGGCCGCCAACCACGCGCTGGCGCAGGAGAACGCGATCGAATCGATCTCGGCTCAACAGCAAGGCAATAACGTGGTGGTGAACATCGCGATGAAAAATACACCGGTCAAATTGCCGATCGGTTTTTCCATCACCAACCCGACCCGCATTGCCCTGGATTTCTCCAGCACGGCCAACGCGACCGGCCGCACCTCGCAAGATGTCAATATTGCCGATCTGCGCGCCATCAACGTGGTCCAGGCCGGCGAACGCACGCGCCTGGTGTTCAACATGAAGCGCTCGCTGAACTATGCGATGGCCATTGATGGCAAGTCCATCATCGTCACCGTGGACGGCTCGGGCGGCACGGCTCAGGCAGTGGACAAGGGCGGTTTGCCCGTTGCCCAGACCACACCAGTGCCCACGGGTCGCCAGCTGCTCAAAAACATCGATTTCCGCAAGGGACCGAATGGCGAAGGGCGCATCCAGGTCGATCTGCCGCACAACCAAGTAGCTGTCGACGTGCACCAGACGGGCAATGCCATCATCATCGACTTCATGAAGACGGGCGTGCCTGACACGCTGCGCCGGCGCATCGATACCACCGATTTCGGCACCCCCGTGGCGCTGATCACGACCGTGCCCCAGGGCGACCATGTGCGCATGACAGTCGAAGCGCGCGGCCTGTGGGAGCAGACGGTCTACCAGAGCGATACCCAGCTGGTCATTGACGTCAAGCCGATCAAGGAAGATCCGACCAAGCTGACCCAGGGCAGCCAGGGCTACCGCGGTGAAAAAATCACCTTCAACTTCCAGAACGTGGAAGTGCGCGCTGCCCTGCAAGCCATTGCCGACATCTCCGGGCTGAACATCATCACCAGCGAATCGGTGGCCGGCAACCTGACCATGCATCTGAAGGAAGTACCATGGGATCAGGCCCTGAACGCCATCTTGCAGGCCAAGGGTCTGGACATGCGCAAGGACGGCTCGGTGCTGTGGATCGCACCGAAGGAAGAACTGCTGACCAAGGAAAAACTCGAGCTCGAACAGCGCTCGATGATTGCCGATCTTGAGCCTTTGAAATCGGAAATCTTCCAGCTGAACTATCAGAAAGTCGAAGCCTTCCGTAGTGTGTTCGGTCTGGGTGGTACCACCGGTGGGGCCAATGCGCCAGGCTCGCCAGCGCAAGACGCTGGTGCAGGCGGCAATTCCTACCAGAACCGTGTGCTCTCCAAGCGCGGCAGCGCCATCATTGATTCGCGCACCAACCAGTTGTTTATCACGGACACGCCAAGCAAGCTCGACGACATCCGCAAGCTGATCCAGAAAACCGACGTGCCTTCGCGCCAGGTGCTGGTTGAAGCGCGCCTGGTCGAAGCGAATGACGGCTTTGCCCGCAACCTTGGCGCCAAGCTGGGCTTTACCGATCTGCGCGGCATTCGCGGCGGCGACGTCGGTTACCAGGTGCGCGGCAACGAGCGCGTTGCCATCGGCGGCAATATGGAAGGCATCGGCACCATCACCGGCCAGAACGGCTCGACCTCGACGGACGGCTTTGCCAACAGCACCCTGATCAATCTGCCTGCGCCTGCCATCAATGGCGCCCAGGCCGGTACCCTGGCAGCGAGCTTGTTCTCGGCCGCTGCCAACCGTTTCCTGAACCTGGAATTGTCGGCACTGGAGGCCGACGGCAAGGGTAAAATCATCTCCAGTCCACGCGTTGTGACTGAAGACAAGCATGCAGCCGTCATCGAACAGGGTGTCGAGCTGCCTTACCTGGAAGCGGCCAGCAGTGGCGCCGGCGTCGTCGCTTATAAGAAGGCCAATCTGCGCCTCGAAGTGACGCCGCAAATCACCCCTGACGGCAACGTCGTACTGGAAGTGAACGTGAACAAGGATTCGAAGGGCGAGGAATCGCGTTTCGGCTTTGCCATCAACACCCAGCACGTGCAAACCAAAGTCATGGTTGAAAATGGCGGTACCGTGGTTCTGGGCGGCATCTACACCCAAACCGAAACCAACAACGTGAACAAGGTCCCTCTGCTGGGTGACCTGCCGATCGTCGGCTATCTGTTCAAGTCGACCCAACGCAACAGCGCGAAAACCGAACTGCTGGTCTTCATCACACCGAAGATCATCGCGGAACGTACGTCGACCCGCTAATACCGCATTCATTTACCAGGAAAACATCATGTTGCCCAAATTTTTACAACGATCTCTCGCGGTTCCGCTCCGCTTTCTAGTCGGCGCCTCGCTGGCCGTGGGCCTGGTGGCCTGCGGCGGCGGTGGCGGCAATGCCAGCGCGCCATCTGGCGGCACGGGGGGCTCTGCCAATGTCGGCAGCATCTCACTCTCGGCCAGCGCCACCACCATCGACTCGTCCGGCACTGACGGCACCGAAGTGACCTTGACGGCCATCGTCAAGGACAGCGGCAACAGCGCCATGAGTGGCGTGACAGTCGGCTTCACGGCCGACTCGGGCACCATCACCAACACCTCGCGCATCTCCAGCACCAATGGCGTTGTCGTTGAAAAGCTCAGCGTCAAAGGTGATTCCTCCCTGCGCGCCATCAAGATTCACGCCTCGGCAGGCGGCGTCAATTCGAACGAAATCACGGTCACCGTGATTGCACCGCCATCGCCACCGAAAGTCTTGCTCACCTCCAGCGACGGCAACCTCAATTCGAATGGTACCCAGACGGTCGACATCCGCGCCCTGGTCATCAACACCAGCAATGTGGTTGTGCCGAACGCTGTCGTGACCTTCACCTCCGATTCGGGCACCCTGAGCGCTTCGACCGCTACCACGGACGCCAACGGACTGGCCATCGTCAAGCTGGGCACGGGCACTGACCCGACCACGCGCACCATCACCGTCACCGCCACGGTCGTGGGCACGCCGCCAGCGACTGTGGCGATCGCCGTATCGGGCACCAAGCTGCTGCTGGACGTGGCACCGACCTTGAATGTGGGCGCTGTCTCGGAAGTGACTGCGACCTTGCAGGACCGAAACGGCCTGGCGATCCCTAACCAAACCATCACCTTCACCTCGGCGCGCAACACCCTGGTGCTCAAAGCCGGCCAGTCTGGCAAGACCGATACCTCGGGTAAAGTCGTCCTGGTCTACACCATCACGCAAACCGGTACCGATACGGTGACCCTCAAGGCACTGGGTGAAACCACCAGCAAGCCAGTGGCGACGGTGTCGTCGGTATTTACGGTCACCCCGAACAATACCAGCCAGACCTCGCCAAAACAGGCAGTGACCGGTGCCTGCACCCAGATCGACGTGAGCAACTTCCAGAACGGAAATCCAGTGGGCGGCAATGTAACCTTCAGCTCCTCGCGCGGCCTGATGTATATAGACTCTGGTTGTATCACCCCGCTCGCCGGTACCTTGCGTCCATTGACCAACGGCGTGGTGTCAGCCTGGATGAAGGCCACGAGCCCTGGTATTGCAACGATTAGCGTCACTTCCGACGTGTCCAGTTCGACCGCACAAGGTTTGCTGGAAGTCGTGGCGCCCCTGACCGCCGGTTCCGTGATTGCCTTGCAGGCGACGCCAAGCGTCATCGGTGTCAATTCCGCCATTTCGCATGCCCAGCAATCGACCCTGCGTGCTGTTGTTACCGATTCCAGCGGCCAGGGCAACCCGGTCAAGGGTGCCAAGGTCGCATTCAGCATCCTCAACGATCCTAGCGGCGGTACCTTGTCGCAACCATCGGAAATCATCACGGGTGATGACGGCTCTGCCTCGGTCAGCTTCATTGCCGGCACCACTGCCACCGCTACCGACGGCGTCACCTTGCAGGCCGCGATTGTCAGTTCGGTCAACAGCAAGAGCGCGACCGCCAAACTGACAGTGGCCCAGCAGGCATTGACGATTTCTGCCGGTACCGGCAACACCGTGGGCACGCCGAATACGGCAACGTTCACGGTCGACTACGTGGTTGTCGTGGCCGATGCTGCCGGCAATCCGGTGAGCGATGTCAACTTGACCGCCTCGATCAAGGCAAGACACTACATGAAGGGTTTCTTCCAGCTCACCTCTGGCACCCCTGCATGGTCTCAACAAGTGCTTGCCACCTGCAACAATGAGGACGTGGATGGCGATGGCGTACTTGGCCCGTTGGAAGACCAGAACGGCAACCTGCGCCTTGATCCGGGCATTCCTGTCACCATTACCGCCAAGGGCAAGACCGATGCGACCGGCACGGCAATCGTACAAGTCCTTTACCCGCGTGACCGTGCTCGCTGGATCGACGTTGATTTCACCATCAGCGCGACCGTTGCAGGCTCGGAAGGTCACTATGTCGGCTATACTATCCTGCCAGGTCTGGCCGGTGACTACACCAATGCGTCCAACTCGCCTCCAGGCGTAGTGAGCCCATATGGTCAAGCGGCAGGGTGCAACAATACAAACTAAGTAAACAGGTGCCGATGGAGAACGTTTTTTTAGTAGGACTGATGGGGGCGGGCAAGACAACAATTGGCCGCATCCTCGCCAGGAAATTAGGAAAACGCTTCATCGATTCCGACCATGAAATCGAGGCCCGCACCGGCGCCTCGATTCCCTGGATCTTCGAAATCGAGGGCGAGG
>JBJMVX010000315.1:0-11295 GCA_045810445.1 Massilia sp.
ATCCTGCTCGATCCACAGCTCGCGCGTGATCGGGAAGGTGCGCAGGCCGCGCTCGGGAAAGTGGGGATGCACGGGGGAGCTGCATTCCACCGACAGGCCTTCGGGGAAGTTATCAATGATCAGCTTCAAGGGACGCAGCACCGCAGTGGCGCGTGGCGCCTTGGGATCGAGGTCGTCGCGCAGCGCGCCTTCGAGGATGCTCATGTCGATCCAGCCATCGGCTTTCGACACGCCGATGCGCTCGCAGAACAGCTGGATCGCTTCAGGCGTGTAGCCGCGCCGGCGCAGGCCGACAATGGTGGGCATGCGCGGATCATCCCAGCCCGACACGATGGCCTCATCGACCAACTGGCGCAGCTTGCGTTTGCTGGTGACGACATAGGTCAGGTTCAGGCGCGCGAATTCAAACTGGCGCGGCACCGGCTGGGCAAAGAAGCCGCCTGCCGACAGGGTCGCGAGCAGCCAGTCGTAGAACGGACGGTGGTCCTGGAATTCGAGCGTGCAGACCGAATGCGTGATGTTTTCCAGCGCGTCCGAAATCGGATGCGTGTAATCGTACATCGGGTAGATGCACCAGGCGTCGCCCGTGCGGTGGTGGTGGGCGTGGCGGATGCGGTAGATGGCCGGGTCGCGCAAATTCATGTTCGGCGAGGCCATCGCGTCCTCGCTGATTTTCGCGCGCAGGATATGTTCGCCGTCTTTGTATTTACCGGCGCGCATATCGCGGAACATGGCCAGCGATTCGGCGGCAGGGCGATTGCGGAAAGGCGAGTTGGTCCCCAGCGTGCCGAAATTGCCGCGGTTCCTGGCCATGTCGTCAGCGCTCTGGCTATCCACATACGCAAAGCCGGCCGTGATCAGGTATTCGGCCATCGCGTACAGCTTTTCGAAATAGTCGCTGGCGTAGTACAGGTGTTCCTGGCCTTGCTGTTCCCAGCTAAAGCCCAGCCACTTGACGCTGTCGATGATGGTGTCGACGTATTCGGTGTCTTCCTTTTCCGGATTGGTGTCGTCAAAGCGCAGGTGGCAGCGGCCCTGGTAGTCACGCGCCAGGCCAAAGTTCAGGCAGATCGATTTGGCGTGGCCGATGTGCAGATAGCCATTCGGCTCCGGCGGAAAGCGCGTGATCACGGGCGGCAGGCCCGCGCGCGTATGGGTGCCCGCGGCCAGGTCGTTCTCGACGATGGCACGCAGGAAGTTCGAAGTCGGCGCAGGTGCGGCGGCCGGGGTCGTATTTTTATTGTCGTTGCTCATGGGAGGAAAAGGCCGGGTAAGTGTTCAGGTTGCAGCATTTTACCGTACCCGCCTGCGCAAAGTGGCCCCGCGTGGGCTTTGCCCTGGGCGCGCTCTTGCTGCCAAGCCCCGGGAAAGCGCGTTATATAGGATAATCCTGCTTTATCAACCGGGTGCCGGGAGTTTCCCTATGGAAAATTTATACAATATCCTCGGTGTCGCGCCCAATGCCAGCGATGAGGACATCAAGAAGGTCTATCGCTCGCTGGCCATGCGCTACCATCCGGACCGCAATGACGCCCCTGGCGCGGAAGTGCGCTTCAAGAGCATCACCAAGGCTTACGAAATCCTGTCCGACCCCGCCAAACGCGACGAGTACAACCAAAGCGTGAACCACCGCATCATTCTTGATGCCGAGGCCGAGGCGTTTGAGCTCTGGCGTTCGCTGTTCCAGCTCAATGGCGTCACTTTGCCGGCCTAGTATTCCCGCCGCGGCAAGCATTATCTACAGGACCAGACTATGAGCATGAGAAGAATCCACCCCGAATTTGCCTACCAGTCGCGTGAACTGGGTGGCCAGATCGAGGGCATCCTGGGCGACCCGCCCAATCGCAAGAACTACGACATGATGCTCGCCGCGCTGATGTCCGAGTATGCCGCCGGTGGTGGCATCGAAGACGTCAACATGATGAGCTTTGCCCTGGTCGACCATCTGACCTTCAGCAATCCCAAGGGACTGCTCAAGGAAGCGGCCGACTACGAAGGAGGCGATCCGGCCAAGGTGTTTGCCATGGCCGCCTGCGAAGGCGAGGCTGGCGCGATGTACGCTGCCGTCACCGAGAATCATCCCGAGCTGGCGCGCCAGGCGATCATCACCGCCTTCCTGTTCAAGCATCCGCGCCAGTGGGATGACGATGACCAGTCGCTCGAGCAGCTCTCGGCCAACGACGACGGTGACGACGACCACGATGAAGACCACGACGGCGACGGCGTCTCTGACGACTTCGCCCAGATGTTCGACCAGGAGGAATGAGATGAGCGAGAAAAAATCGAATCTTCCCGCCTTGAGCAAGCAGGTCAGCGAATTGGTGCTGGCCGGCTCGCTCCACCATGCGGAGCAGGCTTTTTCGGACGCCGTGGAGTCGCATGGCGACCTGGCGGTGATGGAGGTGCTCGGCTCCCTGGCGCCCCAGGTCACCGCGCTGCACCTGTCCGGTTTTGACGGCGGTAAAACCTCGCTGGCCACGCTGCTGGTGCCGCCCAAGGCCTGGGCCGACAGCCTGGCCTTCTTTGCCGCGACCTGGTCGGACGATATGATCGAGGACGATCCCGAGCGCGTGGCCGAGACCTTGTTCGCGCACGTGCATGGCATCGTGTTTTCCACCGACGACATCGAACGCCGCCACGAACTGCTGGCCGAGGCGTCGGCTTCGGACCACGGTTCGACCGCGTTTGCGATCCTGTTCTCCATGGCCCCGAAAGAGATCCTGGAAGTGGCTGGAGAGATCCTGGCCAAGGGCCCTTACATCACCGGCCAAACCTCGTCCGACAGCGACATCGTGCCGCTGGCGGTGGAACTGGCGAAAGCCAGTGAAGATGGCTGGGACCGCGCGCTATTCGAACTGTTCCCGGATTTCCGCCACAGTGGCGACCTGGCCGACGCCGAATTTTCGGACGACCCGGACGAAGAGCCGAAATTCCTGCAGCGCTCGACCAAGGAACTGCTCTACCGCTTGCGCAAGCAGGTGCCGTCGGCGCGCAGCAGCGTGCCCAAACGGGGCGGCCGCAAGAGCATCGGCACGGGTATCTTCTCGTGACGGGGGAAGCACCTGGCATGCTGCCAGCGATTATTGCCGAACGCCGTCCGCGCCTGGTGCGCGCGATCCGCTGCCTGCAGGAGCATGACGTCGAAGACGACGCAGTGATACTGGCCGATGAACTGGCTGGCATCACTGCCATGGTGGCGGAAAAATTCACCAACGATAAAACCGCCGAAGGCATACAGCGCGCGTTTTTTCTGACGGTGGGCGGCGTGTCGCTGGGTCTTGAGCACGAGCTTGAGCACGACGGCGACGAAGCGGCCATGGATTTCCTCATCGAGCACGGCGCCGAACACGTGTTCCAGGCCGGCTTTCGCCTGGTGCGTGAATTGTCGGCCCTGCCCGAAGACGCGCTGGTGGGCGAGTACGACCAGGACCCGGTCTACCTGCATCGCCGCCTGAAGGAATTGTTCGTTGACCTGTGCAGCGCCGACCCAAGCCAGAACTGGGCCGGTTACGAGCGCTATCAGCAGCTGCATGCGCAGCGCAAGGAAGTGCAGGCCATCGTGCGTGCGGCCGGCTGGCTGCGCCGCCATCACTACGCGGGCCCGATCGTCGATCCTGATTTGAATGCCGAAGGCGTCATTGCCGTGGCCATTATTTCGGCCATCGAAGGTGGCGGTCGCATCATGGCGCGCACCGGGCAGAAGGAGTTCGAGCGCATGGTCAAGTCGGTGCGCAAGAACAAGCCGGACTTCGAAGAGGGCTGGGCCGCGCTGCTGGCCCAGGTGCCGGCCCAGCACCAGGCGGTGATTGCCGAACGTATCGCGTCCTACCGCGAGCACTGCACGGTGGTGCAAAAGGTACGCACCCGCACGGCCATGAAAACGCTGTGGGCCGAGTTCGAAAACTACGCAGGCTCCGAACTCGACGCCGACTACGGCTGATCCATCCTCACAGGGCCTTCAGGAAGGCGGCCAGGTCGGCCACTTCCTGGGGGTTCAATCCCATCTGAAAACGGCGGTCGTAAAAGCGCACTACCGCGTCGAGGTCTGGTGCCGAGCCGTCGTGGAAGTAAGGCGCGCGCGCTGCCGCACCGCGTAGCGTGGGCGTCTTGAAGCGTCCCACGTCCGCCCATTTACCGCTTAACATCGCACTGCCCGGATCCTGGGTATCCACCGTTTCGCCTGTCGCTGTATTGCGCAGGGTGTAGAGCGGCATGTCCGGCGTGCGCCGTATTGCTGCTGCCACGCCAGTGTTGAACGTGCGCGCGACCGAATGACCGCCGCTGTTGGGCGCATTGTGGCAACTGGTGCAACTGCCACGCTGCGGGCCGGTGAAGCCAGGAACCTGGACGATGTTCATGGGGCGCGTGTTGAACAACTGCTCGCCGCGTGCAATGGACGCCCTGGCCTGGTCCTGTGCCGATGGCGCCGGGCCCGGGTTGCGCCAGGCGCCGTACAAGGTCATGGCAATGCGGTCGAACGCGGCGCCAGTGCGGTAGTCGCCCACCAGCAGGTCATTGATCCCGAAGTAGAACGCTTGCGTGGACAGTCGAACGGGCCCACCGCCAGCCTCGGTCAGGTCGCCGGCCGCGCTGTCCCGCACCTGCGCCACGAACAAGCCTTTTTCAAAGTTGACGATGGCTGCCTGGTCGGCGGCACTGAGGTCGGCGGTGGCCTGGGCGTGACCGCGCACGGCAGTATTGGCCTGGTGCGCGAGGTTGATATCGAGCGGCGCGAAACACTGGGCCGGCACGGCATTGCGGATGCAGGTGCTGGATGCGGGATCGAGCTGGGTTTCGCGGCCATCCCACATGACCGTGGCGGCAAATGGCAGGTTGGCACTGGGCAGGGGGCGGCGAAACAGGGACAGCTCGGTGGCGCTGGCAAAGCCGTAAGGGTCGTCGGCGCGGACCAGCGTGAATTCGGCGTTCGCGGGTATGGGCAGGCCAACGCGGATCACGCCTTTGGAGAGAAGCATGCCGTAGGCCAGGCGTTTCTGGTCCAGGGTCGCCACCGCTGCCAGCGGGGAATTGGCGCCATCGACGAGGCGAAAAATCGGATCGCTGCCGGCGCTGGCGTTAAAGCGCGCCTGCAGGCCTTGCGGCGTGACGCTCCAGCCCTGGCCCTGGTCGTGACAGCTGGCGCAGGAGCGGCCGTTGCCCATGGCTTTGAAAAACGGATTGGCAGTGTCGATGCTGCCGGCAGCGGTGAAGGTGAGCGCTGCGCCATCGGGATTGGCCTGCTGCGTTGGCGGCAGCGGAACCGGAACGGGGACCGGTGTGGGCGCGGTGGGCGCGCTGGGCAGGGCGACTACCGGTGGCGCGCTGGTGGTCTGGGTGGTGCTGCCGCCACCGCCACAGCCGGCCAGCAGCAGGGACAGAACGAGGGCGGCTTCACGCACTGGCGGGAACGAGGCGCGATTGGGGACGTGGTACATGCGGATGCTCCTTCGGTTATCGACAGGATCAGCATGCGTGCAAATTGTGAAGCAAAAATGGAGACCGCTTATTCGCTTGCTGCCGCCAGGGCCAGTTCCACGAAGGCGTCCACCAGCGGCGCATGGTCGGCGCTGCGCCGCGCCAGCAGCAGTTCGGTGCTGGCGCCCTCGTCGGACAGCGGGCGATAGCACACGCCGTCCATGCGAATGCGGTCGAACGAGGAGGGCAGCAGCGACACGCCGCAGCCGGCTGCCACGAGGCCAATCAAGGTGGATGCTTCGCCGGCAACCTGGCCAATACGCGGCACAAAACCGGCAGCGCGACACAGGCGGAAAATTTGTGGATAAATGCCGGTGCCAGCGCCTGGCGGATACATCACGAAGGGCAGCTCCTTCAGGTCGATGATGGCAATGCGCTTTCTGCGCGCCAGCGGCGAATCACTCGGTAGCACAGCCACCAGCGCGTCGCGCCGCAAGGGACTGAGGGTGATGGTGTCGGGTGTGGGGACTTCCAGCGGGCGCACGAAACCCAGGTCCAGGCTGCGCTCTGCCAGGCCATCGAGTTGGGGCAGGGTGGCCATCTCGTGCAGCATCAGGCTGACCGCCGGGAATTGCTGGCGATAGCGGTTGATGACGGTGGCGAACAGCGGCGTCAATGGTGTCGAAAAGGTAAAGCCGATGCGCAGCACGCCGGCCTCGCCGCGCTGGGCGCGCCGGGCTGTGTCGGCGGCTTGCTCGGACAGGGCCAAGATGCTGCGCGCGTCGTCGAGAAACAGGCGGCCAGCCTCGGTCATGCGCACCCAGCGTTTGGTGCGCTCGAATAGCTGCGCGCCCACGTCCGCCTCCAGCACCTGGATGGCGTGGGACAGCGGCGGCTGGCCAATGTGCAGGCGTTCTGCCGCGCGGGTGAAGTTCAATTCTTCGGCCACGGCGATAAAGTAGCGGAGCTGGCGCAATTCCATGAGTAATCGTTTTTATGGATGACAGACGCGTCTAATATATATTGGACAGTATGACTGCGCAATCCTAAGATCAGCCATCAAGATCGAGGAAGCCCCCATGAGTAAAGCCGCCGCCGGCAGTCCGGCCTTCAAACGCATCAACCGCGCCATGCTGGCGGGGGGATTTTCCGCCTTCGCGCTGCTCTATTGCGTGCAGCCGCTGATGCCGCTGATGGCCTTGCAGTTTGCGCTCACTCCGGCGCAGGCCAGCTGGTCGCTGTCGATTGCCACGCTGGCGCTGGCCATCTCGCTGCTGCTCTCGGGCGCGCTGTCCGAGCGTATCGGACGCAAGCGTCTCATGAGCGCGGCGCTCGCGGCAGCTGCCGTATGTACGCTGCTCTCGGCCTTTGCGCAGAATTTCGGCCAACTGCTCGTGCTGCGCGCGCTGCTAGGTTTCGCACTGGGCGGCATGCCGGCCGTGGCCATGGCTTACCTGGCCGAAGAAATCGCGCCCGACTCGCTCGGTCTGGCCATGGGCATGTACATCGGTGGAACGGCTTTTGGCGGCATGGCAGGGCGGGTGCTCGCTTCCTTCATCAGCGACTTCTACTCGTGGCGCCTGGCGGTCGCACTGATGGGCGTGGCCGGTTTGTACGCGGCCTGGGAATTCTGGCGCAGCCTTCCGACGTCTGGCCACTTTCGCCCGGGCGCTAGCGGCGCTCGCGCGCTGCTCCAGGGCGCCGGGGCTCATCTGGCGGACGCCGGCCTGCCATGGCTGTTCGCGATTGCCTTCCTGTTGATGGGCGCCTTCGTCAGCCTGTACAACTACATCGGCTACCGCTTGCTGGGGGCGCCCTTCAACATAGGACAAAGCGCAGTCGGTGCCCTGTCCGTGCTGTACCTGATCGGCATGTTCAGCGCGGTCTGGGCGGGCCGCCTGGCTGACCGCATCGGCAGGCGCAATGTGCTTTGGCTGGTACTGATGATCATGCTGGCTGGCCTGCTGCTCACGCTATCGTCGTCCCTGATTGTGGTGGTGGCCGGCATGGCCTTGTTCACCTTTGGTTTTTTCGCCAGCCATTCGGTCGCCAGCAGCTGGGTGGGAATGCGTGCGCGCACGCCACAGGCGCTGGCGTCGGCCATGTATTTGTTCTTCTACTACCTCGGTTCGAGCATCGTCGGTTCGCTGTGCGGTCTGGCGTGGAGCCGCGCCGCGTGGCCAGGCGTCGTGGCCTTGCTGGCGCTGGTCCTTGGCCTGGCCGTGTTGATCGCGCTGCGTCTGCGCAGTTTGCTGCCCCTGGCCCCCGCCGCTGCGCTGGCCGCATAAATCCATAGTTGCTGCACATTTGGCAGGTATGATTGCTGCTCTACCAAGGGCATGCGAAAGGCAGCAGCGATGGGCAGTGTTCAGGACCGGCGATGCGTCTGACGATCGCGCGCAAGATTGCGTTGGCGGTGATCGCCATTGTGCTGCTATGCGTTGGGACCATGGCCTGGGTCACCAGCGCCAACCTGCAGCGCGGCTTCATCGCCTATCTGAACCAGATGCAGGCCCAGGACCTGGAGCAGGTCGCTGACCTGCTGGCCCAGCGCTATCGCCAGGAAGGCAGCTTTGAATGGCTGCGTGGTAACCAGGGCGCCATGCACGAGGTCCTGGGCGGTCTGTCACCACAAATCCAGACCGTCAATGGCCCGCAACGCCGGCGCCGGCCACCCCCACCCCCACGCTTTGACGACGAAGATGGTCCGCGCCCAAGGCGCGAAGGCCCACCGCCAGAAGCGCGTCAACCACCGGGAGCGCGCGACCCGATGGCCATCGGCGCGCGCCTGTCCGTGTTTGATGCCGAGGGGCGCAACCTGGTCGGCCCGCCCGACGTGAGCTCGCCCATCGAACGCGCCATTGTCGTTGACGGCAAGACGGTGGGCATGCTGCGCCTGCGTCCCCTGCGCCAGGTTGGCGCCGATTCCAGCGCGACCGGTTTTCTGCGCGAGCAGGTGCGCGACATCGTCATTGTCGCTGCCGTCATGGCGCTCATGTCCATCTTGCTGGCGGCATGGCTGGCGCGTCATTTGCTGCGCCCCGTGGCCGCACTGCGCGACGTCACGGCGCGCCTGGCGCGCGGCCAGTTCGACGCCAGGGCGCCCTTGCTCTCGCGTGATGAACTGGCGGAGCTGGCGCTGCACGTCAACGCCATGGCCGAAGCGCTGGAGACGAGCGAGCGCCAGCGCCGCAAACTGCTGGCCGATGTCGCGCACGAATTGCGAACGCCGCTCACCGTCATCCGTGGCGAGATCGAAGCACTGATTGATGGCATCCGCAAGGCCGATCCTGCCGCGCTGCAGTCCCTGCATGCCGAGGTGCTGCACCTGAATAAGCTGGTCGACGATCTGCATCAGTTGACCCTGGCCGATGCGGGGGATCTGCATTTTGACTGGCAACAGGTCAATCTGGCCTCGCTGCTGGCACCCCTGGTGCAGCGCTATCAATCGCGCGCCGCGGCAGCTGGCATCGATTTGAAGGCCAATCTGGAGGGCGGCCCTTCGATGGTCAAGGCGGACCCGGTACGGCTGACGCAGGTCATCATCAACCTGCTGGAAAACAGCGTGCGCTATACCGATGCCGGTGGACAGATCGTGGTTGCCTTGGCGCGTGAAGGAAACCGAGTCACGTTGACGATTGAAGACAGCGCGCCTGGCGTACCCGCCGGCCATCACGAAGCCATTTTCGACCGCCTGTACCGCATCGACGCGGCGCGCACGCGCGAACTTGGCGGCAGCGGCCTGGGGCTGGCCATTTGCCGCGCCCTTACGCAGGCCCATGGTGGCAATATCAAGGCCGGGCCCTCGCGCCTTGGTGGTGTGTGCATCACCCTGTCCCTGCCGCTGGAGAAAGCATGAGCGCCGCGCATATCCTGATCGTGGAAGACGATGCGAAAATAGCGGCGCTGCTGGCCGACTACCTGGAGGCGGCTGGCATGCGCACGACGCGTGTGGGCGATGGCTTGCAGGCCGTGGCGCTGGCGCGCAGCGCGGCGCCTGCCCTTATCTTGCTGGACCTGATGCTGCCCGGTCAGGACGGCATCGCTGTCTGCACCCAGGTGCGTACCTTTTCCACTGTTCCGATCATCATGCTGACCGCGAGGATAGATGAAATCGACCGCCTGCTGGGCCTTGAAACGGGCGCGGACGACTATGTGTGCAAGCCGTTTAGCCCACGTGAAGTGGTCGCGCGGGTCAAGGTACACCTGCGCCGGACCATGCCGCTCGCTGCGCAGCCTGGCGCTCCCGCACTGGTGGTCGAACGTACTACCTTGCGCATTCTGCATGGCGGTAGCGCCTTGCCGCTCACCCCAGTTGAATTTCGCATCCTGGCCGAGTTGATTGCCCACCCGGACCGCGTGTACTCGCGCCAGCAACTGCTCGACTTCGCCCATGAAGACCAGCGCGATATCAATGACCGCACGGTCGACTCCCACATCAAGAATATCCGCCGCAAGCTCGCTGTCAGGCTGCCTGGAGCGGACTGCCTGCAATCGGTGTATGGTGTGGGCTATCGCTTCGAAATGCCGGTGTAAGGAAAGCGCTGCGCCGTCCGACCAAACCGGAACGACAAGGAGGCAGTGATGAAACAACTGATAGTGGGTGTGGCCGCCGGCCTGGCCCTGCATGGCGCCATGGCGCAAACCTGCAGCGCGCGCAGCCCCGCGCATACGATCGCCCTGGTGGAGCTCTACACCTCGGAGGGCTGCAGCAGCTGTCCACCGGCCGACCAATTTTTGAGTGGACAACGCGCTGCCGGCCTGCGGGCCGACCAGGCCGTGCTGCTGTCGTTACACGTCGACTACTGGAATTACATCGGCTGGAAGGATCCATTTTCACAGAAAATGTTCACCGAGCGCCAGCGCTGGTTGTCCGACCAGGCGCGCAGCCGCACCATCTACACCCCTGAATTTTTCGTCGCCGGGAAGGAAGCGCGTAACTGGAGCGACGGGCTTGCGGCGACGGTCAAGCAGATCAATGCCATGCCGGCGCAGGCGGGCATTGCGATCAGCATGGGACCAGCAGGAAGTGGCGGCGTGCCGGTGCAGGTCAACGCCAATGGCCAGGCGGGCGCCAGGTTGTTTCTGGCAGTGGTGGAAAGCGGCTTGGCAAGCCAGGTGGCGGCCGGAGAAAACAGCGGACGCACCCTGCGCCACGACTACGTTGTGCGCGAATGGCTACCGCCTGTGACGATAGGCAGCGATGGCAAGGCGACGCTGGCGCGCACGCTGACGATCCCGCGTGGTGCACCAGCGTCCAAATATGGTGTCACCGCCTTCGTGCAATCGGAACGCGGCGTGGTGCAGCAAGCCTTGTCGCTGGACGCCTGCGGCGGCTGATTACATTTGCCGAAACAGGTGGGCGTACAGGGGGCTGACCTTGAGCTTTTCGGGGCGGGCGCGCAGGTTAAGCGACACCTTTCCCATCTCGTCGCGCATGGAACTGAGCACGCAGGTGGCATTGACGATGGTGCCACGGTGGATTTGCCAGAACACCTTGTCGTCCAGTTGTGGCAGCAGTTCCTTGAGGCTGGTGCGTATCAGGGCTTCGCCGCTGGCCGTGACCACGTTCACGTACTTGTCCAGCGCTTCGAAAAACACCACATCGGCCACCGGAATCATGCGCACTTCACCACCAACTGCGGCCCGTATCATGGTCAGGCGCTCGGTCGCCGGGGCAGCGGTCGGCAGCAGGGAGCGCACCTGCGCCAGCAGTTGGGCCATGTCGCCACCTTGGGGCGCAGACGACAGGCGCTTGCGCAGGCGCTCGATGGTCTTGGACAGCCGTACATCGTTGACAGGCTTGAGCACATAGTCGGCGGCCGCATGTTCAAACGCCTGCACGGCGTAGTCGTCATAGGCCGTGACAAAGACGATCTG
>JBJMVX010000316.1:0-4061 GCA_045810445.1 Massilia sp.
GCGCACGGCAATCGAAGTGCTGCCCTGGAAACCAGTGGCGCCGAAGCCAGCTTCCTGGGTCAGGTTGCGCACGCTGCCATCGGGATAGCGGATCATCAGATCGCCACCGCGTGGCACGGCCTGCGGCGTGGCGAGGTGGTTGCCAAAGGTGGTGGTGCGGCTGGCGAAACCGGAGATCGGGACCTGGGTCACATACATGATGGGATAACTGCCCACCACCGCAGGCGGGGCGACCACGATGGTGGTGCTGGCCGTCTTGGTGCCTTGCGCGTTGGTCGCGCTTAAGGTGTAGGTGATGGCTGCAGCCGCATTGACGGTCTTGCTGCTCATGCCGGTGACGTCGCCCACACCCTGGTCGATGGTGACGGATGTGGCGCCGGTGACGTTCCAGGTCAAGGCAAAGTTCTGGCCGGCGTTGACGATGCCGGGATCGGCCGCGAAGCTGGCGATGACGGGCGCTGCGGTTGGCGGCGGTGTCGGCGTTGGTGTGGGCGTCGGCGTCGGTGTGGGAGTCGGTGTCGGCGTTGGTGTGGGCGTCGTGCCACCGCCGCCACCGCCTCCACAGGCAACCAGCCCGCTCAGAACGAGAATCGACAAAAGACGAGGGGCAAGACGAACCATGTGCGTGACTCCGGGATAAGAGCCAGCAAGGTTGGAAAGTGGTAAATACAGGCTCGGCGTTATGTTACTGCAATATTTACTGAATGTAATTCTGTTTTTTGCCGCAAGGCATCTTTGGCGGCGCCGACCGCCAAAATGTGACATCTCGCGGCCTGGCTGCACTGCCAGGCCGGTTCACACTCATGCTATCCGAGCAAGTTGAAATCGGCCCGATAAACAACACCCTGTGCGCCGCGCTTCTGGGCGTCGAGATACATCATTTGCTTGCCGACCGCGCCGTGCTCGACCTCGTAGGTGCCGCTGGCCAAGGCATCTTCGCTGCGTCCGGAAAAGCTCAGGCTGAACTGCTGCCCGGCGTGGTCGCGCGCCTTTTGTACCTTGACCAGTTGCACGGTGATCCCGCGCACGCCGTCATAGATATTGAAGGACTCGTTGAGCAGACTCGCAAAGCCCTGCGCGTTGACGGACACGGTGCCCTTGCCGCCCAGGGCAGTAGCGGCCAGCGCCGCTGTGGTGCCCATGCCGGCATAGGCTGCAGCGCCCACGCCGCTTACGATAAAAAGTCGCCTT
Organism: Massilia sp.; assembly: GCA_045810445.1. Classification (GTDB taxonomy): domain Bacteria; phylum Pseudomonadota; class Gammaproteobacteria; order Burkholderiales; family Burkholderiaceae_D; genus Telluria_A. The sequence goes on from JBJMVX010000316.1 coordinate 1,192, forward strand.
TGCATAATCAATCCCCTGTCGATGTGTGGGTGCTTACGAGCGCGGCGGGAAAATTCCCTGCAGCGCGATAATGAAGGTGAGCGAGAGATAGGGCTGCCGGTTCTCATGCGGCGCATTCGCGCCATTCGGCCCGAGCACGCCTGGCCCCATATTGGCCAGCATGCTGGCATCGTGATACGGCGGGTTGGGCGCGTTGACGGTGGCAAGCATATTGCCGTTGGCCGCAGTCGCGCTGGCCACGCTGCTGCTGGCCGTCAAGGCGTGGCTGTGTGCCGGCATTTCGCTAGGCTGCAGGCTGTGCGTCGCTTCACCACCCATTTCGCCCACCACGCGTTCGCTGAGACCGGGGCCTTGCCCCGGATGCAATGGCGTGCGGGCACGCAGATCGGGCAAGCCGAAATTGCTGATGCCATTGCCGCCATACATGGTGCCGAGCAGGGAAAACAGGGCAGTATTCTGCGAAATCGGCAGCAACTGCCCTTCGCAAAACGCCCAGCCGGTCGGCGCGAAATTACCCGCAAACATGCGTACTTCTGCAACAAAAGGATCTGCCACAATGCTCTCCTTAGGCTTGGGACGGGAAGACCCCGAACAGGCTGATGATGAAATTAAGTCCCAGGAATGGGGCCATATTATTGTGGGGTTGCGAGCCGCCGGCCGCGGCAATCAAGCCTGGCGCCATCGGCGTGGGGCTGCCCGCTGGCGCATACAGGCGCGGCTTGATCGACGAACCGGGCACATAGGCTGTTGGTCCCGTGATATCGATCGCAGCAACTGCGGCTGCCGGCGCGCTGGCACTGGCGCCAAGCAGGTGCGTGTGCGATGGCAGTTGCGCGGTGGTCAGGGTCACGCTTTCCGTGCCGCCCAACTCACCCAGTATGTGGCCGTTGCCATTATGAATAGGCACGCGACCGCGGAAGTCGGGCAAGGCGAAGGTCGATTCGCCATCGCCGCCATAGGTGGTGCCGATCAAGACAAATAGCACTTCATTTTCTGCAATTGACAGCAGGCTGCCGTCGCAAAATCTCCAGCCATTGGGCGGGAAATTGCCAGCAAACATGCGGATTTCACCAACGTACATAAGATCTCTCCTGTACCGGGGTACCCGGATTAATTACGACTTGGGAAAATGCCCTCGAGGGCGATCTGGAAGTTCGACACCGCGTAGGGCTGCATATTGCTATGCGGCTGTCCGGCGCCGGTCGGGGTCACCGAGCTTGGGTGCAGCGAAGCGCTGCCGTCAATCGGGCGAAACATATTGGTACCGTTCTGCTCGACCGAGCCGAAGGCGTGGCCGGCCGGGCTGGTGGCGTGGGTATTGCTGTCGGACGCTTGCAAGGTGTGGCCGTGGGCCGGCATGTCAGCCAATGTCAGGGTGACCGCTTCCGCGCCGCCGCGACTGCCCGCCTCGCTCGGATTGTGCACCGGCATGCGACCGCGCAGGTCCGGCAAGGCAAAGTTGGTGCGGCCATCGCCGCCGTACTGCGTGCCCAGCAGGGCAAACAGGGCCTGGTTCTGATTGATGGGCAGCAGCTGGCCATTGCACAGCGCCCAGCCTCGAATCGGAAAGGCAAAACTGACGAGACGAATCTCACCCAAGAACGGCTCCATAACTACTCCTCGTAACAGGTGGGGAATACATGACGGGCATGCACAGCGGCACGCCCTTGCAAGGCGGATAGGCTTAGTGCTGGCGTCGGCGGCGCGTCAAGGCCAGCGCAGCAGCGGCTGCCGCGAGCATCAGCGGCGTGGCAGGTTCAGGCACCGTGTGGGGATCGTCGCTGGCAATGAGCGAGACATTGTCGAGCTGGTTGAAATCGAAGGCGTTCAAGTTGGAGAACTGCAGCATGGTTGTGCTGCCCGGGCCGCCGATTAGACCCCCGATGATGAAGTGGGTCCAGTCGCCAACCGTATTCATTTGCAGGAACACGTTGGTGCCGCCGAAATCGACCGAGGCCATGTTGGACGCAGTGTTGGTACTGGTGCTATAGCGCTGCAGATCGAATTCAAGCACATACAAGGCACCAGCGGTGGTGGCGATGCTTTGCGCGAGCAGACCCGCGTTGGCGGACGCACCGTCGTAGAAGACTTGGCCAGGGCGGGCATTGGGCGAACCGATGTAGTCGGCATCGACGCCAAAATAGTTGTCGCCGCCAGAATAACTCCAGCCCGGCACCGTGCCGGGACCGGCGACGGCCACCTCGAAGTCACCGTTCTGAACCAGATTGACGGGCGTGGCCCAGGCAAGTTGCGCGCATACGCTGAGCAAGACTGCAATGCTAAAGTTTTTCATGGTTGTCCTTGGACGGAACTGCACACAAGTCATCTTGTCGAGATTAAGTATTGCCAATGTAACACTACTTATTCGATCAAAACGATATAAAAATTATATTTATTTTTATGCTTGTTGCATCAAAGCGCTTGATATTTTTTAAAAATGGGCGTCAGCCCTCCGCCGCCAATTAGCGAACATTCAAGCCATCCGTGGACAACGTTCACCCTTCCGGCAGCCATGCCGAGATCAGCTTCCGCCTTGCTCGCAAGCCGTGCGCTGACTGGAGCGCGACGGAACCGCAGCACCCCGCGAGTTCGACAAGGTGCTGCATCCGCGCGCAAGACGCGGCCCAATACATGGGCGTGTTTTGGGCCGTGCTCAGAAAGTCGCAGCCAGTCAGTGTTTCGCGTGCGCCTCTCGTCCAGCAGCGAGTTTGATCGCGGTGTAGATCGAATACAGGGCAGCCAGGCCGACCACCACGTACACCACGCGTGAGGTCGGTGATTGCGTACCAAACAGGCGCGCCACCAGATCGTAGTTCATCAGCCCGACCAGTCCCCAATTCAAGCCCCCGACGATCATCAAGACCATGGCC
>JBJMVX010000317.1:0-25393 GCA_045810445.1 Massilia sp.
AAGGACAGTGGGGAATTTGGTGGTTATGGACCGTCGTTTGTGGCCACTTTGGACCAGCATATGGCGGGACTGGATTTTGCAGCGACGCTGCAGCGACCGAACGCCAACAGCAGCGAAGTTACGCAAGTCGCTCCAGTGCTGTCCCAGCACTGCCACCACCCCCACTGTCCTTGCGAAAGCGAGGACCCATACGGCCTGTGCTTAGTGCCACGTCTGCATTGCTCATAGGTGCTATGGGTCCTCGCTTTCGCAAGGACAGTGGGGTAGGTAGTTAATTGGTTTGGTGGCTTGTGGCTTGGTTGCAGGTGTGAGTGTATGGGGCGTGCCGCACTTTCCAGTTTGGGCGACACAAAAAAAGGGCCGGAAATCGCTCTCCGGCCCTTCTCCTTACTACACCGCTACTGCGGCATGCCGTGCATACACCGCACTGGCAAACGCCCGACCCTGTGACAGCGAACGCAGTTTGTTCGTGTGACCAAACAGATTGGCCAGCGCGACATCTGCCTTCACTTCCACGCGGCCAGTGTGCTCTTCAAAACCAAGCACCCTGCCCCCGCGCTGCTGAAGATCGCCGATGATGTCGCCCGCATTTGCGGACGGCGCATCAACAGTCACCAGCATCACCGGTTCGAGCATCAGCGGATTGGCCCGCTGCAAACCAGCCAGCGTTCCTTCCCGCGCCGCGGCCATGAAGGCCAGGTCACTACTGTCAACAGCATGATAGTCGCCATCGATCAGCGTCACCTTCACCCCCGTGACCGGGTAACCGAGCGGGCCTTGTGCCATGGCCTGGCGCACGCCCTTCTCGACCGCCCCCACATACGCCAGCGGTACCACACCGCCCTTGATCGCACTGTCGAAGGCAAACACGCCTTCAAACGGTTCGATCCTGAGCACCACGCGCGCATACTGTCCCGTGCCGCCATTTTGCTTGGACAGCTTGCCCTCGGCCTCGACTGCGGGACCGGCAATGGTTTCACGGTAAGCCACCTTCGGCGCACCAGCCTTCACCGACACACCGGTTTCCCGGCGTACCCGCTCCAGCACCACGTCAAGGTGCAGCTCACCCATCCCCCACAAGACGGTCTCGCCACTGACAGCGTCGCTATCTAGCCGCAACGATGGGTCTTCACGCCGGAAGCGATCGAGCGCAGCAATCATCCTGGCGCGGTCACCACCATTGCCTGGCTCAATGGCCAATGCCACCACCGGCTCGCCCGCATGTATCGCTTCGAGCACCAGCGGCACCGCTTTGGACGACAAGGTATGCCCGGTCAGCGCATCCTTCAAGCCCGCCACCGCCACGATACTGCCCGCAGCAGCATGCTGCGCTGCCGTCTTGCGGTCGGCATGCACAACATACAGGCGACCTATGCGAACCGGCGAACCCGTGGTCGCATTCCACACCATGTCGCCTTCACGCAGCGTACCGCCGTACACCCGCACATAAGACAAGGAACCATGGTCATCGTGCACTACCTTGAACACCAAGGCCGCCAGGGGATCGCGGTCCTGCGTTCCAACAGCCACCTTCTCGCCGCCCAAAGAGGCCGTGGGCGCGATGCGGTCGTCCGGCGACGGCAGCCAGTCCACGATCGCATCGAGCAGCGGTTCAATGCCGGCGTTGCGATAGGCAGAACCGGCCAGCACGGGCACGGCACGACGGGCCAGCGTCATGGCGCGCAAGCCAATGGCAATATCTGCCGCCGGCAAGGTGTCATGCTCCAGAAACGCCAGCGTCAACGCTTCCGATGCATCAGCTGCAATCGCTGCTGCGCGCGCATATGCCGCCTGTGCCAGTTCGGCCAGTTCAGCCGGAATGGCAGCCGACGTCATGGCCCCCGCCGCGTCCCATGACAGGAAGCGCTGGCCCAGCACATCGAGCGTGCCTTCAAAAGTCTCGCCGCCACCAACTGGAATGGCCAGCGGCACCGGCACTGCGCCCAGGCGCGTGGCGATCTGGTCGACCACGCGGCCAAAATCGGCGCCCATACGGTCCATCTTGTTGATGAAGACGACCATGGGCACGCCGTGCCGCTGCGCCTGGCGCCACACGGTTTCCGTTTGCGGCTGCACGCCAGCGACGCCACACAATACCGTGACGGCGCCATCGAGCACGCGCAGCGAACGTTCAACTTCAATGGCGAAGTCGATGTGGCCAGGCGTGTCGATCAGCGTGAAGGCGTGACCATTCCAGGCGCAGCGGGTCGCTGCCGCGCCGATGGTGATGCCGCGTTCTTTTTCCAGGTCCATGCTGTCCATGACGGCAGTGCCGTCGTGGACTTCGCCGGTGCGATGGATTTCGCCGGTCTTGAGCAGGATGCGTTCGGAGAGCGTGGTTTTACCCGCGTCGATGTGGGCAATAATACCGAAGTTGCGCGTGTGTGCGCGCAGGACTGTAGCAGTCATGATGGTTCTTTCTAACATGGCGGGCGGCCGTGGATTGTCTGGTGACAAGCGCAGCGGGAGCCATGCGACCACCCTTGTTCAGTGGTCCCGCGCGCGTTCTTCGTCTGCTAACTTCATGATATAAATGCTCCGGCTGGTGATACGGTGGGTGGGCGAAACAGCGAACGCCCAAAACAAAAAAGGCCCCAGTGGGCCTTTGTAGATGGTGCTCTTCAGGAGCAAATCAAGGGGCGCACTGTCGCGGCCCGGGACGCTGCGTGGAGCGTGCCGGGAAGGCGAAGGTAAAAAAGAGAATGTCCATTGATTTCATGCTCGCAAGGATAGGACCAGTTTCTAACAAAGTCAAGACAATCAGTACGCAGATAAAAAAACGGCGGCCGCAGTACCGCCTGCGCCCGCCGTTTTCTACACGCCTTACTTCATCGTGTAAGCCACTTGCGTGGTATCGACCGCATAGTTTTTCGCGACGTCCCAGTAAGTGAAGGTGTAGCGCACAACGTCGCCTACTTTGAGACCACCCACCGAGTAGGTGTTGTTGCCGCTGTCCTGACGCATGCGGAAGTTTTGCTGGCCGCCGCCGTTGACGGTGTAGTGCACGTCGGCCCAGCTGGTGGTTTTCACCGAGAACAGCAGCGTGGTCGCGCTGGTTTGGGTGCTGCTGTAGATCGGCGTTGGCGTTGGCGTCGGTGTTGGCGTCGGTGTCGGCGTCGGCGTTGGCGTCGGCGTTGGCGTCGGCGTCGGCGTCGGGGTTGGCGTCGGGGTTGGCGTTGGCGTTGGTGTCGGCGTTGGCGTTGGTGTCGGGGTTGGCGTCGGTGTTCCGCTATCCCACACCACATCGTCGATCGCCATCTGGAACGGCGTCGTCGGCAAGTTCGCCGCATCGCTGAAAATCTGGAATTGGTCCAGCATCGATTGCAAGGCGATCTTGCTGCCTGCCAGTGCCGATACGGGCACTGTCGCTTGCGCCCACTCACCATTGCGTACCAGGCCGTAGGTCGTGGTATTGGCTGGGAAAACAACAGCGTTCTGATTGGTATACGTATCCTGGATGCCCACGCTGAAGGCGACGTTTGCTGGAATCTTGATCCGGAATTTCACGTTCCCGTTACGGAAATTGCTCATGTCGTGCACCTGGCGCGACTGGATGCTGCCACCGAACCACTGATTCGGCGCCGTGTAATTCATCGCGAAGACATTGCTGCCCTCGTAAGGTCCGATATTGCCAGCCGAGGTAGAGGCGCCATTCCAGACGAAGACATCGGAACTGGTGCCTGCCACCTGCTTGTTATTAACGATGGTGTTATCCGTGAAAACGCCGAACTTGCCCACTTCCGGCGTCGTCGTATTTCCCAGCTTGACCGAGCCCTTTCCATCGAGCTGATAGACGCGCACATAATCAACATACATGGTGCCCGGCAGCGGCGCCGTCACCTGCGACGGATTGGCGGCATCGGTGAAGTTACCACCGACGGCCAGATTAAGCAGCACATAGAACGGCGCTTGCAGCGCAGTGGAATTGACAGGCAGCGGGCTGTTGTACACATCGTTTTCCACGCCGTTGTCGATCACGGTAAAGCGCATCTGGCTTTCGGTCCAATATAGGCGGTAGGTCACGAAGCGATTGACCATTGGCACCGACGACACATACCAGCTCTTGGTGTTCCAGGCGGTGGAACCCGCGCAGCTCTCGTTGCCGGGTACACAGGCGGCCTGCTGATAGGTGATGACGTTCGAGCCGGTGTAATTGTTGATCGGCGCATTGCCAGCCGCCGCGCGCGCTGCAGCGCGGTGGCCCATCTCCATGATGTCGATTTCGCCGTTGCGCGGCCAGGTCTGCGGACTGCTGCCTAGCATCCACGCGGCAGGCCACAAGCCGGTGCCCACTGCCGGTGTGCTCACCCGCATCTCCACCATGCCGTACTGCACCTGCACCTTGCCGGCCGAGGAGATTTTGCCGGAGGTGAACACATTGCTGCCCACGGTCTGGCTCTGGGCCCGGATGGCCAGGGCACGCGTGTTCGGTTCAAATGGTACGTTCACGATGGACACATTATTCGGGCTGTAATATTCCAGCTCCTGGTTGCCGTAGCCGCACAGATTGATCTGGCAACCATTGCCGTTTTCAGCGGTCCAGCGCGTGGTATCCAAGGCGGTGCCATTGAACTCCTCCGACCACAGCAACTGGCCGATGACCGGGCTGGTGACGCTGGCGACGGCCTGGGCGCCGCACAGCATCAGGATGCCGGCCGAAATGGCCGACAGGACGAAAGCTTGTTTGCCGCTCTGCGCGTGCTTGTTGTGCTTTTTCAAAATTGCTCCTCGTTTCTACACTTCTCAAAATGTGGACCAGGCTGGCGAAAGCTTGAAAGCGCTTTCAAAATTGCCTGAACCACGCCCATGCCAATGTAAAAACGATTGGCTTGTTCTTAGGTTGGGGACTCAGCGCCGCGTATCGTGGCCGCTACCACAAATACAGGGCACGGGCGTGGGCAGGCGCGCGGACGGCGTTCTGCAGGCCAGATGGGTTGTTGCGAAAAAATGGGCGCGAGCAGACCTGCACCGCGTGGTGATCGGATGTGGCATCAACGTCTCCTGACGGCCAGGTCATTGCCTGAGCACTCATTTTCAAGGTCCGCGCCGGCTAGCCTGACATTTTATGGAAGCGTTTCCAACTCGGACTTCAAATATATTCCGAATAATATTGCGTGTCAATGCAAATACGCAGGCGCGCGCCGGTCACATAGACCGGCGGCGATTGAAGAGCGTGCTAGTACGCAGTGCGACTAGTGCGAGAGCCGTTTTTCGATGCGGGTGTCAGGCACCAGCCAGACCATGGCGACGATCGCGTAGAACAGAAAACCGAGCCAAGGCTGGACGAAAGCCAGCGCCACGCCGACCGGATACAGCAGCAGTGACAGCATCCCTTTCCTGTCATTGCCGATCGCTTCGGCGAGCACCTTGTTGCCGCCGCTGTCGCGCGTGAGGCAACGCACCAGCAAGGCATAGGCGACTGCGCACATGAACAGCACCACGCCGTATGCGGCGACCGGCGTGGCAGCGAAGTGGTTCTCCCCCATCCAGCCGCTCACGAAGGGAATCAGGGACAGCCAGAACAGCAAATGGAGATTGGCCCACAGGACTCCGCCACTGACATGATTGACGGCATGCATCAGGTGGTGGTGATTGTTCCAGTAGATGCCGACATAAACGAAACTCAGTACATAGCCGCCCAGGATGGGCAATAGCGGCAGCAGCACGTCGATGCCCTCACCGTGCGGTACTTTAAGTTCCAGCACCATGATGGTGATGATGATTGCGATGACACCATCGCTGAATGCTTCTAGCCTGCCTTTACCCATCCATCCTCCGTGCTACAAAGTTAAATGCGCACCATCATGCGCGAAAAACGAATATATGTCCCTGTTGCGACTAACATGACCGAGGTGCGCCATCTAGTTGCTGAAATAGCCGTGCGCTGGCCCATTGCATTCATCAGTGCCAAGCGTGATTCTACCGGCGACGCTGCCGCCATTCATTTTCGATCAGGGCGAATCCTGCATTGCACAACAACCTGGACTGAATGATCGTGTCGACTGGTTTTCTCTGCGGTCACAATCTCCATGGTCACTCCTCCATACGGTGGCCTCACGTCGAATTTCCGCAAATAGCGAAAAACGGACTCAGTACGTGCCCCTACTTGCTGGTAGTCGGTCCGTGCATCAGGCAAAAGAAACACGAAGTACTGAATTTGCAGCCATGCGGGAGCGTCCCACCGACCCACGCATCGTTCATGAATAAATCCCTCAACTTCGTCCAGTTTTTTAAGCTGCACATCCGTCAAGGACGTCGTATCCCCTTCGAAATATATCGTTGTGATCCAGCTCGGGCTAATCGCTGGAGACAAGGCCCAGGAATTCTGAGACAGCAGGGCAAGGGCCAATAGAAGCCGAAAATACATCTCCTCAGCCCCACGATGCTGATGCGCACTGCGATGACGCCATCGCTAAATGCTGTAACCTGCCTTTACCCATTTTTGCTTCGTCCTAAATGTTCAATTGAGCCTGCGCGGAATCAGGAAATCCAGCTCATCTCTTCGTTCGCCACACACCACCGGCCATCTATTTCTTCACCTCGTAGCACTATGTCGTACGCGTGTAGTCCAACATGGCAGCGCCAGTGATGGCATAGCGCCAGCCATTTCCCAGGTCAGGCAGTCAGTAGCTGGAGCGATACCTCTTCCCAAACGCCATCAATGCACCGTTCGATCGTGCTCTTGAACGCGGTCGGCTCCAGGCGGACCCGAAGCTCTGCACGGGCAAGCGCGGTCACACATCGCGCTATATCAGCCTGCATGTCACTGGCGAGCTGCTCTCGTGGTTCACCATCGATGGCGTAATAGTCCGCCCAGTCGGACCAGATCGTGCCTGAATCATCGTAGGCCTCGACAAACCACTCCAACACCTCATATGGCACCGTGATCTTGAACTTCAACTGATCAGGCTTGTGCACAAGGAGCACGCCAGCCGCACCTTGCTCGCACAGCTCAATACCTAGGGCATCGCGAAGGCGTTCGAGAAGATTTTTCATTACCGGCTTTGCTTTCCTTTTTTTGCATACGGTCAAATGACACGCGCGCTGATCATTTGCCCGAACAGGGCGGAAAAGGTGCCAACACGTTCGTGACCTTCTTAAGAACGTAGTTGATGCCGGGTTCTACGAATAGCGCGCCGTGCACCGTGAGCATCCGCCGATCCGGAGACAGCGTGGCGGACAAGCTTTTGCTTTGATTGTTTTCGTCTCCGATCGTGAAACTGATGGTCCGCTTCGCCTCGTCGAACGTCAATTCGCTGGCGACCTGGGCATGGGTACTGCCGTCCGTAAATTCGTAGACCAACAGGTCACTATCATGCATCCGGTGGATGGTGATGCGTGTGGCATACAGGTCTCCGCTTTGCGGCGACACGCATGCGTTGGCGTAGATCGCGGTCCAAAATTCAGGCAAGGGCTTGGCGGCAGCGAAGCTGTCATTCGCGAAAAAAAGCGCAGCAAGCAAGCACCCACCATGTATCGGATTTTTCATGTGCTGCCCTTCCTTTTCAATGTCAGCATCCTCGCGCGCATGCGAGCTGCATCGGATATTACGTGGGATTGAGCCACTTTCCAAATAAATAACATCGACAAGACCAACTTGGGGACCGGTATTCCTCCATTGCTTCTTCTTCGCCCTTGCCAGTGCTAAGCTCAGTGCGTCATCGACCTCTGCAAACCGACAAACCCATGCCCTCCCCTGACGCCCTCCTGCGCCACATGTTCGACGCTGCCATCGCGGCCGCCCAGCCCGCCGTCTGCCTGCCGCCCCACCTGCCGTCCCCGCCGCGCGGACGCACGCTTGTCATTGGCGCCGGCAAGGCCTCGGCCGAGATGGCGCGCGTGCTGGAGCTGCATTGGCAAGGAGCGCTGAGCGGCCTGGTGGTCACCCGCTACGGTTATCAGGCAAGCTGTCAACACATCGACATCGTGCAGGCTGCCCACCCTGTGCCCGACCAGGCCGGCGAGGACGCGGCCCGCAGGATGATGGCCATGGTCTCAGGACTGACAGTGGACGACCTGGTGATCTGCCTTATTTCCGGCGGCGGCTCTGCCCTGCTGCCGCTGCCTGGCGCGGGCCTGCTGCTGGCTGACAAGCAGGCCATCAACACAGCCTTGCTCGCCAGCGGCGCGACCATCGCCGAGATCAATTGCGTGCGACGCCACCTGTCTGCCATCAAGGGCGGTCGCCTGGCAGCGGCCTGCCATCCGGCGCGCGTGGTAAGCCTCCTCATTTCCGACGTGCCGGGCGACGATCCCGCCGATATCGCCAGTGGCCCCACGGCGCCTGACCGCAGCAGCTGCGCCGAGGCGCTGGCCATCTTGCAGCGCTATGCGATTGCTGCACCGGAGACGGTGCTGGCCCACTTGCGCAGCGGCGCGGGCGAATCGATCAAGCCTGGCGATGCACGGCTGGCGCGCAGCGAACTGCAACTCATCGCCACCCCGCAACTGGCCCTCGATGCAGCCGCAGCCGTCGCGCGCGCAGCAGGTCTGCCTGTCCACATCCTTGGCGACGCAATCGAAGGCGAAGCGCGCGAGGTGGCGCGGGTCTTGGCCGGCATCACGCGCCAGGTTGTCACGCGCGGCCAGCCATTTGCCGCGCCCTGCATCCTGCTCTCCGGTGGCGAAACCACCGTGACTGTGCGAGGGAAAGGTCGCGGCGGGCGCAATGTGGAGTTCCTGCTGTCGCTGGCCATCGCGCTGAACGGGCAGACGGACATCCACGCCCTCGCTGGCGACACCGATGGCGTCGATGGCCAGGAAGACATTGCCGGTGCGCGCATCGATCCCACCACCCTCGCCCGTGCCGCCGCACGTGGCATGCGCGCGCGCGACTACCTGGACAACAACGATGGTCATGGTTTCTTCCAGGCCCTGGGCGACGCCATCGTCACGGGCCCGACCCGCACCAACGTCAACGATTTTCGCGCCATCTATATTGGCAAGCCAGGCGCCTGAAGCCCAGACGCAAAAAAGCCCCAGAACGGGGCTTTTTTGCATGCGCGACCAGAAAGGCTGCGCAACGGTCAAGTCCGTGCCTTGCGGCACGGCATTGCTCAGGCCTTGCGGCGACGTGCAGCGGCCAGACCGGCCAGGCCCAGGCCCAGCAGTGCCAGCGATGCTGGTTCTGGAACTTGCGACTCGTCGAACTTGAAGTTGGCCATGCCATAGTCAAATTCGGTGAAGCTGTTGCAGGAAGTCAGGTTCGTGTTGTTGCAATAGCCGTAGCCATTGATGGTGAAGGCGCTGTCGTAGCTGCTGCCGTTATAGCTGTACAGGTCACGGTCCGACACGGCAACCAGGCGATATTTGCCACCGCTCAGCAGCGTCAAGGCGCTGATCGACGAGTAACGATAGTCACCGCTCAGGGTGTCGCCCGACAGCACGTTGGCCGATGCCAGCAGGGTGCTGGTGGCTTCGTCAAAAATGCCGACTTTGATCGCGTTCGACACGAAACCGTCGTGGTTCGCATCGAATGCGCCCAGCGAGTTCACGGTGACGTTGCTGGCGCCCACGGTGAAGATGGTGCCGAAGGACCAGGAACCGTTGGTAAACAGGGTGTTGGTTGCTGGAACCGAACGGAAAGGCGTGGCGCTGGCCATGCCGGCTGCGAGGAACAGTACTGCTGGGAGCAGGAATTTTTTCATTTTGGTTTCCAGTTTTGGTGGTGGTTTATGGTTTTTTGGTGCCACGAAGAAAGCACGTTGTCTTTATGCTATAGCATTTTCCGTGCCAGTAACCATAAGCCCTTGTTTACAAAAGGAATGTTTATTGACGATCTGAAAAGCAATAAAAATATGTAAAGATAACCGACAGTGCTCGTCGGCAATATGAATACCGGCGCGACGCAGTGTCAGGCCCGCATGGGGACACCGACATCTATGCGTCGGCTTGGCTGCTTTCCATGGCCACGTTACGCGTGGTGATGGGTTCGCCGCATTCGGAACAGAGGTGACCTGGTCGGGTTCGCTTGCCACAAGTTGTGTGGCGCAAGGCAAACGGCGCCACCTCTTCACAGGGCATCCAGTCTTCGGCAAATCGCCACAAGGCGAGCAAGGACGGGAACAGGGCGATGCCCGCCTTGGTCAAACGATAGTCGTAGCGCACCGGCCGTTCCTGATACTGCTGCTTCGAGACTATGCCCGCCTCTATCATGCGCGCCAGCCGATTGCTGAGAATGTTGGTGGCCGCGCCTGTGCTCTTTTGCAGGTCGTCAAAGCGCTGCGGCCCGCGAAACAGCGCGCGCAGAGCGAGCAAAATCTTTTCGTCGCCCACCAGGCTGGCGGCGCGCGCAATGGGGCAGGCGTTGAGTTCGGCGGGTTTTTTCATATTTTCCATTTTAGTCACTTGCAAATCAAAAGTAAATGGACTACCATGCATTTGTCACTTGCATTTTGCAAGCGACTACGCAGAATGCACGGCGAAGCGCGCCGCAAGACCGCGACGTCCATTTCACTTTTGAGGAGTACCACCATGAAAGCTTTCACCACCATCGCTAACCTGGGCTTGCTGACCGTTTCCCTGAACGCCCTCGCTGGCGACATCGACAGTGTGACTGTCAAAGGCAATGTGGGCGCCAGCCGGGCCGATGTGCAAGCCGAACTGCAGGCGGCTTTCGCCCGCCACGAGATCGTGCATGGCGACCTGCTGGTCCTGCGCGAATTGCTCGCGCCCACTGTGGAACTGCGCCAGGTCGCAGCAGTGCCGCCCCAGCCAGACGCCGCGCAGGCGACAGTGGCATCGTCCCAGGGGCCTGCCAGCAAGGGCGGCAGCGCACGCTAAGAGAGGTGAGCCGGCCTGGCGGTTTGCTCGGCGGCACTAGCGGCCTGGAAATTTATATCACGAGATGATATATTTGCACATTTCCAGCCCCGCTAGCCGCCATGCCCACCACCACTGATGCAGTCCTGAACAAGGACGACTATGCCGCCCTGTCCGAATTTCGCTACCAGATGCGCTGCTTCGAGCGCTTCTCTGAGGACGCCGTCCAGAAAGAAGGCATCACCCCGCTCCAGTATTTGCTGCTGCTGCATATAAAAGGCTATGCCGGGCGCGAATGGGCCAGCATTGGCGAGCTCGCGGTGCGCCTGCAGGCCAAGCCGCATGGCGTGGTGGCTCTGGTCAAGCGCTGCGAAGCGGGCGCACTGGTTGCGCGCCGACCGCATCCCGCCGACAAGCGCAGCGTCCAGATTCACCTGCTACCGGCTGGCGAACGCATCCTGGCCCACCTGGCTGCACTGCACCGGGCAGAGCTGCTCTCGCTAGCTGGCAAATTCATCGTGCCGACCCGACTGACGGGGGCGGCACATGCATAAGCCCGACCAGCGACGCGACTTCCATGGCGAGGCCCGCCTGTTACTGATGGCCGGTCTGGCCACCTTGATCGGCACACTCAGCACAGGCACTGCCTGGCTCCTCCTCAAGAGCATCCGTTTTTTTACCAATCTGTTTTTCTTTCAAAGCCTGTCCGACCAGTTTCGTTCGCCTGCCAGCCATACCCTCGGCGCGTGGGTCATCGTGGTGCCTGTCATCGGCGGCCTGGTCATTGGCCTGATTGCCCGCTTCGGGTCCGAACAGATACGGGGCCATGGCATTCCCGAAGCCATTGAAGCGATCCTGTTCAAGGACAGCAAGATGACGCCCAAGGTGGCCATCCTCAAACCGCTCGCCTCCGGCATTGCCATTGGCAGCGGCGGCCCGTTTGGTGCGGAAGGTCCCATCATCATGACCGGCGGCGCGCTCGGCTCGCTGATCGCCCAGCACGTGCACCTGACCGGTGGCGAACGCAAGGCGCTGCTGGTGGCCGGCGCCGTTGCCGGCATGACGGCAGTGTTTGGCACGCCCGTGGCAGCGCTGCTGCTGGCCGTGGAATTACTGCTGTTTGAATTGCGCCCGCGCAGCCTGCTGCCCGTGGCCATTGCCTGCGCCGTGGCCGGGTTCCTGCGCCCCCTGCTGATGGACGCGGCGCCCCTGTTCCCCCTGCAAACGGCAGTCATGGCGCCGCTGGGGCTGCTCTCTTGCATGCTGGCCGGCCTGTGCTGCGGCGCCCTGGCCTGGCTGCTCTCGGGCGCGCTGTACAAGGTGGAAGACCTGTTTCAGCGCCTGCCCGTGCACTGGATGTGGTGGCCCGCCATCGGTGCTCTGGCCGTGGGCATTGGCGGCTACCTGCAGCCGCGCGCGCTGGGCGTGGGCTATGACGTGATTGGCGACCTGCTGCAACAGCACTTGGGGGTGCAGGTGCTCGTCGGCCTGCTGCTGGTGAAAGCGCTGATCTGGCTGGTCGCCCTGGGCTCGGGCACCTCGGGCGGGGTGCTTGCGCCCCTGCTCATGCTCGGTGCCGGCCTGGGCGCATTGCTGGGCCCATATCTGCCAGGCGGCGTGGCCGGCGTCTGGCCCCTGGTGTTCATGGCAGCGACCTTGGGTGGCATGATGCGCGCCCCCATCATGGCCGTTGCCTTCGCCTTCGAGCTGACCCACGACACCAATGCCCTGCTGCCCGTGCTCGCTGCCGCGGCCGTGGCCTATGGCTTTACGGTGCTGACCATGCAGCGTTCCATCCTGACGGAGAAGATCGCCCGCCGCGGCTATCACATCTTCCGCGAATACGGGATCGATCCGCTGGAACGGCACAGCGTCGCCGAGGTCATGAGCTGCGAACCCATCCATATTGAGAGTGACGTCACCGTGGCCGGCGCGATCGCCAGCCATTTTGGCGCCAGCCAGGCGCACCGCGCCTATCCGGTCACCAGCGGCGGGCAATTGATTGGCGTGGCCGAACGCAGCGCCCTGCTTGCCGCCCTGGCCGAGCAGCCACAGGCAAGGCTGGCCAGCCTGTTCGGCCTCAATCCTCCAGTGGTCGCGCTGGCCACCGAAACCTGCCGCAGCGTTGCCACGCGCCTGGCCGTGCATGGGCTCGAACGGCTGCCGGTGGTGGCCGATGCGCTGTCGCTGCGCCTGATCGGCATGGTCAGCCGCAGCGATCTGATCAAGGCAACGGCAACCGTCCACGCAGAAGAAGACCAGCGCCAGACCTTCCGCTACCTACCGTTCCGGCGACCGCGCTGAGCAGGCTCTGCATGGAGGCGGGGATTTCCGTTATAGTCCCTGTTTGACCGGGGTGCGCCACTCCGGCCCACTTCCTGTTCCAACATGCCCACTACGTCCTCGTTTCCCCGCCTGCGCGCCCGCACCGTCATTGCCGCCACCTGCATCCTGGGCTTGCTGCACTTCGGGCGCGACTTCCTCGAACCGCTGGTGCTGGCCATGATCCTGAGCCTGGTGATCGCGCCGCTGGTGCGCATCATCAGCCGCTCGGGTCTTGGGCATTTTCCAGCGACCATCATCTCGGTAATGCTGGCAGCCCTGGGCGTGGTCGGCATCAGTGTGATGCTGGCCTCTCAGATGGTGGCAGTCACTGCCGAATTGCCGCAGTACGGGGAAGCCATCCAGACCAAGATCGAACAGGTGCGTGAACTGACCGAGCGTCCCTTTGCCCGCATCGAAGCGGGCCTGAAGGCGGTGGCGCCGCCCGTGCCCAACGTGGGCCGCACGCCCGCGCGCGCCGGCGCCAAGCTGGTGGCCGGTCAGATGCAAGCGGTGCCGGTGGAAATCCAGGTGCCCAAGGCCACCGCCACCGACACCCTGACCCGGCTCTTGTCAGTCGTCTCCGGCCCTGCCGGGGAAGCTGGCGTGGTGCTGGTGTTGATGGTGTTTGTGCTGCTCGAACACGAATCCCTGCGCGACCGGGTCGTGCAATTGACGGGCAACGCCGACGTGGGCCGCACCATGAAGGCGCTGGCCGACGCCACCGAAGGCGTGTCGCGCTTTTTCTTTGCCCAGTTCATCGTCAATCTGCTGTTTGGCTCCGTGGTCGGGCTCGTGCTGTGGAGCGCGGGGGTGCCGCATGCGATGCTCTTTGGCACCCTGTCGGCCCTGTTGCGTTTTGTTCCCTACCTGGGCACCCTGGTTGCCGGGGCTGCCATTGCCATGTTCGTGGCCGCGATCGATAGCGGCTGGACCTTGACCGTGTCCTGCCTGGCCTTGCTGGGATCGCTGGAAATGCTGGTGGCCAATCTGGTCGAGCCCAAGATCTATGGGCGCAGCTCGGGCCTCTCGCCACTGGCCGTGATGGTCTCGGCCCTGTTCTGGAGCGCGCTGTGGGGACCGGTGGGTCTCTTGCTGTCCACCCCGCTCACGCTGTGCCTGGTGGTGGCCGGTCGCTATGTGCAGGCCCTGGAACCCATTGCCATTTTGCTGTCCGACACGCCGCGCGTGGACGCGGCTCAGCGTTTCTACCACCGCATCCTGCTTGGCGAAGCAGCTGCCATCATCCGTGACGCCCGCACCTACCTGCGCGAGCGCAGCTTTGCCGACTATTGCGACCATGTGCTGCTGCCCGGCCTGGCACTGGGTGTGGATGAATTCGATTCCGGCGCCATCGACCAGACCCAGCAGCACAATATTCGCACCACCATCGCAGCCCTGGCCGAGACCCTGATTCCGGCGCCGGGGGCGTCCTGGACGCGCAGCCGGCGTCCTCGTTCGGCGGTGCTGGAAGCGAATGTGGGCGCCCATTTGCGCCAGGTGCGCCAGCAGCACCTGGGCCGCTGGCAAGGTTCGCTCGATGTGCCCCCCCACTCCGTCGTGCTGTGCGTGGGCCTGCCAACCGAGCGCGATGAATTGCTCAACGAACTGTTCATCATGGCGCTGCGCGAACTGGACATTGATGCGCGCAGTGGCAACTCCGATGGTCCGCGCGAAGCGCCTGACCCGGAAAAGGGCAAGCTGGTAGCGACGGTCTTCATCACCTATCCGCTGGAAAACTTGCTGCCCCAGTGGCTGGTGACTGTGGAAACCTTGCGCGCCAATCTGCCCGACGCGCTGTTTGTCACGCTGCGCCTGCTATCGGAAGGCAATGATGCCAAAGAGGCCCAGGTGGCGCGCAGCGTGGACATGGTGCTCCATTCCTTCGAGGAAGGGGTGGCCCTGGTCACCCCCGGGCACACTTCCTAAGCTCGAGTGTGCGGTAGGCAACATACAGCCAGCAAGCGGCGGCGTATATCTGTCACTCATGAGGGCCGCTTCGGCCGTACTCAGGAGGTAGGTATCATGCATCCGCAAAAACGCCAGAATGCCTGGATTGCAGGCTTTTCGTTCAGCACGCTGTTGCTGATCATGCTCTACGCCGCCATTGCCTAAGTCCTGGCCATTGACGAGCACGACAGCCTGCCTTGCAGGCCAGTGAGCCGACAGGCGCATTGCTGCATCACCCTCACGCGCAAGTGATGGGCCCTGCATAGGCGCCAGCATGCGCCCGTTTTTCTGCGCCATCAACGGAACCTGATCACCGAAAACTGGTCGGGTACTGCGCGGAATTGAACTGCAGCGCCCCAAAAAAATGGCTAGCATCTGTCTTCATACGGCGCCGGCCAATCTCGAAGCAAGCCAATCGCAGCAAGGGCCCGTACCACTTCCATGCGCCTCGTTTGCATGGTCCTTGTCTAGCATTTGGCACACATTATGGACGACTTCGCATACCCGCGCCCGCAATTGCAGCGGCCCCGATGGCAGTGTCTCAATGGCGAATGGGAATTCGCGTTCGACCATGAGCTGGCCTTTCATGAGCCTTCCGATCCCATCCCCTGGGGCTT
Source organism: Massilia sp. (assembly GCA_045810445.1). Taxonomy (GTDB): domain Bacteria; phylum Pseudomonadota; class Gammaproteobacteria; order Burkholderiales; family Burkholderiaceae_D; genus Telluria_A. The sequence goes on from JBJMVX010000317.1 coordinate 15,651, forward strand.
GAGCATCCGCGTGCCCTTTGCACCGGAGGCGCCGGCCAGCGGCATTGGCGACCAGGGGTTTCACCGCGCCTGCTGGTACCGGCTCGACTTCGACCTGGAATTCCAGTCCGAACGCACCATGCTCCATTTCGGTGCGGTGGACTACCGCGCCACGGTGTGGGTCAACGGGCTGCGGGTAGCGCGCCACGAAGGTGGCAGCACCCCCTTTAGCGCCGACATCAGCACTGCCCTCCGGCCTGGCCAACGCCAGCAACTGGTGGTGCGGGCCGAAGACGACCCTGCCGATCTGGCCAAACCGCGCGGCAAGCAGGACTGGCAGCTGCTTCCCCATTCCATCTGGTACCCGCGCACGACAGGCATCTGGCAAACCGTCTGGATCGAGCCCCTGCCAGCGACCTTCATCCAGCGGCTGCGCTGGACACCGAATTTCGATGGTTTCGAAATCGGATGCGACGTCCTCGCTGGCGGCAAGGAAGTCGATGATCTGTCGATCGGCTTGCGGCTGTGGCATGGCAATCAGTTGTTGGCCGACGATGAATACGCCATCATTGGCATGGAAGCCCACCGCAAGATCGCCCTGTCCGACCCCGGCATCGATGACTCGCGCAACGAGTTGCTGTGGAGCCCGGAACGTCCGGTCCTGTTCGACGCCGAGCTCGTGCTGCGCGACGGCAACGGCGTGCTCGACACCGTGCGCTCCTACACGGCCTTGCGCTCGATTGCAGTGAGCCGCGATCGCCTGATGCTCAATGGCCGCCCCTACGCCTTGCGGCTGGTGCTCGACCAGGGCTATTGGCCCGAATCCCTGATGACAGCGCCCTCGGACGCGGCCCTGCGGCGCGATGTGGAACTGGCCAAAGCCATGGGATTTAACGGCGTACGCAAGCACCAGAAAATCGAAGACCCGCGCTACCTGTACTGGGCCGACAAGCTGGGCCTGTTGGTGTGGGAAGAAATGCCGTCCTGCTACGCCTTCAGCCCGCGCGCAATCACGCGCATGCTGCGCGAATGGACCGAGGCGATCGAGCGCGATTACAGCCATCCCTGCGTCATCGTCTGGGTGCCCTTCAACGAATCCTGGGGCGTGCCCAACCTGACCTCCATCCAGGCGCACCGCAACGCCGTCGAAGCGCTGTACCACCTGACGCGCATGCTCGACGCCAGCAGGCCCGTGATCGGCAATGACGGCTGGGAGGCGTCGGCTACCGACATCCTGGGCATCCACGACTATGACAGCAATCCCGAGCACCTGAAGGCGCGCTACGAAGTCACCGATCCTGTGCGCACCCTGTTTGACCAGCGCCGCCCGGGCGGGCGCATTCTGACACTCGATGGCTTTCCCCATCGCGGCCAGCCCATCGTGCTGACCGAATTTGGCGGCATTGCCTATGACACGGCCGCGCCCTCGGTGGCCACCTGGGGCTATTCACGGGCGGGCAGCGCCGCCGAATTTCACGAGCGCTACCGCGCCCTGCTCCATGTGGTCAGTGAAACGGTGATGTTCAGCGGCTTTTGCTATACCCAGTTCAGCGACACCTTCCAGGAAACCAATGGGCTGCTCAATGCCGACCGCACCCCCAAATTCGCCATGGCGCACATTGCCGCAGCCACCCGCAACCTGCCAGCACCGCCGGGGCAGCCATGATCGCCACGCGCGCTCCGCCCGGTGCTGCGGCCATTTATCTGCAGGATGGCGCACCGTTCGCGTCGTTCCGGCAAGCAGGCTAGGCGGGCGCTGACCAGCGCAATCACGGCTGGCCCGCCGCATACCGTAAGGCGCAACACAGGAGCGTCTTTGTCAACCAAGCGGACAAGGCGCCGCGCAACAGGAGTGAGCATGCATAACATTGTCGTTTTTAGCCATCTACGCTGGGATTTCGTCTATCAGCGCCCGCAACAGCTACTGAGCCGCCTGGCGCGCCACTTTCCCATCCTGTATGTCGAAGAGCCGCTACGCACAGATGGCAACGCCTGGCTCGAACGCACGCCGGTTGCGCCCAACATCACCGTTTGCCGACCCCACACGCAGGTGGAAGCGACAGGTTTTCATGACGATCAGCTCACTGCCCTCCATGCGCTGCTCGACAATCTGGTGCCTGAGGATAGCGCCCCCATAGTCTGGTTCTACACGCCCATGGCCTTGCCGCTGCTGTCGGACATGCACCCGAGCATGGTGGTCTATGACATCATGGATGAGCTGTCGGCCTTCAAGAATCCGCCCAAGCAATTGCTGCAGCGCGAGTCGGCTTTGCTCAAGCTGGCCGACCTGGTGTTTACTGGCGGTCCCAGCCTGCACCGCGCCAAGCGCGAGCGCAATCCCAACACACATTGCTTTGCCAGCAGCGTGGACGCGCCGCATTTCGAACAGGCGCGCGAGCGCAGCCATGGCCATCCGTTGCAAGCCCAGCTGCCATTTCCCCGCCTTGGTTACTACGGCGTGATTGACGAGCGCTTCGACCCTGAACTCATCGCGGCCATGGCCGATGCCCACCCGGAGTGGCAACTGATTCTTGTCGGGCCCATCGTCAAGATCGATCCGGCTGGCCTGCCGCAGCGCGCGAACATTCACTACCTGGGCCAGCAATCCTACCAGGCCCTGCCCCAGTTCCTGGCCGGCTGGAACGTTTGCCTGATGCCCTTCGCGCTCAACGAGGCGACGCGGTATATCAGCCCTACCAAGGTGCTCGAGTACATGGCGGCAGAGCTGCCCATCGTCAGCACCGCGATTGCCGATGTCGTGGAGCCCTATGCCGAGGTGGTGGCGATCGGCTATGACCATGCGGGCTTCATTGCCGCTTGCGAAGCGGCGCTGCACCAGTCGCCAGAAGCGACCCATCGCATGGTCGAGCGCATGCGTGCCATCGTCGATGCCACATCCTGGGAACATACCGCCGAGAGCATGCGTGTGCTGCTCCAACGGCCCCCTGCGCGCACCCCAGCGGCCGCGCCGCCGGAAGCGGCGAGCAAGGTGGCCAAGGGCAGCGCAGGCGCAGCGCTAGGCGGCACCGTCAACCAGCTGCGCCCCAGTGGCAAGCAGGCTACCACGGCGTGCGTCATTCTTGGCGCGGGTCCCACCGGTCTGTCAGCAGCCTACCACCTCGGACCGGACACCGTGCTGCTCGAACGCTACGCGCGCGTTGGCGGCTGGTGCCGCTCCATTAGCGAGCGCGGCTTTACCTTCGATCACGCTGGCCACATCATGTTTTCCAACGATCCCTATGTGATCAAGCTCTACGACGTGCTGCTCGGTCAGAACCAGCACTGGCAGATGCGCGAAGCATGGGTCTACAGCAAGAACGTCTTCACGCGCTACCCTTTCCAGGGCGCCTTGTACGGACTGCCACCGGCAGTGATCAAGGAATGCATCGTCGGCGCGATCGAAGCGCGTTACGGCCAGACGGGACGCCTTGCCTCACCCACCACGACCGCTGTCAACGACTGCTGCGCCGATGGCAGTGCCGAAGTAGCGCCCGGTTGCGCCAGTGTTGCCCAAACAAGCCCGGCCAACTTTGAAGAATTTATCTACCAGGTCTGGGGCAGCGGCATTGCGAAGCACTTCGCCATTCCCTACAACCAGAAGTTATGGACCGTGCCGCTCAAGGACATGGAAACCTCCTGGCTCGGTGGGCGGGTTCCCTTGCCCGACCTGAACGACATCATTGAGGGCGCATTGGAACCGGTTGCCAAGCCGATGGGACCGAATGCGCGCTTTGGCTACCCGCGCCGTGGCGGCTTCCAGGCGCTGATGAACGGCTTTCTGCCTTACATCCAGGGCAAGGTCGAACTCAATGCCGACGCGGTGCGCATCCTGCCGGAAGACCATGTGGTCGTTCTCAAGGACGGCCGGCGCTACACCTACGACAAGCTGATCAGCACCATACCCTTGCCGGAACTGGTCAAGCTGGCAGGCGAAGCGGCGCCACCGGCCATACGCGCCGCGGCCAAGGCCCTGCGCCATATTTCCATACGCTGCGTCAACCTTGGCATTGCCCGCGAAGCCATCACGGACAAGCACTGGATTTACTATCCGGAAGACACGATCTTCCATCGCATCTTTGTGCAGGGGAACGCTAGCCAGGAATGCAATGCGCCCGGGGGCTTCGGCTTCACCTGTGAAATTTCCTATTCACCCTGGAAGCCTTTGCCACTGGAAGGAGATGCCTTGATCGCACGCTGTGTGGAAGACTGCATTGCCGTGGGCATGATGCAGAAAGGCGACCAGATCCTCACAGCCTCACTGGTCGACATGCCCTATGCCTATGTGGTCTACGACCATGCCCGCGCTGCCAATGTGGCAAGGGTACGCACGTGGATGGCCAGCCATGACATCTTGCTGGCGGGTCGTTATAGCGAATGGGAATATTACAACTCCGATCACGCCTTCCTGGCCGGGAAAAAAGCCGCAGAACTGGTCCAGTCGGGAAGGGGAAAGGGCCGCACCGCAACGGAATAAAACTGGTGGTTACTGCATATCAAAGCCTGGACCCGGCTGGAGGCCACACTCTGCGTGAAGCTGCGCACAGGGCGCCAGCCTTTTTTCCTCATGGAGGTCCAGCATGGCCACACCCACACAAACCGGCAACACGCTCGATGGTGCCGGTTCCGTTCTCAGCACCATTTCAGGTCCCTCCACCGGGTCCCCGCCCGACAGCGTTGGCAGCACAGATCCCATCGCAGAAAATTTGCTGACCAAGGTCGTCAGTGATCAGCAGTTGTCTGCGGAAATGCCCTTTAATAGCGGCAAGCCGCTTGAATACGGCGATGCGGCCCGCACGCCCCACGTGGGCGAAACCCACACGCCGTCCTCGCCCTTGGCCACGGCCAGCACGAGTACTGAAACCGTCGCGTCGCCCAAAGTGGGTGACGGCAATCCCGAGCTTGGTGTCAATGCCCTCAACAGCCCGCTTGACCGGGCCCGTGTGGATGACACCGCGCAAGCACTGACCACCAACCAGGGCGTGCCCATTGCCGACAACCAGGATTCGCTCAAGCTTGGCTTGCGGGGACCGACCTTGATGGAAGACTTTATCTTCCGCGAAAAGATCACCCATTTTGACCATGAGCGCAATCCCGAGCGCGTAGTGCACGCACGTGGTTCAGGCGCGCACGGTTATTTCGAGTCGTATGGAAATTTCCAGTCCCTCACCCGCGCAGCGCCACTGGCCGAAGCGGGCAAACGCACGCCCGTGTTTGTGCGCTTTTCCACTGCCGTTGGCGAACGCGGCTCGACTGACCTGGCGCGTGACGTGCGCGGCTTCGCCACCAAGTTCTATTCAGAAGAGGGCAACTGGGATCTGGTGGCCAATAATATTCCCGTGTTTTTCATCCAGGATGCCATCAAGTTTCCCGACGTCGTGCATGCACTCAAGCCCGAGCCTCACCATGGCATGCCGCAGGCGTCCAGCGCCCACGACAACTTCTGGGACTTCGCCTCGCTCAGTCCGGAAATTACCCACATGCTCATGTGGCTGATGTCCGACCGTGCCATTCCACGCAGCTACCGCACCATGCAAGGTTTCGGTGTGCATACCTTCCGTCTGGTCAATGCCGCTGGGGAAGCGCAGTTCTGCAAATTTCACTGGACGCCACTCCAGGGCACCCATTCGGTGGTCTGGGATGAAGCAGTCAAGATCTCGGGCGCCGATCCCGACTACCACCGACGCGATTTGTGGGAAGCCATTGATTCGGGCAATTTCCCCCAGTACGAGCTGGCGGTCCAGGTGTTTAGCGAGCAGGAAGCCGACGCCTTGCCCTTTGACGTGCTCGACCCGACCAAGCTGGTGCCGGAAGAGCTCTTCCCGCTGCAGCCGCTGGGCCGCTTGGTTCTCGATCGCAATCCCGACAATTTCTTTTCCGAGACCGAGCAGGTTGCCTTCTGCACCGCCAATGTGATTCCTGGCATTGATTTCACCGACGACCCCCTGCTCCAGGGGCGCAACCATTCCTACCTCGATACCCAGCTCAGCCGGCTGGGCGGGCCCAATTTCCATGAGATCCCGATCAATGCCTCCCTGGCCCAGGTGCACAACAACCAGCGCGAAGGCATCCACCGCCAGGCCGTGAACCGCGGGCGCGTGAACTACGAACCCAACTCCCTCGCTGGAGGCTGCCCCTTCCAGGCGGGCAGCGCTGGCTTTATCTCTTTTCCGGCACCCGTGGCTGAACAAAAAACGCGCGGCAAGCCGGCCCTGTTTGCCGAGCACTACGGTCAGGCCCGCCTGTTCTGGGAAAGCCAGAGCCCACCGGAACAGGAACACATCATCCAGGCCTTTCGTTTTGAATTGACACGCGTGCAAACGCCTGCCGTGCGCGTGCGGATGCTCGCCGGTCTGGTCAATGTGGACCTGGCGCTGGCCAGGGCCGTGGCAGACGGACTGGGACTGCCCTTGCCATCTGCCCTGCCCCGTGCGAGCGACCAGCCCATCCCTGTCTATCCGCCCTCGCCTTCGCTATCGCTGCTCAGCCGCCCAGGTGTCACCGGCATCCGCACCCGGCGCGTCGCCATCCTGGTCGGGCCTGACATCGATGCGGATTTGGTGCATACCATCTATGCCTCACTGCTAACCGACGGCGCCGTGCCGCGGCTGGTGGGACAACAGCTTGGCGAGCTGGCCGCCACGGATGGCAGTGCGCTCGACGTGGAAATCACGGTCGAGGCCGGACCATCGGTGCTGTATGACGCTGTCGTCGTGCCTGACGCCGCCAACCTGGGCCAGACCCTGGGCATGGACGCCTTCGTGTGCGACTTCCTGCGCCAGCAGTACCGGCATGGCAAGCCAATCCTGGCGATCGAGAGCGGCATGCAGTTGCTCACCGTGGCCGGCATACCGACCGCGCTCCCGGATGGCGGCGCCGATCCAGGATTGTTCTTGGTGGGACGCAGTGACACGACCGCTGCGCTGGAGCAGTTCAAGGCAGCCCTGGCCGGCCATCGCGTGTACGCACGCGAGACCGATCCACCCCGGGTCTAAGCCACTCCGCGCACGGCGGGGCCGAATTCGGCACCGCCGTGCCACGCCTCAATGCTTCTGCTTTTGTTTGGCGCCGCCACCAGCACCGCTGCTGCTACCGGCTTTGGTATCGCTCTTGCGATCTTCGCTGGACTTCTTGTCCTTTTGTTCGATGGCCGCGCCCGAAGACGATCCCTTCTCCCCGGACTGCTTGTTACCCTTGCTCTTGGCTGTGCCCATGTTCTGCCTCACTGTTTATTGGGAAACCGGCAGCGTGACCTCTGCCTTGCGTGCCTCGATCGCCTCGCCCAGCGCGACCAGATCGAGCTTTGCCTCTTGCGCTTTCGGGAACATTTGCTCTTCTTCCTCTTCGACGTGGTGCTCGATTTGTTCCCACAGCACCTTGACCTTGGCATCGTACAGATCCTCGTCCGGTGCCATCGATAAAATTTGCGCAATCAATTCCTTGGCCGACGCATGTTCGACAATCGCCTCGTCGACCAGGTCTTCCGCGTCATCGGCGCTGGCGCGCACTGCCGGATAGAAAATTTCCTCTTCAACCGTGGAATGCTTGGTCAGTTCCAGGCAAATTTGCGTGGCAATTTTCTTTTTGCTGGCCCGCGAACGGTCACTCAATTGGTCGTACTTTTCAAACAGCGCCCTCACGTTTTCATGGTCTTGGGTCAGCATGGATATGGCGTCCTGTTCCTGGCCCATGCCACCGACACGCTGTCCTGATTCCTTGGCTTTGTTGGTCGTTGCCATTGTTCTCTCCTTGTGTGCGTAGTAAAAGCACGCCGCGGCGCGCTTGGGAGTTCACCATCTTATGCCGCACTGACGCGCTGTTCATTCGGATTTTTCTGAGCTCGATGTAGGCGACTATCCCTAAAAAAAGTAGGAGCGATCGGTGAGCATTGCAGGCTCGCATGCAGCAAGTGGCGCCTCTCGCGCACACGGTTATGCAACGCACCGATGGCGGCCAGGCGAAGGCCCACAGTCCTCATTTACACCCAGTCTTCGCCATCCAGCCGAAAGGAGAATCGCATGAAAGCGCTTGTCTACCACTCCGCCCATGAAGTCCAAGTCGATGCGGTCCCTGACCCCATCCTGCAAGAACCCGACGATATCATTCTCAGAATCACTGCCACCGCCATCTGTGGTTCCGACCTCCACCTGTACCGCGGCAAGGTACCCGGCATGAAGGCAGGCGACATCCTGGGGCACGAGTTCATGGGCACCGTCGTTGACGCCGGCCCTGCCGTGACTGCCCTGCAGAAGGGCGACCGCGTGGTCGTGCCTTTCGTCATCGCGTGTGGCAGCTGCTTTTTCTGCGACATGCATCTGTACTCGGCCTGCGAAACCACCAATCCCGACCGTGGCGCCATCATGAACAAAAAATCCATACGCCCGGGCGCGGCGCTGTTCGGCTACACCCACCTGTACGGCGGCGTGCCCGGTGGTCAGGCTGAATACGTCCGTGTGCCAAAAGCCAATGTCGGTCCGATCAAGATTCCCGATGCCCTGACGGACGAGCAGGTGCTGTTTCTGAGCGATATACTTCCCACCGGCTACCAGGCTGTCCTCAACGCCGGCGTGGGCCAGGGATCGAGCCTCGCCATTTTTGGCGCCGGCCCTGTTGGTCAAATGGCTGCCGCCTGCGCGCGCATGCTGGGGGCCGAGAAGATTTTCATGGTCGACCATCATCCCTACCGCCTCGAATTTGCACGCCAGACTTATGGCGCCATCCCCATCAATTTTGACGACGTTGACGCCGCCGAATTCATTATCGAGAACACCAATGCACGTGGCGTTGATGGCGTGGTCGATGCGATCGGCTTTGAAGCCAAAGGCAGCGCGCTGGAAACGGCACTGACTGCCATCAAGCTCGAAGGCAGTAGCGGCCAAGCGCTGCGCCAGTGCATTGCTGCCGTGCGCAGGGGCGGCACCATCAGCGTGCCGGGCGTGTATGCCGGCTTCATCCATGGATTCTTGTTTGGCGACATTTTTGAGAAGGGCATCGGCGTGCGCACTGGCCAGACCCACGTACAGCGCTATATGCCGGAGCTCTTGCAATTGATCGGCGAGGGCAGGCTGCATCCGGACATCATCATCTCGCACCGCATGCCGCTGAGCAAAGCTGCCGAGGCCTATCGCATGTTCGACAAAAAGGAAGACAATTGCCGCAAGGTCGTGCTGACGCCCTAAGCCGAATGCGCCCCCTGGGCTCGCAGCCGGCGCGCGCCCAGGGGAAACACGAACCACAGCACGGCAAACCCGAGCAGCGTGGCGCAGCCGCCGGCCACGGCAAGCCAGCCGATTTCCGTCGCGGTGTACAGCACCACGAAGCCATCGAGCGCGAAGGCCAGCATCAAGGCCAGCATGCCCCACGTCAGGAACATGGACGAACGGGCCACGTCGCGACGGGTAAAGCCGTGGGGATGCGTCAGGCGGTTCAGCGCTGCCGGCGTCATCGCCAGGGCGGCCGAGATGGCCAGCAAGGCCAGTGCCGCCAGATGCACTGCCACCGCGTACCCAGGCAACTCGGTAAAGCGCTGGTTGAACACGGCAATGGTTTGGAAGCCGATCAGTGCCTGAATGCCCGGCAATACCATGCGCGCCTCTTCCAGGATCATGTGCATTTCGTCCTTCAGACCCAGGGTCTGCTGCTCTGGCGCAGGCGCGCTCATGCGGCGTCGTCCGGTAGCAGGGCGCACAGGCGCGCTGCCACTTCGTCGGCAATTTCGCGCGCCAGATAACCAAGGGGCCCCACCCGTTGCGCCAATTGCTCGCCCG